>CAYWZF010000059.1:0-10472 GCA_964461555.1 uncultured Robiginitalea sp. | reverse complement strand
CAGATCGCCCTGCCCTATATGAGCTTCGGCTCCGATGCCGCCTCCCTGGCCCCTGAGGGCATCTTTTTGAACGGCAGCGAGCACCCCCGGGCCTATGGGAACTTCGCCCGCCTGCTCGGGAAATACGTGCGGGAGGAAAAGATCATCCCCCTCGAGGAAGCCATCTACCGCCTCACCACCCTGCCGGCCACCAACCTCAGGCTCAAAAACCGGGGCGCCCTCAAACCAGGTTTCTACGCCGATGTAGTGGTGTTTGACCCAGAGACCATCATCGACCATGCCACCTTCGAGCAGCCCCACCAGTATGCCACCGGCATGGAGCATGTGTTTGTGAACGGCACCCAGGTGCTCAAAGACGGGGAGCACACCGGGGCCACCCCGGGGCGCGTGGTGATGGGGCCCGGGTGGAAAGGGGAGTAATCCTGGGATTTTAGTTATGCGAGGTGCCGGCTGAAAAGATTTCCGGTCAGCAGTTTTTCACGGAATGAGTGGAAGAAGCGGAGCATGGTTTCAGGCTGACATTCCTGCCATCAAATTTCAGGCTTAAACGGTTACCATAACAGGGAGTAACCTTCCGACGGGAGGAAACTCCGCATGCCTTGCGGTGAAACGAAACGGACCCGGAAGTCTCTGGCTTTACCAGGTATATTCCGGGGGTTGAATCCCGTTTAGGCGGATGTAGAGGTTTGCCTTGGCGCGGTGATTGGCCATATGGTCCTGGACGTAGAAGAAGGCAAACGCCCGGCTAACCGTATTCCCGCTGTGGTACATCACGCAGGTTTCATCGAGCTGTTCCTGTTCGATGTCGTAAATGACCTGTGTGGTATAGGCAAAACCCGCTTCGAGCAAAGCCAGGATTTCCGATTTGGACATCCGGCTGGCGTCAGGGGTGTTCGGGGTGACGTCCATACCCTGCACATAACGCCTGGTAAGCAGCTCCACGGTATGGGCAATATGCACCATCTGCTCCCCGAAGGTCTTGCTCACTTCTGTAGGCTTATAGGCATACAAGTCTTCGGGCATGGCCCGGGCCACCGCCAGACAGTGGTCCCTGGCCTCGGTCCAGACCGGGAGATACATTTGGGTAAATGGCGTTTTGGGAATCCTTTCGTCCTGCCCGTATCCTGAAACGGCAACCAATATGAAAATAGTAGTTATCAGCAGTTTCTTCATCTCGTTACATTTTGAGTGGCGTTGGGGCGATATTACTGATAATTACCCGGGCTGAAAAATCGGATGAAGACCGATCTGGCGACAGGAATACCAGAGAGTGCCGGGCGCTTGCCAGCTGAGCCTTCCTGAATCATTCTATTTTGGTAATTTCAAAGGCTGTAAACCTGCATGCAATTTGACTCGAAAGAAATGAAGACCATTGGATTTATAGGCGGCATGAGTTGGGAATCGTCCCTGGAATATTACCGGATTGCCAATGAAAAGGTACAGGAGTTAAGGGGCGGGTTTGCCTCCTGCCCCTGCCTGATGGTTTCCCTTGATTTTGCGGAGGTGGAAAGGCTGCAGCATGCCGGCGACTGGGAAGCGCTTTGTAAACTCATGGCCGGGGCCGCCGGCAAATTGTATCGCGGTGGGGCGGAACTGATCGTGCTTTGCACCAACACGATGCACCTGTGCAGCGAGGCTATCATCCGTGCGGTACCCATCCCCTTTCTCCACATCGCAGAGGCCACCGGAAAGCGGATTGCCTCCCGCAATTTGTCAACCGTGGGCCTTTTGGGCACCCGGTTTACCATGGAAAAGGATTTTTACAAAAACAAGCTTCTGGAGGACCACAACATACAGACCCTGGTGCCGGGGCCTGAAGAACGGGAAATGGTACATGAAATAATCTACGGGGAACTCGTGCGGGGTATCCTCCGCGATGAGTCCCGCGATCAATTCAAGCGGATTATCGACAAGCTCAGGCAACGCGGGGCACAGGGCGTGATACTGGGGTGCACTGAAATACCCTTGCTGATCTCACAGGGCGATGCCGGGATCCCGGTCTTTGATACCACCCGCATCCATGTGGAGGAAGCAGTGAGCTGGGCCCTGGAAAATAGCGCAACAGGGTGAGCTGCTGCAAAGTTTCAAGGGAATTTTTCATTTCAGATAATGGCTGACAGGGTGAGCAGTCGCTGGTGGAGGGCGCGTAAGAATCGGAGCTTCAGAAATCGGGTTGAATGGCCGTTGAGTCGAACGGGATGAAAGGAAGGGTCCGCCGCGACATTTCGCCTTCAAGGATGTCAAGGATCGTAAAATATTGCCTTTTGAGGTTATTCAGGCGAAAGCGCTTATCGCTGGTATCTGCACTATTCATTTCCAGAATCCGGTGCAAGGCTTGCAGGTTTGCGAGGTCGGTGGAGCGGGGTACTTTGACGTGTACTGGCTGGCCCTGTTCAGATTCCCGGACTTCCAGCCGGAACACCGTTTCTTCGAGTTGGGCGGTCCGCTCTTTGATGTTTTGGTCATCTCCCGAAATGAAAGTATGCCCCCTGGGAAGGGATATTTCATAAAAGTTGAACAAGGTATATTGCAGGTCTTTGTTCGGGATGATGTCCAGGCCTCGCGCTTTCAGTGATTCATAAGCTTGGGTGGAGGAGGTGAGCAGGAAGCTCATCTTCATGTTCTCATAGGCGGCTAAAAACAGGGAGTCTTCGGGAGGTTGGTTTTCCAACATCATCTGGTAAAGGCGTTTTGCGCCGAGTTCCCGGCGTTTGAGCCGGGGTTCAATCCCCTTGTAGATAATGCGAAGGTCCGATTTCAGGTCGGAGTGGATTTCCTGCAGGCTGAAATCGAGGAAGGCCCTGTCTTTGCGCGCTTCGTTCCAGTTGTTCACCTGCAGGGCGAGCAAAATGCCGACCATGACCAGGGCGATTTCCCCTAAGGCATAGAGTAAATAGCGGCTCACGCGGTTTTCGGCGAGCAGGCGGTGGCGCAAATTGCGGAAGAAGCGGATCATTGCTGTAAAGTCTCAAAGCTATAGGCGGCGTATTCCGAATGATCGGGTGGGCCGGCCGTTATCTGCAGGGTGGGAGGAGTGCTCAGCGTCATGATCACGGAGGCAAAGGTAAACCCGCCATTTACGGGGTTCCGGCATACCGGGTTGTCGGGGTCATCTTTGGAGCGGAGGGCCTCCATGAGGGTCTCATCCGAGATATCGGCATTGGCTGCGATCCGTTTTTCCACGGCGGCGAAGCGCAGGTAGCTGTTCGACCCTACCGGGAGGTCTTCGGGCTTTTGGGCTGGGTTGTAAGCGGCATGCCAGGGCTTCAGGTCGGTATTCACGATCGGGTGGTTGGTGTGGTACACCGTCCCGTTCGCATTCTGGGGGTCATAGCGCACCACCCGGTTGGCCGAGGCCTCAAAATTGTAGACCTTGCCCCGTATCCCTAAAATATAGTTCTGCCCCGAGGCATGGGGCACCTCCTGCACGAATTTCAGGGCCTCCGATTCTTCGGTGTTATCCAGGATCTTCCTCACAAAGAAGGCGACCGGCAACCCGTCGGGGGCACTTTGCAGCTGCATGATGGTGTTCATCACCAAACCGACCCCGGAGGCGTTCAGCCCGTTGAGGGCAATCAGTCCCGGATGCGTGAGGATGAGCTGTTCCGGCCTTTCGGGGGTGGCCTCCAGGCGCATCAGGGTCTGGAAGCCATCCGTATAGGTTTCGATATCCATGTTCTGGGCGACGTACCCTGGCCGGCCGTCGCGGGCCGGCACCCCTACATTGCTGCAGTGGTGGTTTTCGAGGTTGTCGATGTACACCCAGAACTCATCCAACAGGTTCAGTACAAAGACTTCTTTAAAGGCCTGCCCGGAACCGTCGGCAATGCCCCTTACTTCTTCGTACAGTTCCGGGGCGTATTGTTGGATGGCGGCGTCGAACCGGGCATATTCGAAGAATTCGGAGAGCACCGAATCGGCATCGCGACCCAGTTCGCCGGAGGTGTTGGCCTTCCAGCGCGCCACGATTTCCCCGATTTCGGCCTTCAGCAATTTGCCGTGTTGCAGCCCGAGTTCGTACCCGGAGCCCCTCAGGGTAATCTCTCGCAAGACGCGCTTTGGAGGGGCGGTTTCTGCTGTGATCTGGCCGGCGGCAAGTTCGGTTTGCGGGGCTCCCTGCCGGCATGCGGTCAGCAGGGCGAGGAGGATCAGGGCCGATTTCCAAAGGGAGGTAGTTTTCATAGTTCCGATTATTTTTCTGGTGTGCCCTCCGCTTTGCGCAGGGCGAGTTCCTCATTGATCAGGGAAAGGATCTCCCGGCAGGCATTGACCAGCTTCTGGCATTCCATGGCATTGTGCCGGGCGTACATTTTTTTGACGGCCAGGTGGTTTTGAAAAACCGGGTCTGCCAAAAGGTTGCCTGCGTCAAATGCGACAGGCTCCGGAATGTATATATCCGGAGATGCACCGTTTTCGTCAGGGCGATACAGGGCAAGCCCCATGTCGGTTTGCTCCAGGTTCGACATCGGATAATGCAGGGCCAGGTACGGCACGATTTCCTGCTGGGAATAGGCCTTGGCCAGTTGCTCATCGTCGTCGAGCTCATCGATAATACCGGGCCAAAGGGTGAGCAGCTTCCGCAATTCCCGGTTGCTGATCAGGTTCAGGTTCCCGGAGTTGATCAGGTTGTTCGACGCCCCGGGTTTGGGGGTATAGTCAAACCAGTCGAAGGTGGCGTACAGGAGGCTGTCGCTCCGGGCCGGATCAAGGGTTTCGCCCCGGATGGCCTTTTGGAGATGCGACATCGCCTGGTAGATACCCAGGTTGCCCTCCAGAACCCGTTCGGCATCGGCCAGGTTTTCCTCGAATTCGACCCGCAGGTCTTTCAGGGTTTCCGCTTCGATCTTCCGCTCTTTCCGGTCCTCATTCCAGTTGTTCACCTCCAGGGCCAGCAAAATCCCGATCATGACCAGTACGATCTCCCCAAGGGCGTAAAGGAGGTAGCCGCGGGGCCGGTTATCGGACGAGCTTCCCTGGCGGAGTTGGCTGAAGAAACGGAGCATGGTCTGGTTGGTAGGGACTTACCCCGGTTTTAAGATATGAAAAGGACTTTTGGCCACCAAACCTACCTGATAATTCCTGAAGGAAAGGGCTTCATTTTTAGCAAATAAGCATTGCCAAGGGCGGATTGAATGTGTATCTTTCACACATAAACATTCCAAACCATGAAAACGCTTAATCCGACCCGTCAGACCCATTATAAGCTACCGGGTCATTTAACCCTTCTT
Organism: uncultured Robiginitalea sp.; assembly: GCA_964461555.1. GTDB lineage: Bacteria > Bacteroidota > Bacteroidia > Flavobacteriales > Flavobacteriaceae > Robiginitalea. The sequence goes on along the minus strand of CAYWZF010000059.1, from coordinate 5,244 downwards.
TCCCTGGTTTTGCTCCTGGCATGGCCCCTTGCCGCCCAGGAACTCGCCCAGAATGCCCCGGTGGTATCGCCCGAGCTGGCAACCGACAACACGGTCACCTTCCGGATCCAGGCCCCCAATGCCAAGGACGTGAAGCTTACCGGGAACTGGATGCCGGTGGCCCCCGACGGGAACGGCGGGTTTGCCCAGCAAATGACGCCTTTGGAAAAAGGTGAAAGCGGGGTATGGTCTGTGGCCCTGCCCGCTATGGATCCCGAAATCTATACCTATGCCTTCATGGTTGACGGGGTGCGCACCCTCGACCCGGCCAACAAGAACATTGTGCGCGACGGGCGCTTCAGCACAGCCAGCGTGCTGTATGTGCCTGGTGTGGCCTCTGACCTGTACTGGGCCAAGACCGGCCCCAAGGGCAGCGTCGAAGCCGTGTGGTATGAATCGCCCACCCTGGGGCTCACCCGCCGCATGTTTGTCTATACGCCCCCCGGATACGAAGACAGCAACGCCAATTATCCTGTCCTTTACCTCCTCCATGGGGGCGGGGGCGATGAGGAGGCCTGGCCCAGCCTGGGCACGGCTGCCAACATCCTCGACAACCTGATCAATGCCGGCAAGGCGAAACCCATGCTGGTGGTAATGACCAATGGCAACCCCGACCAGGCGGCAGCTTTCACCGTGAGCCCAGCCCTTGAGTCAGCCAATGCAGGGGTAGGCGGCATGGCCAACATGATGTTTGAAAAAAGCCTGGTACAGGATGTGATCCCCTATATAGAGGCGCACTACCAGGTGGCCACCGGCAAGGAAAACCGGGCCCTGACCGGCCTGAGCATGGGTGGGCTGCAAACCATGAACACCACCTTCGAGAACCCCGAACTCTTTGATTACATCGGGGTGATGAGCATGGGCTTTGCCGACCTGAGCCGCTTCGGCATCAACATTGACCACTCTAAGCGCGAGCAGCAGATCCTCGCCCTGAAGGCGGCGGCCCCGAAGGTATACTGGATTGCCTGCGGCAAAGAAGATTTCCTGATCGAGAGCGTGGTGACCATGCGCCAGAAGCTGGACGAGCTCGGTTTCCCCTACGTGTATCGGGAAAGCCCGGGCGGCCACACCTGGACCAACTGGCGCATCTACCTCTCAGAGTTCGCCCCCATGCTATTTAAATAGAAGTATTCAGCAGGCAGTTACCGCCTTCGCAGGGCTTCGGCGGCCAAGGGCGGTTGGCAGGTTATTTAATGGGCCAATTGGTCAATTGGCGCATGTGCTAATACGTTTAAGGTATAAAGTTCAGGGAGTAGGAAGCTTTCGGAAGCGCTTATCCCATTTACAAATTGGCAAATTTTCAAATCTTCAAATTGAAAAGGGGAAAGCCCCCAACCCCCGGGGGAGAAGATACACCCAGGCCCTGCAACCTCCAATCAGGAAGACGGCCCAATATCAACTTCCAAAATTTTGATATTGCCAAATTGCCAAATTGCCAAATTGCCAAATTTTCAATTTAACCCACTGCCAACTGGTACTGCGAACTGCTGACTTCCTTCATTCCCGATATACATTCAGGCACGAGGTATCCAGGGTGCCCTCCGGGTCATCCATGAAAGCGGCCATCACCTGGTCTTTGCAGTCCTGGTTGCCGGCCCCGTGCCCGCTTTCATCCAGGATGAGCAGCTGCCCTTTGGAGAGGGTCTCCATGAAAAGGGTGCCGTATTCGGGTGGGGTGACCGGATCGTAGCGGTTTGCAAAAATGAGGGTGGGGATGGCAGAGGGCCTGAACGTGCGCTCCGAAACCGGCAATACGGCCTCGTGCCACCCCTGCCCGGCCCGGTAGAAGGCGTCGAAGAAACCCATGGGCACGGGGATCAGGGGGTGCTCCCGATATTTTTCTGCAATGACGGCTGCGGTGTTCTCAGGCCGGAAGTTCTCAAAGCGTTCCACCGAAAGCAGCATGGAAAGGTTAAGGCCGTTGGTGAGTGCATATTCGTACTGCAATACCTCTTTCACCGGTTCCACGTCGCCTTCCAGCAAGGCGCGGATCAGGCGGGGCGCTTTCTCCCGCGAGCCATCCATATACAATAATCGCCTCAGCAGGTAGATTCCGTCCTGTTCATTTACCCAGAATACTTCAGAGTCGCTGAAGCGAACCTCCATGGGTTCATTTCTCAGGCGCTTCAGGGCCCTGAAGTAGTCGTCTTTCAACCGGGGGTATTCGGTATGGCAATCGGGTTGGCCTGAGCAGTATTCCAGAATCCGCTCCAGGGCCAGGGAATAGCTGTCGAGGCGGCTCACCAGGAAGTCGGTGCTCAGGGGCGAGGGGGAATCGAGCACGGAGCTGTGTATATAGGAGGGGAAAAGGTCCTGCACCACGCGGGCCAGGCGCGTGCCGTACGACCCGCCGAAGAGGTTGTATTTCGCGTATCCCAGGTGCCCGAACAGCATGCCCACGTCGCGGGCGTTCTGGAAGCTGTTGTAATATTCGGGCTGTATCCCGGCTGCCCGGCAGCGCTCTTTGTAATCGGCGATCATAGCCCGGGTGAGCTGCAGCTCCTGCTCCGGGTTGGCATTTTGCGCCAGTATGTTGAACGAGGCCATCGACATATCGGGCAGGGGAGATGAATACCCTATGCCCCGCTGGTCGAACAGGATCAGGTCGCGCGTCGCGGTAAGCGGGTGCGTCTGGAGAAACCCCACCAGCCCCGGGTCGATGGCATTGCCCCCGGGCCCGCCGGCAAAAAAGACGATGGGAAACTGGTTGGCGGTGCTGTCCTGGGCCTTTACCACCACGTAGGCAATCCGGATGTGCCGCCCCTGGGGTTCGTCGTGGTTTTCCGGGACGCTCAGGGTACCCCAGCTGGCGTGCGAGAGGCTGTCTATCCAGGCGGGGGCCGGTATTTCAGGGGCCTGCTGGCCCAGGGTCGGGCTGCTCATCAGCACTGCCATCAGCAGCGGAAACAGGGGGCGGAGGCACGATTTCATAAGCAAGCGTTTGTCGGCAGCGATAAGACGACGGTTCCCACGAAAAGTTACGCAATATTTGGATGGAAAGGGTGGTGGCTTTTTGCAGGGGGCAGGCTTATCTTGAAGTCGGGTGGGGGTGGGGGCCAAGCAATTTAGCCGGCCGGGCAATCAGGTAGCCCGGTACAGGGCTCCCCGCCAGGCATCCGGGAAGTATTTGGTTAGCTGGTTCCCGGCAAGCAGTCGCCGGCGCAGCTTTCTGAAAAGGGCAATCATGGGTCGTTTTTACCGTCCTTGCGCGATTTTAAATACCGCCAAAGCAGCCGCATCCCCAGCCGGGCAAAGAGGATGATCGCTATCAGCGTGATGATATCGATAGTGTCCAATGGAAATAGCAGTGCTTTTTGGGTCAGCCGGTAACGCCGTCCCCGTCAATATCCCTCGAAAGGTGCTCTTCGAGGGCGATCAGTGTTTTGCGCAGCAGGTCGCGGGTGGCGGCCATTTCCGATTCCAGCTGCTCGATCCGCGCTTCCAGGCCCTGTGCTTTTTTCTCCTGTTTGTCAAGTTCGTTTTGCTGGATGAGGTCCCAGAAGATGCCCATGGTCTGATTTTTAAGTGGTTTGAATTTCGGGTTGGAGCCCTTCCTGACCCGTATGCCCAAACAAGGTAATGAAATAACCCCTGAATTCCGGCACTTTTCCGCATATAAGGCCGGTCAGTCCCAGACGAACCGCCAGGTGCCATCTGCCTGCCGTTTCCAGACGGTATGGAAAATCCCCGTTTGGGTCCTGGCCGCACCTGTTGAGTCGATTACCGTGAGGGTATACGCGCCATAGGTATACCCCAGGTCGCCCGAAGCCGATACCTCCACAAAGTCGGGCTTCCATTCCAGTTTTATTTTAGAGGGGTCTGACGGCCGCTTGGCAAACCACTCCCTGATTTCGTCTCGCCCCCGCACTACCTGGTTGTTGCGCATCAGCACCGCATCCTCGGCCGCAAAGGCCAGAAAGGCCGGTTCGATGCCCTGCTCAAGGGCCATCCGGGCAAAATCAGATTCTGCCTGGGTGATTTCCTGTTTCCAAAGGGCTGCCTGGTCTTCCTGCGACGCCTGCTTGCAAGCCGCCAGCAGCAGCAAAGACAGGCCGATCAAAGGGAGAAGGGATTTCATGGTCTGAATGTTTTGCCGAAAGGGCGAGGTGAATAAAGGTACAGGATTTGGTCCTGGTATTTCATCGAAAATCCATCAAAATGCTGGGTAAAACCACTCATATTTTGAAACTTAGCACCTTGCCCGCCCCTGGCGGGTGCCCCGAATTAGTAACTTAAACCCCACTATCATGAAATTGAGAGCAGTATTTGGATTTTTTGTGGCTGCTGCGGCCTTGCTGACCGGGTGTTCGGATTCCAACGATTCCCCTTCGACCGATGGAACCGGCCGCCTGGTCGTAAAGCTTACTGACAAGCCTTTTCCGTATGACCTCGTGTCGGAGGCCAACGTAACCGTGTTCAAGGTCGAAGCCCGCCGGGCAGATGGCGATGACGACTCTGAGGAGGAAGAAGGAGGCAGCCCGTATGTCGTGCTGATGGAAGAGGAGATCCCTGTCAACCTGCTCGACCTGGTTAACGGCGTCACAGCCGAACTGGCCGATGTAGAAGTGCCGGCAGGCACCTATGACCTGGTCCGCGTCTATGTAAAAGGCGTGAACGTGGTCCTTACAGACAACCGCACCTTCGACCTGAAGGTGCCCAGCGGGGAACAGACCGGGATCAAGGTTTTCATTGAGCCCGGCATTACCGTAACCGGCGGCCTTTCGAGCGACCTGCTCCTCGATTTTGACGTTAGCAGTTCCTTTGTAGCCAAAGGGAACCTTGACACCGCAGCCGGCATCAACGGCTTTAATTTCAAGCCGGTGATCAAGGCTACCAATGTATCCGTGGCGGGGACCCTCGCCGGCCGGGTAACCTTTATGGAAGAGGACGTCGAAACCGCAATTGAAGGAACTCAAATAACCGTTTTGGCGGCCGATACAGTGAATACCACTGCTTCTACTGATGCAGATGGGAATTACGCGATCATGGGCCTGCTGGCCGGTTCCTACCGGGTTGTGGCCGAGGCCGCTGGTTTCATATCGAGCGATACGTTAGACGTGCAGATTGATGTGGCCAACGTGACGCGGCAAGATTTCCTGTTGGAAAAAGACCCTGGCGCGGTAGCAGATCCTGCCCCCTCAGGGAACTGATCAATGGCCCATTTGGAATATTAGCAAATTAGCAAATTAGCAAATTAGCAAATTA
>CAYWZF010000058.1:0-17305 GCA_964461555.1 uncultured Robiginitalea sp. | reverse complement strand
GCAAGGAAATGGCGGGCATCGTCATCGCCTTGGTTATCCTGGTCATCCTGCTGGGGTTCGGGCAGGGCATGCGCAATGGCATCGCCCATGAGTTCGAACAGGACGCCTCCACCTCGGTCTGGGTCTGGCCGGGAACCACTGCCAAGGAATTCAAGGGGATGAACCCGGGGCGGCGGATCCAGCTGCGCAACGAAAATTTCGATTCCTGGAGCCAGATGAACGGCCCCCGCATCGAATACCAGTCAACCCGCAACTTTGTCAACGGGGTTACGGTAACCTATGGCAATGAAGCCCTGGTGTATGGGATACAGGGCGTCAACGGCGACTTCCAGTTCATAGACAACGCCAAAATGGCCGACGGACGCTTCATCAATTATACCGACATGGAGACCACGGCCAAGGTGGCCGTGATCGGCAATAAGATCCGCAAGGATGTCTTTGGCAAGCTCGACACCCCGGTCGGGGCCTTTATCGATATTTCGGGTATCCCGTTTAAGATTGTCGGGGTTTTCAAGGAACAGGAAGAGCGAGAGGAAGAGCGGATCTACATCCCGGTCAGTACCGCCCAAAAGGTATTCAACGGGGGAGACCGTGTCAGCAATATGGCCTATACGCTGCCCCCGGCAGAGACCTTCGACCAGGCCGTGGCCGAGGCGGTGGCCTTTAAAGACGAGCTGCGCACCTACCTGCAACAGGCGCATACCGTGGCTCCTGATGACACCAGTGCCATCCAGGTGTGGAGCGCCCTGGAAGAGGCCCGTCGCTATTACAGCCTCACCGGGAACATCAAGCTCTTTTTCTGGTTTGTGGGGATCTGTACCATCATTGCCGGGGTAGTGGGGGTGAGCAATATCATGCTCATCGTAGTCAAGGAGCGCACCCGGGAGATCGGGATCCGCAAGGCCCTGGGCGCCAAGCCCTGGTCGATCGTGGGGATGATCCTGCATGAGGCCATTTTTGTGACCGCCCTCTCCGGGTTCCTGGGCCTCTTTTTCAGCATGGGCCTGTTGGAGCTGGTCGGCCCTCACATCGAAGTGGATTATATCATGAACCCCTCGGTTGACCTGAACGTGGCGCTTTCCACGGTATTCGTGCTGATCCTGGCAGGTACCATCGCCGGGTTTTTCCCGGCCTGGCGGGCAGCCAACATTCAGGTAATCAATGCCCTTCGCGATGAATAAAATGCCGGGCAGCGTACAAATCCAGAAGAGCCATGTTTAACATAGACCGTTGGAAAGAAATCCTGGAGGTGCTCACCAGCAACTGGTTCCGCACTGTGCTCACGGCTTTCGGGGTATTCTGGGGCATCCTGATCCTCATCATCCTGCTGGCGGCCGGCAGGGGGCTCGAAAACGGCATTATGGCCGATTTCGGCGACATTGCCACCAATACCATGTTCATGTGGACGCGGCGCACCACCCGGGCTTACGAGGGCCTTCCCAAAGACCGCGAATTCAACTTCAAGCTCGAAGACGTGCCCATGCTCCGCGAGCGCTTTCCCCAACTCCGGTATATCTCGGCCCGGAACCAGCTGGGGGGCTTTCGGGGCGGCAGCAACGTAGTGCGCGGCATCAAGACGGGCGCCTACAATATTTACGGGGATTACCCGGAGATCATCAACCAGGACCCCATGGGCATCACAGCCGGCCGGTTTGTCAACCAGAACGACATACGCGAAAAGCGGAAGGTGGCCGTGATCGGGGAAGGGGTGGTCAGCGAGTTGTACGAGGCCGGGGAAGAAGTAATCGGTTCTTATATTAAGATTCAGGGGGTCAACTTCATGGTGGTGGGCACCTACCGGAAAAAAACGAATGACGGGGACGGGGAAGAAGGGCAGAAACAGGTCTTCGTGCCCTTTACCACCTTTTCCCAGGCCTTCAACCGGGCCGACAACGTGGGGTGGATGGCCATCACCGCCCACGACGGGACCTCCATTACTTCCCTGAAAGAAGCCATCGTGGGGGCCCTGAAGGAAAAGCACAAGGTACACCCCGAAGATACCCGGGCCATCGGGTATTTCGACCTGTACGAACAATTTAACCGGGTGGTGAGCCTCTTTGGCGCCATGCGCTTTATCGCCTACTTCGTGGGGGTTTTGGTCTTGCTTTCCGGCATCATCGGGGTGAGCAACATCATGCTCATCGTGGTGCGCGAACGCACCAAGGAGATCGGCATAAGGCGGGCCCTGGGCGAACAGCCCTGGAGCATCCGGCTGCAGGTGCTCATGGAATCGCTGGTGCTGACCATCTTATCAGGCATGGCCGGCATTGCCACGGGGGCCCTGTTCATCTACGGGGTGAACTCCCTGCTCGATGCCAGCGGCCCGGTCGATATGTTCGCCAACCCGAGCGTGAGCCTGACCGTGGTTACCGCGGCCCTGCTGATCCTCATTATCTCCGGCCTGCTGGCCGGCTTTATCCCGGCCCAGAGCGCCATCCGCGTGCGGCCCATCGAAGCCCTCAGAGACGAATAACGACACAAAAATAAAACTCGATTCAAACCGCAACATCCATGAAAAAGTCACTGACCATCCTGATTCTGGCACTGATCGTGCTCACGTTCGGAGGTTCTATGTATTACCTCTACCAGAAAAATGCGGAAGACCCCGTGGTGTACGAGACTGAGAAGCCTTCCCGCCAGAATATCGTCAAAAAGACCGTGGCTACCGGCAGCATACTTCCCCTTGAAGAAGTGCTCATCAAGCCGAATATTTCAGGCGTGATCGAAGAGATCTATGTAGAAGGGGGCGATTTCGTGAAGTCGGGCGACCTGATCGCCAAGCTCAAGGTGGTCCCCAACCTGAGCGCCCTGAACGATGCCAAGAACGCCATTGAAGACGCCAAGATCAACCTGAACGACCAAAGGCGTAACTATGAGCGGCAGCAGGCCCTGTTCTCCCGGGGGGTGATCTCCCAGGCCGACATGGACCGTGCCCAGGTGAGCTACGACCAGGCCAAACAGGCCTATTCGGCAGCCAACAAGCGGTACGATATTGTGCGCACCGGTACCACACAGGGCCTGAGCAGTGCAGCCAATACCATGATCAGGGCGACGGTGAGCGGCATGGTGCTCGAGGTGCCCGTCGAGGTCGGCAACCAGGTAATCGAAGCCAACACCTTTAACGAAGGGACCACCATCGCCGCCATAGCCGATATCGACAAGATGATCTTCGAAGGGAAGGTAGACGAATCGGAGGTCGGGAAGATCCACGAAGACCTCCCGCTCGAGATCACCGTGGGGGCCATTGAAGACCAGGTATTTGACGCCGTACTCGACTATATTGCCCCCAAGGGGAAAGAAGAGAACGGGGCCATTCAGTTTGAGATCAAAGGCTCCCTGAAAAAACAGGACAGCTTCTTTATAAGGGCCGGCCTCAGCGCAAACGCCTCCATCATCCTCGGGAAGGCAGACAGCGTGCTGGCGGTCAAGGAGGCCCTGGTCCAGTTCGACCCCGAAACCAAGAAGCCCTTTGTGGAGGTGGAAGTGAGCCCGCAGCAATTTGAGCGACGCGACCTGGAGCTGGGAATCAGCGATGGTATTTATGTGGAAGTGAAATCAGGCCTGGGCGAGCAGGATGCCATCAAGGTCTGGAATGCCCTGGCCAAGTCGGAGTTGGGCGCCTGAAAGGTTTTAACATAAAATTTAGACCACCCTCTGTAACAAATTCTCAACTTCGCGGTCTAACCTGCGCGGGCCGGTAATTTATGACAAAGCCAACCATGATCGAAATCAAAGATTTACACAAGTCCTATCAGATGGGGAGCAACTCCCTGCATGTCCTCAAAGGGATCAACTTCAAGGCCGAGGCGGGCGAGCTGGTGGCGATCATGGGGTCGTCTGGTTCGGGGAAGTCTACCCTGCTGAACATTTTGGGCATGCTCGATGAAGCCGATTCGGGCGAATACATCCTCGACGGGGTGCCGATCAAAAACCTCAATGAGACCAAGGCGGCAAAATACCGCAATAAATTCCTCGGCTTCGTCTTCCAGTCTTTTAACCTGATCAACTACAAAACGGCCCTCGAGAATGTGTCCCTGCCCCTTTACTACCAGAAAGTGGCGCGCAAGGAACGGGAGGCCAAAGCCATGAAGTACCTCGAGCAGGTGGGCCTCAGAGAATGGGCCGACCACCTGCCCAGCGAGCTTTCCGGGGGGCAGAAACAACGGGTGGCCATTGCCCGGGCAATGGCTTCCGAGCCCAAGGTACTGCTGGCCGATGAGCCAACCGGGGCCCTCGACAGCAAGACTTCGTATGAGGTCATGGACCTGATCCAACAGATCAACGACCAGGGGAATACCATTTTGGTGGTGACCCACGAGATGGATATTGCGCACATGTGCAAGCGCATCATCCACCTGCGCGACGGGGTGATCGTGGAAGATGAAAAAATCAAGCAGGTAAGGGCCTCCGAATATGTTCAGTAGGGATACTTGGCGCGAAATCTTTGCCACCATCGGCAAGAACAAGCTCCGCACTTTTTTGTCGGGCTTCACCGTGGCCCTGGGGATCCTCATCTTCATTACCCTCTACGGGATGGGGAACGGGCTGGTCAATACCTTCGACAAGTTCTTCTCCCAGGATGCGACCAACGTGATCTACCTGTTTCCCGGCCGCACCTCCATCCCCTACAAAGGATACAAGTCGAACCGCACCATTGAATTCGACAATACGGACCTTGCCGACATCAAGACCAACTTTCCCATGTTCCTGGAACATGTTTCGCCCATCATCCGCCGCAGTGCCACGGTGAAGTACAAACAGGAATCCAACTCCTATACCACCCAGGGGGTAGACTGGGGGCAGCAATTTGCCGAGAAGACCGTTATCATGAAGGGTCGCTACCTGAACCACCTCGATATCGAAGAGAAAACGCGGAATGCCGTGATCGGACGCCTGGTGGAGATCGACCTGTTCGGGGCCGAGAACGCCCTGGGCAAATACATCGACATTGGCGGTTCGGTATTCAAGGTTATCGGGGTCTTTCAGGATGAAGGGGGCGACAACGAAGAGCGGCAGATCTTCATCCCCTATACCACCCGACAGCTGATCGAAAAGAATACCGATGATGTTGACCAGATTGTCGTGCAATTCAAACCGGAGCTCGGGTATACCGGGGCCATGGCCCTGGAACGCAACCTGAGGCGGTATATCAAAGACAAGAAGTACATCCACCCCGATGATGGCAATGCCCTGTTTATCCGCAACGTGACCGACAACCTGAAACAGAACCAGCAATTCGCCGGGGCCCTGCAGCTTATCGTTACCGTAGTGGCCTTCGGCACCATCATCGCCGGCATCATCGGCATCAGCAACATCATGGTGTATGTGGTGAAGGAGCGCACCAAGGAAATAGGCATCCGCAAAGCCATCGGGGCAACCCCGAGAACGGTGATCAGCACCATTTTGCTGGAGTCAGTCTTCATTACCACGATCTCGGGCTTTGTGGGCATGCTCATCGGCGTCGGGCTCCTGCGATCGCTGGGCGACAACCTGGCCGATGACTATTTCATCACCAATCCGTATATCAGCATTGGCGTGGCCGTATTTGCCACCGTGCTTCTGATCATTTTCGGCGGGGTGGCCGGGTATGTGCCCGCCCGAAGGGCCGCCGGTATCAAACCCATTGTAGCCCTCAGAGACGAATAGTATGCGGTTGTTATTTGACAAAAATACCTGGCAGGAGATTTTCGGTTCCATCGGAAAGAACAAGACCCGCACCATCATCACGGTGATCGGGGTGCTCTGGGGCATCTTCATCTACATTGCCCTGGCAGGCGCTGCCAAGGGCCTCGACAATGGTTTCGAGCGGAATTTCGAGACCGTTGCCAAGAACAGCCTCTGGGCCTGGACCAACCGCACCAGCATCCCGTACGGGGGTTACAAGATAGGCAGGGCCGTTCCCCTTAGGGTGGGCGATGCCGAGGTGCTACGCAACCGGATCCCCGATATCCAGTACATTGCCCCGATCAATACCAAAGGGGTATTCGGCGACTCGGCGGCCCTGACCGTGCGCGGGCTGAAATCGAATTCGTACCCGGTATACGGGTATTTCCCGGAGATTGCCAAAATGGCCACCCAGAAGATCTATGACGGCGGCCGGTTTATCAATGAGAAGGACCAGGCCGGGGCGCGGAAGGTGGCCGTAATCGGCGAACGTACCGAGCAGGAATTGTTCGAGAAGGACGAAAACCCGATCGGGCAGTATATCAGGATCGACAACGTATACTTTGAGGTAATCGGGGTTGTCAAATATACCCAGACCACGCCCTTTGGGGGCGACGGGGATATCTATATTCCCTTCAACACCTTCAAGAAATTGTACAACACGGGCGAATCGGCCCAGTTTTTCAGCATGGCAGCCTACGACGACGCCGATGTGGTGCAGGTCGAGAAAGACGTGAAACGGGTGCTGAAAAGCATCCACCGGGTGCACCCCGACGATGAGCGGGCCATCGGGTCGTTCAACCTCGGGGAGATTTTCGGGCGTATCATGGGCTTTGCCCAGGGTATCACCTTCCTGTCCCTGATCGTGGGCCTGGCCACCATCCTGGCCGGGGTGATCGGCATTGGCAACATCCTGCTGATCTCCGTCAAGGAGCGTACCAAGGAACTGGGCATCAGGCGGGCCCTGGGGGCCACCCCGGGAGAGGTTCGTTCGCTGATCATCCTCGAATCGGTATTCCTGACCCTGCTGGCAGGGGTGATGGGGATTATCCTCGGGGCCGGGGTCCTGAACCTCATCAACCGGATGACGGCAGACAATACGGATTTCCCGTATACCAACCCTACCGTGCCCATTCCCCTGGTAATAGGCGCCTTGCTGGTCATGGTGCTGCTCGGCACCCTGATAGGGCTCATCCCGGCCCAGCGGGCAGTCAGCATCAAACCCATCGACGCCCTGCGCGAGGAATAAAATTTATGAAAAACTAAATACTAACTAGAGCCATGAATAAATATTTGAAGTACGGTCTGATCGCGGTTTTGGTCCTCGGAGCCATGTGGGCGGCGGCCTATTTTATCAAAACGAACAGCAAATCGGCCATCACCTATGAGACCATGACGCCCTTTATTTCAAATATCGAGCGCAAGACGGTGGCCACCGGCAAAGTGATCCCGGAAGAAGAGGTGGAGATCAAGCCCCAGATTTCAGGGATTATCGACAAGATCTATATGGAAGAGGGCGACGAAGTAAATGCAGGCGACCTGATCGCCGTGATCAGGGTAGTGCCCAACGAACAGGCCCTTAACCAGGCCCAGGGCCGGGTCCGCAATGCCGAGATCGCCCTGAACACCGTCAAACTGGAATTCGATCGCAACAAGGCCCTGCACGACAAGGGGGTAATATCTGACCAGGAATTCAATAACCAGCAAAGGCAGTATGAGCAGGCGGTGCAGGAGCTGGAGAACGCCCGGGCCGATTACCGGATCATACGGCTCGGTTCTGCCGGGGGGTCTTCCAGCGCCAACACGAATATCCGGGCTACCGTTTCGGGCACCATCCTTGAAATCCCGGTAGAGGAAGGCGACCAGGTGATCCAGTCAAACAACTTCAACGACGGAACCACCATAGCGTCTATCGCTGACCTGGGCAAGATGATCTTCGAAGGGCAGGTAGACGAAGGGGAAGTTGGCAAACTCAAGATCGGCATGCCCCTGGAGATCTCCCTGGGCGCCATCGAGGACCAAAAATTCGACGCCACCCTGCGCTTCATTGCCCCCAAGGGGGTCGAGGAAGCCGGGGCCGTGCAATTCAAGATCGAGGGCGACGTGAAAGTAAACGACAGCGTGATGGTGCGGGCCGGCTACAGCGCCAACGCCTCCCTCACCCTCGAAAAGAAAGACAGTATCATGGTGATCCCCGAAGCCCTGCTCCAGTTTGACCGGGAAACCGACAAGCCCTATGTGGAGGTGGCTACAGGCGAGCAGCAATTTGAGCGCCGTGATATTGAAATTGGCATTTCAGACGGGGTGAATGTGGAAATCGTCTCCGGATTGACCAAGGACGAAAAGGTAAAAGTCTGGAATAAAACCGAACCGATTAAAAAGGGCGAGGATGAGGAGGCCGGCGAATAAGCGATAGCCTGTACTCTTTTTCGCCTACTGGCAATCATCCAAAATCAAAAGACGAATCATGAAATACCGATTACTAGCTGCCTGTTTTTTTCTGGCATGGGCCTCTGCGAGCGCCCAGATGCGCAAATGGACCCTGGAGGAGTGCGTAACCTATGCGGTGGAGAACAACCTGACCATTCAGCAGTTTGAGCTCGATCTCGAAAACTCCTATATCGATAAATCTGATGCCATCGGGAGTTTCCTTCCCGGCCTGAACGGACAGCTGAGTGGCGGGGGAAACAAGGGTTTCACCATTGATCCCTCCTCAAACCGCCCGACTACGGAGGCCATTACCACGGCCAATGGGAGCATAACCTCAGCGGTGAGCTTGTTTGACGGGCTTCGGAATGTGCACCGGCTGCGACGGGCTGAAATGAATGCCCTGGCCAATCAGTACCGGCTCGACAACCTGAAAGACGACATCCGCCTGAATGTGGCCAATGCCTATTTGCAGGTACTTTCCAACAAGGAGTCTCTCAAGGTGTTTGAAGCCCAGTACGCCGTTACCCGCCAGGACCTGTTGCGTACCCGCGAACAGGTAGAGGCCGGGGTATTGCCCCGGGGCGACCTGCTCGAGGTCGAGGCCACGGCTGCCAACCAGGAGCAGCAAATCGTCAACGGTGAGAACCAGGTGCTGCTCTCGCGGATTTCCCTGGCCCAGTTGCTGCAAATCACCGATTACGAAAACTTCGATATTGCCGATGTATCCTATGAGGTGCCCCCGTCTGATATCCTCAGCAATTCTCCCAAGGTGATTTTCGACAAGGCCCTTACCTTCAGAAACGATATCGCCTTTTCAAGGACCAATGTCGAACTGGCCAAGAAAGACCTGCAGATCGCCAAGGGGGCCCAGTATCCGACCCTTGGGGCCTTCTTTAACTACAACACCCGGTATTCCAGCAACCTGGTGCTGCCCAACCCCGATAACCCCCAGGACTTCTACACCCCGACCTTCGTGGACCAGCTGTGGATTCTGGACGGTATTTCCTATGGGGCCCGTATCGACATTCCGCTCTTCAACGGATTCACTACCAGAAACAGCATCAAGCGTTCTCAGATCGACGTACAACGGGCTGAACTCCAATTGGAGCAAGACAAGCTGACCCTGGAATCGAACATCAACACGGCCTATGCCGACGTGGAGAACAACGCCAAGGCCTATGAGGCGGCCCAGCGAACCCTCGAAGCCCGGCAGCTGGCCTATGACTACGCCAAGGCCCGCTACGAGGAAGGCCTGATGAATGCCTTCGATTTCAGCCAGGCCCAGGCCCGGGTAGACAATGCCGCGGCTGAGGTGGTGCGCACCAAGTACAATTATATCTTCAGGATCAAGGTACTGGAGTTCTATTTCGGCCTGCCCATTTCCCTGAACTGATCGTCGGGTAATCCGCAGGGGCAGCAAGAATAAAAGGACCTGTCTTTCAAATGGAAAGGCAGGTCCTTATCTTTGGGGCCTATGGCATGGATCCTGAATCTTGAAACAGCCTCGGTCAACTGCTCGGTGAGCCTGTTTGAAGGCGATGCGCTGCGCAGCTACCGCGAAGACCGCTCGCCCGAATACACCCACGGAGAACGCCTGCATCTCTTTATCCGGGAAGTGCTTGACGAAGCGGGCCTCGCCCCCGAGGGGCTGCAGGCCGTTGCCGTTAGTAAGGGCCCCGGTTCGTATACCGGCCTCCGCATCGGGGTGGCGGCGGCCAAGGGCCTTTGTTTCGCCCTCGACATTCCGCTGATCGCCCTGCCGACCCTCCGGATCATGGCGCAGGCGGCCCCGGTAAAGGAGGGGGTTTTGATCCCGATGCTGGATGCGCGCAGAATGGAAGTGTATTCGGCTGTTTTTGATGCACACATGCATCCGTTGCGCGAAACCCGTGCTGAAATCCTCACTGAAAGCTCCTTTGAAGAATTCCTGACCGGCCCTCCGGTGCATCTGCTGGGCAGCGGGGCCGCCAAGTGCGAGGGGCTGCTTGCCGATGGGGCATTCCGCTTTCACCCTGAGGTGCTTCCTTCTTCTTTGGAAATGGGCCCCCTGGCCTTTGAGGCATTCCGGGAAGGCCGCTTTGAAGACATCGCCTATTTCGAGCCCTTTTACCTGAAAGACTTTATCCCAACGGGAAAGAAACCCGCTAATTGACTACCGCCAGGGAGTTGTAGTAATTGATCAGGTCCAGGGCGTCTTTCGGGTCATTCAGATTGAGCCGGTGGTCACTGATGTAGGCTTTCAGGGCCGGTTCTGCCCCGTCAAGGGAGCTCAGCAACCCTTTTTTGGAAAGCCTGACCGGCACCATGCCGGCCCCGTCGGTGCTCAGGAAATATTCCGAGGCGTCAAAGTACTCCGGTTTCCGGGCTTCCTCATACCCGTGTTCGGGCATGGCCGGCTTCCGGTAATGCTTGACCGGTTTTTTGTAGAGCACCACTTTTTCACCCTGGTTCATCGGGATGAAGTAGCCCCGGTAGATTTTTCCATTCTCCTTATACGGGTGTACCTCATAGGTAAAGCCGTCGAGGTCTACCTTAATGTTCTCCCGCCTGAGCAGGGTCTGGGCCTTGCCTCCCGGGCTGAGGTATTCCATGTCGCCCGTAAAGGCATTGAAGCGCATCAGGCGCTCTTCCTGCAGGTTGCCCTGGGCATTGTGGACGGTTATGGTCCCTTTCTTGTAGATCTCATTCACGAAAGGCGAGCCGTTTACCGGCAGATCGTATTCCACGATCAGGAGCATTCCGTGATGGCGGAGTTCCTTGTTTCCGTTGTATTGTGCAGTTGCTGTCATTCCAATCAGCAGGGCTGCCATCAGCATTCCATTTTTCATACGTCATTTTATTTACCCTAAGGTACCAAAAAAGAGCCAGATAATCAAGGTTTTAAGGCTTGCTTAACATGTGCACATCGCGCTGCGGGAAGGGGATTTCGATCCCGGCTGCGTCGAAACGGGCCTTCAGGGTTTCGATCACACCGAAGTGGGCGGCCCAGAAATCCTCGTTGCTGGCCCAGAAGCGAAGGCTCAGGTTCACGGAGCTGTCGGCCAGTTCAGCCACATAGACTTCCGGGGCGGGGGTTGGCAAAATGCGAACATCTTCGTGGCAGATCTCCAGCAGGATTTCCTTGGCCTTGCGGATGTCGGAACCGTAACTGATGCCCACGTCGATCTTGTCGCGCCTGGTTTTTTCAGCGTTGAAATTGATGATATTCTCATTAGACAGCTTCCCGTTCGGGATTATGGCCACCTGGTTCCCAAAAGTATTGAGCTTGGTGGTGAAGATGTTGATTTCCTTCACGGTGCCGTCCACGCCCTGGGCAGAGATGAAATCACCCACCCTGAAGGGCTTGAAGAGCAGGATGAGCACCCCCCCGGCAAAATTCGCCAGGGAGCCCTGCAGGGCAAGGCCCACCGCCAACCCGGCGGCACCCACCATGGCCACCAGGGAAGACGACTTGACTCCCAGCTGGGTAACCACCAGCACAAAGAGCAGGAATTTCAGGGCCATCTTGATAAAGCTCTGCAAGAAGGATTCCAGCGCCTCGTCGTAGTCCTTTCGTTCGAAGAACTTACGCACCAGCCTGTTGATGATACGGATTACCCACAGGCCGACAAACAGCAGAACCAGGGCTGTGATCAGGTTGGGCAAAAAGTTCCAGAACCATGAAATGGCTTCTTCGATGTGTCTTTGGTAGTTTCCGAATTGTTCCATGAGGGTCGTTTTGATTTTTAGGTTCGTTTTGGAATATAAAAAGATCAGGGAAATTCCCGATCCTTTAAATGTTAAGCGTAAGTTGTTCGCGCAATTCTGTCAAAGCGATTTCGGGGTCTTCCAGGGGCTGATGGCATTGGCCCAGGGTACAGATGAAAATTTGCGGGCTTTGCGGGCGGTGCCGGCCCCTGAATAAGGGCAGGTCTGATTCGCTGGCCGAGGCGGCCAGCAGGCAATGCGGGAGGTATTCCCCCCCGAGCTGCCGGGCCAGGGCTTCAGCCCCGCTGCCACAGACGGCCACCTCCAGGAAAGGCCGGTCGAGCCAAAGGGCCAGGCCAAGCCAGTTGCTGTACTGCCCGCTGTAACGGGCAGCCGATTCGGCCACGGCGGCGAGCATGTTGCGCGAGCGTTCCACCCATTGCATCTCGGCGAAGAAGAGCCCCAGTTGAAATAAATTCCTGGCCATGATCGAATTGGAGGCCGGAATGACATTGTCGGCCGTTTCCAGGGTCCGGCGGATCAGGGGCTCATCCGAAGGCGCATCGAAATAGAGCAGTGCCTGCCCGGGTTCTGAGAAATTGTCGAGCACATGAAGGCAGAGCTCCCGGGCCTTTTCCATCCAGGAGGGATCCCAGCTGATCCCGTACAGCTTGATGTAGCCCTCGATCAGGGCCGCGTAGTCTTCCAGGAAACCATCCCCCCGGTCCCGGCCCTGCTGGAAGGTATGCGGCAGGCTGCCATCGGGGCGTTTCAGGCGGGTATCGATCCACCGGCCTAGTTCCAGGGCTGCCTGTCGGGCCTCTTCCAGCCCGCAGTAGCGGCTGGCATCGGCCAGGCCCGAGAGGAGCAGGCCGTTCCAGGAGGTGATGATCTTGTTGTCGAGCCTGGGGCGGGGCCGGTCGTTGCGGGCCCCGAGGAGCTTATGGCGGCATTGCTGCAGCCGTTGCCTTACCGACCCGACCTCCAGCTTCAGGCGGTCGGCCAGCGCCGCCTCGCTTTCACGCCTGAGCAACACATACTTGCCAGCCTCCCAGCGGCCGTGGGCATTGATGTTGTATGCTTCCCCGAAAAGCTCGAAATCAGGCCCCAGGAGCTGCCGGAGCTCTGCCTCGGTCCAGACGTAAAAGGCGCCTTCTTCCAGCTTCCCATCAGACAGGCTGTCTGCGTCCAGGGAGGCGTAATAGCCGCCTCCGTCGGCCGCGAGCTCAGTTTGCACGAACCGCAGGCACCCCTCTACGGTCTCCCGGTACAGGGGGTCGCCGTAACAGGCGTAACCCCGGGCGTATAGGCCCATCAGCTGCGCATTGTCGTAGAGCATTTTTTCAAAATGGGGCACATGCCAGCGGGCGTCTACCGAATACCGGGCAAACCCCCCTCCCAGGGGGTCGTACAGCCCGCCGTACGCCATGGACCGGAGGCTCAGGCGCACGTGCCCGCGCACCGTTTCGTCCCCGCTTGCCTCCCCCCAGTGCATGAGCAGCTCCAGGGTCACGGGCATCATGAATTTGGGGGCACCCCGCATGCCCCCGTATTCGGGGTCGAAACGCGGTTTCCAGGAATCGACCCAGCTGCCGACCTGTTCGGCGGTTACGGCCGAAGCCCCCGGGTGGGGGGTGTTGATCTTGCCCAGGGCAGTAGTCAGGTCTGAGGCGTATTCGCGTACGCGCTGCGGCTCATCCCTGTAGAGCCGCGACAGCTGCTGCAGGGCCTGTATCCATTGTTTTTTGGGGACGTAGGTGGCTCCCCAGAAGGGCCTTCCGTCGGGCAGGGCCGCCACATTCAGCGGCCAGCCCCCCGAACCGGTCATGATCTGCAGGGCATCCATGTACACGTGGTCTACGTCGGGGCGCTCTTCCCGATCGACCTTGACGGGGATGAAGTGGTCGTTCATCACCCTGGCTACCTCGGGGTCTTCGAAACACTCGTGCTCCATGACGTGGCACCAGTGGCAGGCGGCATAGCCGATGCTGATCAGCAGGGGTTTGCCTTCCTCCCGCGCCCGTTTCAGGGTTTCCGGGCTCCAGGCCTCCCACTTTACCGGGTTATAGGCGTGTTGCAGCAGGTAAGGGCTGGTTTCGCGGATCAGGGCATTCGGGCTGTTTTGATTCATGTGGCTGATGCATTTTAAGGGCCTGGCAGGCCGCTCCCTGCAAAGGTAACGGGAATGCCCTAAAATTCCGGAATCGATCCGAAGCCGGCAGGGACCAATAAAAAGCGCCCCGGAAAAGGGCGCGTTGAATCGATGGGCACGGGCCTGTGCTACCTTATCTCGAAGGTGATTTTCACATTGACCCGGTACTGATCGATCTTGCCGTCCTTTACCGTGGCGCTCTGCTCGTGTATGTATACCGAACGGATGTGATTCACCGTTTTGGAGGCGTGAGCAAGCGCGTTTTTAGCGGCGTCTTCCCAACTGATGTCGGAATTGGCCAGGACTTCGATAACTTTTAATACTGCCATATGCTTTACAATTTAAAGAGAGTCCCTGAATGTAAGGATTTATGACCAAATTCCCAAGCCGGGAGCAAGTTCATCACCCGTTTACGGCCACCACTTCCGATACCTTGTCGCCCAGCATGTTCTGCAGCATGGTCTGGATGCCGTTCTTCAGGGTGAAGGTCGAGGAGGGGCACCCGCTGCAGGCTCCCTGCAGCACCACGTGCACGGTACGGCTTTCGGGCTCGTAAGACTGGAAGACGATATTGCCCCCGTCGCTGGCCACCGCCGGCTTGACGTATTCGTCCAGGATCTCCACGATCTGGAGCGAGGTGGGGTCCATCCCCTCCACGGCAGGGCCCGATGCTTCCCGGGCCGGTTTTTCCAGCAGGGCTTCCGGGCTGAGCACCTCGCCCCCGCCGGCCAGGTACTCGCGGATGAATTCGCGCAGCTGCATGCTTACCTCATCCCACTGTGCCACCTCATATTTCGTGATGGAAATGTAGTTGAGGTCCATAAAAACCTCCCTGACAAAGGGGAATTCAAAAAGCTTCCGTGCCAGGGGCGAAGGGCCGGCCTCATCGATGTTCTTGAACTCGAATACCCGGGATACCAGCTTTTTGTTGGCCACGAACTTCATTACAGCCGGGTTGGGGGTTATTTCTCCATAGACGGTAACCGCCACCCGGCTGGCCTGCACCTGCTCATCGACAACCGGCTCCCCGGCATTGAGGTACTCGACCAGCTGCTGGGCCACCGAATCGCGCACGTCGGCCCAGTCTACAATGTCAAAACGTTCCATGGCCACGAAATTCCCGGAGATGTAGACGGTTTTGATAAAGGGCAGGTAGAACAGCTGCCGTGCCAAAGGGGAGTCTTTGGCCTCGTCGATATTCCGGTATTCGTAGTTGCCCTGGCCGACCAGGGGGCGGTTGGCCTCGAACTTCAAAATGGCCGGGTTATTGGTTTCGCGCAGGGTGATCACATACTCTTCCATTCCAATGCTTTTTCCCGCAAAAATACGGGATTCGCGACGATTGCCATGCATAATAATGTCTGTAATCTTCCGTTATACTCTATATTTAACGGCAGAACAAAACTGCCAGGCCCCGATTGATGAAACGCTTCCTGTTCTGTCTTGCAACCGTCCTTTCCCTGACTGTACCGCGTACCTGGGCCCAGGAAGGAATCCCGGTCTATTTTGATTACCTCTCCGACAACTACTACCTGGTGCACCCGTCTATGGCTGGCATCGGGCAGGGGGGCAAGATAAGGCTTACCGCCCGCAAGCAATGGTTCAGCGTAGACGAGGCCCCCAACATGCAAACCCTGAATGCCCATTACCGCATTCCCGATACCCGCAGCGGCATCGGCGCCATTTTGTTCAACGATGCAAACGGGTACCATGCGCAGACCGGGGTGAAGCTGACCTATGCCCACCACCTGAATTTCGGGGGCGACGTGCGGGTGCTCAACCAGCTCTCCTTCGGCATCAGCCCGACCGTGCTGCAGAGCAGCCTCGATGAAACCGAATTTCGCTCCGTGGTTCCCGACCCCATCGTGACGGGTTCCAAGATCAGCGCGACCTATTTCAATGTCGACCTGGGCATGTCGTATTCCTACATGGAATTTTACGCCCACGCCACCATCCTGAACCTGCTCGAGACCGAACGCAGGCTCTACCGCATCGGCCGGGCCGACCCCGACAACGTGCCCGTGATCGACAACCTGAGGCGTTACCTCTTTTCTGTGGGGTATATCTTCGGGAAAAAGGAATGGCGCGTGGAGCCTTCCGTAATGCTCCAGATGACCGAATTCACCCAGGAAAAGACCATAGATGTCAACGCCAAGGTGTACCGAGACGTGGCCTTTGGCACCGTTTGGGGCGGCCTTTCGTACCGCCGCAGCTTTGACGGGGCCCAGTATGTTTCAGGCGGCACCTCCGGCGAGCAGCGCCTGCAGCTCTTTACGCCCATTGTCGGCCTGAACGTGAACCGGTTCATGTTCTCCTACAACTATTCCTACCAGTCAGGCGATATCCGCCTCGACAACGGCGGCTTCCACCAGATCACCCTCGGGTACGACTTTGGCCCCGAGCGGGAAGACCGGTATGATTGCTTCTGCCCTGCAGCGGATTATTAGGTTCCCTTCTTTTCTCGTATGCTACTGCGAGCGGCTGCAAAAACGCATGGCTGCGTTGGCAGCAAAAATCAGTCCTCGACGTAGCGCTGCTACGCCTGCAGATTATTTTTCCCGCCGCCTTGCCCTGCGCTTTTTCGCACGCTCTCGTTACGCATCCTCGCTGCGAAGCGAACCTGGTTTCCCTTTAATGGTGATTTCGATCATTCTGATGTAATTACGTGAGCTCCCGGCGAAATCACTCGCGGTCGTTGCCCTGGCCCTTTAAGGGACTATAGGAAAGATTTTTGGAATACTCGCTCAAATAGGCTTCCTCGCTGCGAAGCGAACCTGGTTTCCCTTTAATGGTGATTTCGATCATTCTGATGTAATTACGTGAGCTCCCGGCGAAATCACTCGCGGTCGTTGCCCCGGTTTCTTTAAATGAAATTTTGTTTGGGTATCATGGCAGCTCACGGTTTTTACCAGACCCCTTGCCCTGCACTTCTTCGCGCGTGCTCCCGACGAAATCATTCGCGGTCGTTGCCCGCTCTCATCAGGCATCCTCGCTGCGGAGCGAATCGGATGGATGATAGCCAAAGCGCCCGGCCTGTCGAAACCGACCTGCCGGGCGCCTGCCAACCCCACCGTCCTTCTGCTATCCGGCTAGTTTTCCCACCGGAAATCCTTCTGGCTGGCTTGTTTTCTGACAGCCTCGAGCAGGGCGCGCTGCAACCCGGGGCCTTCTTCAGCCGGGTCCTGGGCCAGAAACGCCTCCCGTTTGGTGTTCAGGCCGCGGATTTCTTCCTGTATTTCACGGCGGCGCCGGCCCTGCACTTCCAGGTGCGCTTTCAGCTCTTGTTCGCTCAGGCCTTGCAGTTCCTGGGGCAGGGCTTCGCTGTCGAGCTCTGCAAGCCGGAGGCTTTGGCCTTCATAGGCATCGACCAGG
>CAYWZF010000057.1:10617-17597 GCA_964461555.1 uncultured Robiginitalea sp. | reverse complement strand
CCCGCTGGCAGGCGCGTACCTTGCTCCCCACATAGGTAAGGCTGGCCCCGTCGCTCCCCACGATCACCGCTGCCAGGTGGGGCACCTTCTCACCCCGGCGGAGCATTTCGGCCACTTCAGCTGCGATTTCATCTTTGATTTCGTTGGATACTTTCTTTCCGTCAAGCAGGGTCATGACCTTGGAATTTGGAATTTGAAATTTGGAATTTCAAAATATGCGACCTCAAGGTCGCATATTTTGCATCATCTGCATCATCTTCTTGCCGCCGCCGCCCTGCATCATTTTCATCATCTTGCTCATCTGGTCGAACTGCTTGAGCAATTGGTTTACCTCCTGGATGCTGGTGCCGCTCCCGGCGGCGATGCGCTTCTTGCGACGGGCGTCGAGCACCGAGGGGTTGGAGCGCTCTGCCGGGGTCATGGAATAGATGATGGCCTCAATGTGCCTGAAGGCGTCGTCGTCGATGTCGAGCCCCTTCAGGGCCTTGCCGGCCCCCGGGATCATCCCGATCAGGTCCTTCATGTTCCCCATCTTCTTGATCTGGTGGATCTGGCTCAGGAAATCGTCGAACCCGAACTGGTTCTTGGCGATCTTCTTCTGGATCTTCCGGGCCTGCTCCTCGTCGAACTGCTCCTGGGCCCGTTCGACCAGGGAGATCACGTCGCCCATGCCCAAAATCCGGTCGGCCATCCGGGCCGGGTGGAAGACGTCGAGGGCTTCCATTTTCTCGCCGGTCCCGATGAATTTGATGGGCTTGTCGACCACCGATTTGATCGAGATGGCCGCCCCGCCCCGGGTATCCCCGTCGAGCTTGGTGAGCACCACCCCGTCAAAGTCGAGCACGTCGTTGAAGGCCTTGGCTGTGTTGACCGCATCCTGCCCGGTCATGGCATCGACCACGAAGAGGACTTCCTGGGGCTTTACCGCCTCGCGGATGCGGGCGATCTCGTCCATCATTTCCTGGTCGACCGCCAGGCGCCCGGCGGTGTCGATGATCACCACGTTGTTCCCGTTGGCCTTCGCCTGGGCGATCCCCGCCTGGGCCAGGGCCACCGGGTTTTTGTTTTCTTTGTCGGAATAAACCGGCACCCCGATCTGTTCCCCCACCACGTGCAGCTGGTCGATGGCCGCCGGGCGGTACACGTCGCACGCCACCAGCAGCGGGTTTTTGCTTTTCTTGGTCTTCAGGTAGCTGGCCAGCTTGCCCGAAAAAGTCGTTTTACCTGAACCCTGGAGGCCCGACATGAGGATGACTGTGGGGTTGCCCGAGAGGTTGATCCCTTCTGCGCTGCCGCCCATGAGCTCGGTGAGCTCGTCCTTGACGATCTTCACCATGAGCTGGCCCGGTTGCAGGGTGCTCAGCACGTTCTGCCCAATGGCCTTTTCCTTCACCCGGTTGGTGAATTCCTTGGCGATCTTGAAGTTGACGTCGGCATCGAGCAGGGCCCGGCGGATCTCCTTGGTGGTCTCGGCCACGTTGATCTCGGTGATCTGCCCGTGCCCTTTGAGTACGTGCAGGGCCCGGTCGAGTTTTTCGCTTAGGTTTTCGAACATAATTCGCTGGATTTTTCAGCAGTTGCAAAGATAGTGATTTGTGCTTTGAAGTGCGTAGTGGCCATTGAAGGTTCAAAGTTCACGGATCGAGGTTCAAGGCAGACAGGGCGCGACTCCGTGATTGGAAGTTGCAGGGTAACGGCATAACTTGTACCTGGGGGTTTGGGGGATTTCCCCTTTTCTAATGTGCTAATGTGCTAATGTGTCAATGTGATAATGTGATAATGTGATAATGTGATAATGTGCAAATTTGGAAATGTGCGAATGCGCAAATGGGCTTCCCAACCCCGAGAATTACTGCGGCCAGGAAAGGCTCAAGGTTCAAGGTTCCAGGCGGGCCATGGCATTGCTTCCTGATGGGAAGATGCAGGGAAAGGGGATTTCTTGATATCGGGGGGATTCTCCTTCCAGGCAACGTTAAAAATAACACTTGTATAGCACTATGCTATATAATGCCTTTGTGAGAACTGAATTTCAGATCATGAAAGTCCAAACGGCATGCCGGCTCGAAAAGGAGCCTCAACAGCTATGTGGAGTACCTGCTCTATAAAGATTTCGGGGACATCCCGAACGAAGAAACGGCAAAAGCATTGCAGGATGTACGCCGGGGCAAAGGCCTGGAACAGGTAGACGATCTGGACGCCTTCCTGGATGAACTGTGATCAGCCTGTGGGTGTAGCAACTCTTTCTCACCCCCCTTTCGGAAAACTACTTCAAATTTGCTCTGCTAAACTAAGAGCCAACTGGCAATGCCAATTATGGAACGGCCGGATCCTATTCAGATCCCTTTGCAGCCTCAAACAACTCCTGCAGGGGTTGTCCGGTAGCACTGTCCGGAGCCGGAATATCCAGGTACCTGGCCAGGGTGGGGGCAATATCAATGGGGTGCACCCTGCGGGCCGAGGCACCGCTCGGCACGCCTGCCCCGAACCAGAGCATTGGCACATGGGTATCCCATTCATAGCCCGAACCGTGCTGGGTGCCACGCACCTTGGTGATCGGCGTCCTGAAGTCGTAGGTGGCCACAAAACCGGGCTCATAGACCAGCATCACATCCCCCGACCGGTCTGGGTAAAAGCCATTCTGGACCATGGCCGGCAGGCCGGAGTCGAACTTCTTTTCGCGAAGTTCGGTAGCGGTAAGTGCATAGCGGACACCGGGCTGCGCTTTCATAAGGTCAGCCACAGCCTGTTGCATTTCGGGGAGGGAAACCCCCTGTGCGGCGATCAGGGCATGGTCGAGGTATATTTCTTCTGTCCCGAAGGATTCAATCCAATTGAAAGCCCCGTATTTGAGCGAGAGGGAAAAGTTCAGGCTATGTTCAAAACGGGGGATCACCGCCAGGCCGGCAGGCAATCCCTGTGCGTGGGCATAAGACACTACGGGTTGGGCGCCATGGTCAGAGGTCAGGAAAAGCAGGTACTCGCCCTTGCCCACTTCCTGGTCGAGCACCTGGAGCAGCTCGGCAATATCCCGGTCGAGCCTCAGATACATGTCCTGCACTTCCACAGACTGGGGCCCGAAGGTGTGGCCGGCCGCATCGGTACTGGAAAAACTGATGCAGAGGGCATCGGTGATCTCATCCTGGCCCAGCTGTTCGGCCCGCAGGGCGCGAATGGCAAAATCCTTTAAAAGCGTGTTGCCGAAAGGGGTGACCCACAACACGTTCAGATAGGATCCATCTTCCCCATAGGCATCGCGGATGGCTGCCAGGTCGTACGGGAAAACGGGGGCCTCCTTGCCCCGCATCAGCGACTCGTGCCCATTGTCGTCAGGAGCGCTCTCATCGTACTCCTCCAAGGGTAGCAGCGTATTCCAGGTCTGGCCCATATAGGTTTCTGACCAGCCTTCCGCATTGAATTCGGTCGCCCAGGCCGGCAGGGAATCCTGGTAGAAGGTGCTGCTAACAAAATACCCCGGGCTGGTCTGGTAGTCGTGCCAATAGGCGGCATTGGCACTTTGGCCGCCCGCCAAAATGGCACCCCTGTCTTTCAGGGAGGCACTGATTATTTTGGCCTCGGGCCCAAATTCAGCCCGAATCTGGTCCGTGATGGTTTTGGCAAGGAGGTGGACAGGGGAATAGCCATTGGGATTCGGTGCCGCCGAGCCGATAATCTGAACCTTGGGATCCTCGACATTTGAAACGCTTATGCGCTGGCTGCGGTCATACCAAACATTGCCGATAATGCCGTGATGGGAGGGCGTGGTGCCGGTATAAATTGATGCATGCCCGGCCGCAGTTACCGTTGGGACGTAGCTGTAATGGGTGCTGTCATAGGAGAAACCCTCGCGCAAAAGCCGCTTGAAGCCGTCTTCCCCGTAATGGTCGCTGTACCTGTGCAGAAAGTCGTATCGCATCTGGTCCACGACAATGCCCACCACCAGTTTCGGGCGTTGCGTCTGGGCCGCCATCTGCCCCAGGGTAAGGACCAGGGTGGCAAAGACAAGGTACTTCCGGTAAATCTTCATAAACGCAGCGTTTTTACAGTCTGATTCAAAAAATGGACCAAACGACTGTGAAAATACGATTTATTTGCCTTTTTGCCATCAAGTCCGGGAGGTGTGGGAGCGCTGATCCCAAAAAAAGACCTTTCAGAAAGATCGGTTTACGGTTGTACCCGGCTGGCGCACGATCTTGGGGGTTTCTCCCCTGCCTCGCGCAAGATCGGCCTCAGGCCCGGGCCGGGGTTTTTCCCTGGCTGCCGATGGCCCCTGCCGGCTTCAACCTTTTTCCCTTTTGCGCCGAAATGCCCCAAACAGGTTCACCGGAAAAACCAGCTGCCCGACGATGGTCACCAGCCAGAGGGCATAAGAGGCCAGCAGCAGGCGGTCGTTGTACTGGGTGTCTGAGGCATACTGCATCACATCGGTAACCGGAAGGACTATCTCGCGTTTCAGAAGGGTAGCCAGCAGCGCACCAAGGGGGCCGACCAGGGTGAGCAAAATGTGCCAGGCATTCAGGCGTACAGACAGCTTCCACTTCCGCCCCAGCACCATCCAGTACACGGTGCCCAGGGACAGGGCGATAACCGTAATCAGGATGCCCAGTTCCCGGTAGGGGATGGCAAGGTGGATGTCATACACATTCAGGTAGTAGACGATATCTCCCAGCCAGAAGGAAACCAGCAAAATGACCGGTATCAGGCCCCAGAAGAAGTAATATGGTTTTTGGATGAATCGGTTCATAGCTGCCTTCCCAAATTTTGGAAACAGATCGGATAGATATCAAATCACCGGCGGGCCTCAATCGACCTCATGCCCGAATTCCCAGTGGTGGCCAAAGGGGTCGGCCACTTTGGCTGAAAACCAGCCGTGGTCGGCACGCGGGGCAAACACTTCGGTAGCCCCCACACCCATGGCCTGCTCAAAATACGCCTCGGGGTCGGGCACCACCACCACAAAGCGGACGCTTTGATTGATGTCGGGAGCATCCATTCCCCCGCTGGCCACCCAGAATTCGGCCCCCTGAATCGACAGCCGCGCCACCAGTTCCCCCGGCACAGGTTCGAGGCGGTAGGTTTCCCGGGCCCCGAAGGCTGCTTTGTAAAAGGCCAGTGCGGCAGGGGCGTCTTCAAAGATGAGCCAGGGCTGGATGGAGGTAGTCGGCATCATTTCCAATTTAATGGGATGGATCCCCTAATTATGGCCTAAAAGCTAACCCTAAATTAGGGCTTTTTAATGCAATTCGAGCAGAGAATTCCCATGATTCATTGTGTCCACTGACTGACTTAACCAATTTTAAAGCTGTATAGCCCGCTTTCCCTGCGCTCAAAGCCAAGGCCGGTATACAGGCCGATCGCCGCCTGCCGGTGCGGGGCCGAGAACAACAGCACCTCAGACAACGCTTTCTGTCGTGCCACTTCGAGCAATTTTTCCATCAATTGCCTCCCGATGCCCTGTCCCCTCCATTTTTCGTCTACCACCACGTCTTCGATCCAGCCCTTATGGCCCGAAATCACCTTATAGGTGCACATCAGCGCGATGCCAACCACGGTCTGGCCCACCCGGCAAAAGGCCATGGTTATCGGGTTGCCAGGCTGCAGTAACTCCTGCAATGGCAGCTGTTCCCTGTCGGGGTTTAACTGCCTGAACAGGGCGGCCACCTGCTGCCGGGCCGAATCATTGACATCCGATTCTCGAAACAGGTCTATGGTCATACGTTCAGATTGTAAAGGGCCTTGAAAAGCGAACGAACGCCTTAATCCCCGGTTAATTTTTCCAATTGCACCAGCTGTTGCGCGAGGGCGTCTTTATGCAACAGCTCGTACACATCATCGAGCTGCACCTCGAGGTGTTGCTCCAGGCGTTCCATCAGGGCTTTCAACTGTCGCCGGCTGGTTTTGTCTGCCCCCTTCTCCTTAAAGGTTTTCAGGGAATCGAGCAGCACACTGGTGTCATGCCAATTCCCGATGCGGGCATTCTGGGACCTGATCGGGTTCTGGATCGCCTCCAGGGCCAGCTCTGCATTCAGTTTCTTTATAACAGCCAGTATTTCCTGAACTGCCTTCTGGCGGATCCGGATCTTGTGAAGCTTGCTGCCATCTGGCAATTGATCTGCCAGGGCAAGTACCTTCTTTGTCTTTTTCACGGCCAAAGCGACCGATGCCTCAAGCAGCGTTTCATCAGATAAGGCCCGCACTTTTCGGCGGAGCTGCTTGTTGAGGGCATCGAATTTTTTCCGGTCAAACGCCTGAATGCTCTTGTGGAGCTTTTTGCCGGCCCGTTTCCGGGTTTTCTGCAAGTACCGTGTATAAGGCTCCAGATAGGCGCCCTGGTAGGGCTCCAGCAACCGAAGGTTTACCTCCGTTTCGCGGAGCTGGCCGGCCACCTCGAACAAACCCTCAAACAGTTCGAGGCAGGGCTTGCTTTTCCATTTGCCGCCGCTCGCCGCCTCCAGCAGGGACCACAGCGTCCTCAGCCTTTTGATGCTCACCCGCAGCTTGTGGATATCTTCCATGGTCCCGTTTTTCAGGGTACTGCGCAAGTGCCGGCGCAAAGCAGCCAGTTGCTTGTTGTAGTACGGCATGAATTCTCGCTCTCTCACCCGGCCCCTTCCCACGTGAACAAATTGCGGTTACAACCTGAAGATAGTAAATCCCTTTCTTTCTGCATTCTTTGCCTTCAGGGCAAAGACCCAATGGGAACGTTGCATCCGACGGAAAGAATACATGCGTGACCCTGCCTACTTTGGGGCGATATGCCGCACCAGCCTGAACCGGCGCATCAACAGCTCGGCCACCCCTAGCACCAGGGCACTATAGATCAGGGTATTTACGCTGATTTGTGCCATTGAAGATATCTGGGAAGGTGTCTCAAAAAGCGATAGCTTTTGGATCACCTCTGCCTTGCTTCCCACAAACATGGTGATAAACCAGTTGTTTACCAGGTGGGCGCCGATCGCCATCCAAAGGCTTCCGCTGCGATA
>CAYWZF010000057.1:0-10517 GCA_964461555.1 uncultured Robiginitalea sp. | reverse complement strand
CCAGAAAAGAGGCGCCGTTCACCCGGGGGGCGGGCATGGCCACACTCCACCAGGGGCGGCGGTGCACTGCGGCCACGATCAGGGGAATTAGCAGGAACGACAAGATGAAGCCGAAGAAGGTGGATTTGACAATCGTGGCCGCCGGGGAGTCGGATTTTATCAGGATGGAGCCAAAGGCGCTGAACATCTGCCCAATAAAAAGGCTCATGGAGATCACCAGAACGGCCCCGATCAGGTATCGGAGAATACCCTTTTTACCCTGAAAAGCCCAGTCGAGGTAGTGCGCGAATTGTTCCATATGACAAGAAAAATAGTTGTTGGTTCAACTAAAGATAGGTGTTTCGGCAAACAAAATGGCGTTGCTTTCCGGGAAACACTCCCCTAACCCGACTTAGGCCGCCTGCAGGCTGACCCTGCCAGAAACCTTTCTGCCGAAACCGACTGCCTCCGGCTATATGCAAGAGTCTTCAGGTCGGGAATCTGCCGGTTCAATAAGGTCCCAGAGGTTGCCGCAGAGGTCTTCAAAGACCAGCACCCGGCCATAGGGTTCCTGCCGGGGTTCCCGAACGATCTTCACCCCATGCTGCCGCAGGTTGGAATAGTCGGCATCAAAATCGTCTGTATGAAGAAAGAAGGCCACCCGCCCGCCGGTCTGGTTGCCCACCCGGCTGCCTTGCCGTGGGTCGGCCGCCCGGGCCAGCAGCAGGTGGCATCCGCCGCCGCCCCGGGGCGCCACCCGCACCCAGCGCTTTTCGGGGGTTAGCCGGGTATCTTCGACGAGCCTGAACCCAAGGATTTTCACAAAAAATTCCAGGGCTTCGTCGTAATCGTGCACCACCAGGGTCACCAGGGCAAGGCTTTGCTTCATGCTGCCAAAAGTCGCAAATTATCCGGTTCAGCCCTGCTTTCAGGCGAAGAGAGTTTCTTGCACGCCGAAGCAGCCCGTTCAAAAGGATGCACCAGGGTAAACCCTGTTGAAGGAACCTTTTCTTCTTTTTCCGTAACAGGAAACATTCCCTGAACCTGCAACCTTGAACCTTGAACCTTGAACCCTTTTTATCCGCCGAATCCGCCAAAGGCGGAGAAGGAGGAGAACTTTGAACCTTGAACTTTGAACTTTGAACCTTCAATCCCACCCAATAGCAAAGAAGAAGGCGACCCCGCTTGGGAGCCGCCTTCCTCAGACAAAATTGGGGGCAAAAAAGGAAAACTTAATTCTTCTCGAAGGTCAGGTAATCGGTGCCTCCGTTCCCGCCGCTCACGTCGATCAGCTCAATCCGGGTGCTGGTGTATTCCAGAATATCCCAATCGTCGTTCAGGTCCTCAAAAAGGGCAGACCCGGCAAAGAACAGGTTGAAATCCACATCGGAAGAGTCATCCGGGCTGTCATCCGAAGATGAACTGGACGAATCGCTGACCGACCAGGTGCCGGATACTTCGATGGCATCCTTGGTGGCGGTTACCGTCCCATCTGCGCCGAAGGTGAAGACATAGCCGGCAAAATCGCTGGTCTCTTCCTTGTCGGTGTCGAAGAAATAGGTAATCCGCCATTGGCCATCCTGGGCCGTGGCCCGCAGCTCGGAAGCATCGGCCGGGGCCAGGGTGGTGTCGGAATCATCCGAGGAATCGCAGGATGCAAACCAGAGGGCCGACATCAGCAGTACAGGGGCAAAGAATTTGATTTTCATAGCATAAGGGTTATTTAGGTTCATGTTCATATAGTGTTCCCGTCAGGGATCTGTTACTTTTCAAAGACCAGGATTGTCACCGTGCCGTCACCTCCGCTGATGTCTTTCAGTTCAAGGCGGTTTTGGGTAATGGACACAAAATCCCAGTCATCGGTCAGGTCGGCAAAGTCGTCATCGCCATCCCCCAGGTTCAGGTAGACTTTGAGCTTGCCTTCGCTGTCTCTAACCACGCGCCACAGGCCAGTGGTGAGCGGGTCCATGTTGGTGCTGACCGTGAGGATGTGTCCCATTCCAAAGCTGAAATCGAAGCCGGCATAGTTGGAAGTTTCATCCACATCACCCTCCACGTAGCTGGAAACGGTCCAGTCGCCGCCCATCATGATGTTGCTGATTTCGGCCGCATCGCCATCCACAACGCCTGCACAGGCACGCTCCAGGATGAGCTCGTAGTCAATCTCGGCCACTTCAAACCTCAGGCGGTTTTGGAGCAGGTCGCGCAGCGGCCATTCAAAGCTCACGCCTGGTTCGTCGCCCATGGTGATGGCCAGTACCAGCCCGCCGTTGGTACCCTGGGCCACTTCCCAGGTACCGGTACTGGTGGTGGTGCCGTTGCTCAGGGTAACCACGCCCTCAGCCTGGAATTCAAACTCATAGCCGATCAGGCGGTCGATCTCCTCGCCCTGGTTCTTCACTTTCTTGATGATCCAGCTGCATTCGCGCAGGATCTCTGTAAGCGTTCCGGGCAAGACACCGCCGGGGCCGTCTTCGCAGAACTTTTTCAGGATGATGCGGTTGCCGCCTTCGGCGAATAGCTTGATACGGCCTTCCTCGAGTTCATATACATACCACTCCAGGTTGAAATCGACCAGGGTGTCAAAGGAAAGTGTAAGGCTGGTGTACTGGTCGTCGTCGTCCAGGTCCCACTGCCCGACCAGCACGTTGCCTTCGCGGTCTTTTACCTCTACGCTGCCATTGGAGCCAAAGGTCATTTGATAGGCCTCATACTGCGGCGACTGGTCCATGCCATTGCGTTCCACGGTATAAACGATCCAGGGACAGCTGACCAGGTATGCCTCCAGGCGTTCCTCGTCAAAATCATCGTCGTTGTAATCATCGTCGTCGTCTTCATCGCAGGCTTCCTTGGCCATGCGCAGGGCCATGGCCAGCTCTTCGTTGCTGCTGACCTGCATTTCAGTGCCGTCATATTTGACCAGGGTCACCGGGTAGTCGATGCTGATGATGTCGTCATCGTCGAGCTCATGGAAGAACCGGCGGAGCTGCTCGTCGCTCTCCACGGTGATGGTCCCGGTCTGGGTATTGTTGAGGTCGAAGGTATACAAAGTAATGGGGTACACGAAATCGATGCACTCGATATCGTCGTCCTTGCCGCCTTCCACGCAGCTGCGCACCAATTCGGCCAGTTCTTCCTTGTTGTTGATCACGATCTCCGTGAAGTCAGCCTGGGTGATGGTGATCGGGAAGAGGATATCCAAAATATCGATGTCGTCGTCGAACTCGTCAAAGACTTCCTCGATCAGGTCGAGGTCTTCGCGCGAATCGACGGTAATGTCGAGCCCGTTCACATTGACCGTATAGGGGAAATTCAGGGCAAAACAGCTGGAGCCATCCACGATGTTGTCAAACGAGCCGTCGAGGGATGACGTATTCTCGATCAATACAGCTGTCTCAGAAGCGGCCTTAAAGGAGGTACCGGTAGTGCTGGAGGTATTCACCTCTTCGAATTCCTCCTGGCACGAGCCGAGCCAGAGGGCTCCCGCGAGCATGAAGGTGTAGGTTGCAAGGTTCAGAAACTTTTTCATAACGATTTGGAATTTTCTGTTGGGTTACGACTATGAAACAACCAACTTTCGCATTACCCTACCTTCCGGTTCATTTTTTTTCAGATATCTTTGGGCAACTACCTTTGAACCAGAAGCCTCCCACGATGGAAAACGTCTGTGACGACCAGGTGTACAGCAAACTCTTCCGTGCACATTCCAAAACGGTTTTCAACTATATATATTACAAGTTCGGCGACGAGGAAAAGGCCCACGACGCCGTGCAGGAAGCCTTTGTGAAGCTCTGGGAGAACTGTGCCAAGGTAACCCCCGAAAAGGCCAAGGCCTTCGTCTACACCGTGGCCAACAACCTGTACCTGAATGTGTTGAAAGCCGAGAAGGTACGCCTGAAATACAAAGACCCAAGGGCCCCCATCACGGAGCAGAACCCGGAGTACCTGATGGAGGAACAGGAGTTCAGGGCCAAACTGGAAGCCGCCCTGGCGGCCCTGCCCGAAAACCAGCGGACGACCTTTCTGCTCAACCGCATCGACGGCAAGAAGTACGCCGAGATCGCTGAGATGGAAGGGGTGAGCGTAAAGGCCATCGAAAAGCGGATGCACCTGGCCCTGCTTGCCCTGCGGGAGCAGATCGACAGAATCTGACTGCCCTGAGTATTCAGGAGCCTCCGATTGTTTTAAATCACAGGACCCCGTATCTTTACTAGGGCAATTCCCACATGTAATAACAAACCTAAAATCTCAGGACCATGTTGCACAAAACACTGACCTTCATAACCGTATTTTCCCTCCTGGTTTCCTGTAAAGAAAAACCAAAGAATGATTCAGAAACCGAAGACCCCCCCATCGAGGTGACCATCCAGGCCGACGGGGAGCTGGCGGAGGAGGAGACCTTTCGGCATTACTGCTTTGCATCCCGTACGGCTACCCCGGCAGAGATGGGGGAAACCTATAATTACCAGTTCACACGCCTCCGGATCGCGGAAGACGGAAAGGTCACCGGCACCGTGATCAATGCCCCTTACGGGACCGACGGTTCGAGGGGATCCCTTTCCGGGGTGTACCGAGAGGAAGAAGATCTGGTCCAGACCACAACGACCTATCTGGCCGAGGGGGAGATCTACGAGGAGCAGCGAGACTACAGGATTTGGGATGGCCTCTCTACCCTCGATGCCAATGGGGAAGCCGTTTTGACCGTACCTGCCGTTTCGTGCGAGCAATACGATGCCTACCTGAAAGAATACCAGCTCGGTATTTTGAGAAACCGGGCAAACACCACCGACCGCACCCGGCTCAAAAAAGCCTCAAAACTTGCGGAGTATGGATATACGAAGGAACAGCTTGACGAGGTTCGCTTTTTGGAACTCGAGGTTGACCTCGACCACGACTGGGATACCCGTGAATTTTTGTTGTATGTGATGGATCCGAATACATGCGGCACCGGGGGATGCAACCTGCTGGTCATCGACGGGGACGGAAAGGCCCTTTCGAGCACCTCCGTGGTCAAGCTGCCGGTGTATATGCCCACCTCCACCGCTGCGGATATGAAGCAGAAGGGCACCTGGAAAAAGTTGTATGTCTGGAGCCAGGGCTTCCGAGAACTGACCCCTTCTAATGGCGCCTATCCCGACAATGCCTCCATGGCGCCGGAATTCCCGGAAAATCAATTGCTGGGCCACCCTGAGAAGTTTCAGCTGGTTTTGGACTATCTGGATTGATCGACCAGCCGAGCACCCGGCTTGAACGGAAGCCCTGGAATCCGTACCTTTCCATTCTGAACCCCGCCAGGCGGGGTTCTCAACCTGCCCGACGTGACCAAAAACCTGATAGCCCTCGGCCTGCTCTTCGCCCTGCTGTCCCCGCCCCTGCTGGTAGGGGGCTGGCTTCGTCTGGAGCGCTACGGGCTCAGGCGCGAAGTGCGGGAAAGGCTGCTGGCCGGGGTCGAGCCCGGCGAACTCGTTTTACTGGCCTTTTCACAAGAGGAAGCCAGGCAGGTGTTGCGGTGGGAGCGGGACGATGAATTCGAGTACAATGGCCATATGTACGACGTGGTGCACTCAGAATGGGTGGGCGAATCCGTCCGCTTCTGGTGCTGGCCCGATGGGCCCGAAACCCGCCTGAACCAGGAACTGGAGGCCCTGACCGCCCGGCTCTTCCACGACGCACCAGAACCGGGGCAGCAGACAGGCCGGCTGGTTTATTTCTTCAAATCACTTTTCTTCTCAGAGAACGAAGCCTGGAAAGCCCCGGGCACCTCAGCCCGGGAGTCGCTCACTCCGCACAGGGAAAGGGGGTATTTACCCCCTGTGTTGGCCATAGCCCTTTCGCCCCCCCGCCTGGGTTGAACCCAATGATTTCGGCAGTGGCACGCCACGGCCAGAATCCCGCCGGCCCGATGCCAGGGGTACCGGCGGTCGTTGCCTTGTTCAATCCGGAAAACTTTAACAGTTCATGAGAACCCTATTACTATGGACATTCCTGCTCCTGGGGCCCGTTCTGGCCCGGGGGCAGGCTGCCACTGTGCTCGACGCTGACACGGGGTTGCCCCTGGCCGGTGCCACCCTGACCAGCGAAACCCCCCAGGCCTTTTCCATTACCAATGCAAAGGGGCAAGCAGACCTTATTGCCTTCAAAGATTCCGAAGTCATCCAGATCCGTTCCCTGGGGTATGCGACCCGGGAGGTTAGCTACCGGGAGCTGCAGGCTGCCGGGTTCCTGGTGGCCCTCCTGCCGAGCGACATCAGCCTCGACGAGGTAGTGCTCTCGGCCACGCGCTGGCGGCAGTCGAAGGTGACCATCCCCTCCAACATCGTCTCGGTCTCGCCCAGGGAAGTGGCCCTGCAAAACCCGCAAACGGCTGCCGACCTGCTGGGCCTTTCGGGGAAGGTCTTCATCCAGAAGAGCCAACAGGGGGGCGGCAGCCCCATGATACGGGGGTTTGCCACCAACCGGCTCATCTACACGGTAGACGGGGTGCGGATGAACACGGCCATCTTTCGCGGGGGCAACCTGCAGAACGTGATCAACCTCGACCCCTTCGCCACTGAAAGCACCGAGGTGCTGTTCGGGCCGGGCTCAGTGATCTACGGCAGCGATGCCATCGGGGGGGTGATGAGCTTCCAGACCCTGACCCCCCGCCTTTCCCTGAATGGGGACCCACTGATTTCCGGAAAGGCAGTTACCCGCTATGCTACGGCCAACCGGGAAAAAACAGGCCACTTCGACGTGAATGTGGGCTGGGAGAAATGGGCCCTGGTCACCAGCCTGAGCGCCTGGGATTTTGACGACCTGCGCCAGGGGCGTCACGGCCCCGACGATTACATCAAGGACTTCTACGTGCAGCGGCAGGATAGCACCGACGTGGTGATCGCCCAGAATGACCCGTTGCTGCAGGTCCCTTCCGGGTATTCACAGGTGAACCTGATGCAGAAAGTCAGGTTCCGCCCCAGTGAAGCCTGGGATTTCCAGTATGGCTTCCACTATTCGGAGACTTCCCCCTACGGGCGCTATGACCGGCACAACCGGCTGCGCAACGGCACGGCACGCTATGCCGAATGGGATTACGGGCCCCAAAAGTGGATGATGAACAACTTCTCCCTGAGCCACGATGCCTATAACGGCCTTTACGACCAGGTGGTACTACGGCTGGCCCAGCAGGGCTTTGAGGAGAGCCGCATCAGCCGCGACCTGAACGACCCCGTGCGGGAGGTGCGCACCGAAAAGGTGCAGGCCTGGTCGGTAAACCTCGATTTCCAGAAGGCAGCCTGGAACAAGCACAAACTCTTTTACGGGTTCGAATGGGTATTCGATGACGTGGAATCTACCGGGAGGGACGAAGATATCACCACCGGGGTGAGCGCGGTGGGGCCTTCGCGATACCCCCAGGCCACCTGGAGTTCCCTGGCGGCCTACCTCAGCGACGAATACGTGCTCGACGAGCACTGGACCCTGCAGGCAGGGGTAAGGTACAACCTGTTCTCGCTCGATGCAGACTTCAGCAACAACGCCGCTTTTTACCCGTTCCCGTTTAACGAAGCCGAAATTTCGGATGGCTCCCTGACCGGGCATGTGGGGGCCGTGTTCCGCCCCGATCCCAATTGGGTGGTGAAGGGAAGCCTGGCCACCGCCTTCCGTGCGCCCAATGTAGATGACGTGGGCAAGGTCTTTGATTCGGAGCCCGGGGCCGTTACGGTACCCAATCCGGACCTGAAGGCCGAGTATGCCTGGAATGCCGACCTGGGGGTGGCACGGGTTTTCGGCGACCGCCTCAAGCTGGAGCTTTCTGCCTATTACACCCGCCTCGACAACGCCATGGTGCGCCGTGATTTCGAGCTGGCCGGGCAAGACAGCATTGTCTACGAGGGTACCCTGAGCCGGGTGCAGGCCATACAGAATGCGGCCGTGGCCGACGTATACGGGATACAGGCCGGGGTGGAGGCCCGGCTGGGGGCAGGTTTCGGGTTCTCCACCGACCTGAACTGGCAGCGGGGCGAGGAAGAACTTGACGACGGCACCCGCAGCCCGTCGCGGCATGCAGCGCCGTTTTTCGGGGCAAGCCGGCTCACCTACAGGGCAGACCGGCTTGAGCTCCAGCTCAACTCACAGTATCAGGGCCGCCGAAGTGCCGACGTCCTGCCCGTGGAAGAGCGTGCCAAAGATGAGATCTACGCGAAGGATACCAATGGAAACAATTATGCACCCGCCTGGTATACCCTGAACCTGAAGGCCCATTACGCCCTGAGCGAGACGTTCTCGCTGGGCGCCGGGCTGGAGAATATAACCGACCAGCGATACCGGCCCTACAGTTCAGGGCTTTCGGGGGCCGGCAGGAATTTTATCCTCTCCCTTCAGGCCAATTTCTGAACCGCTGCCCGGGCCTTGCCCGGAAGGCTGGGGGGATGTCTGCGACATCCAGGCACTTTTTCCGCTAAATCTCCCGAAATGCGTACCTTCATAAACCAGAAACAACATGGCCATGACCGACCTTGAAATCACCCAAAGCGTACAACCCAGACATATCCGTGAAATTGCCGACAAGCTGGGCATTTCGCGCGATCTCATCGAATACTACGGCAAGGACAAAGCCAAGCTGCCCCTTTCCCTGATCGACCCGCTCCGGGTACCCGAGTCGAACCTCATCCTGGTCACGGCCATTACCCCCACCCCCGCCGGGGAAGGCAAGACCACCACTTCGATCGGCCTGGGCGACGGGCTGAACCGGATCGGGAAAAAGGCCATGACCGTGATCCGCGAACCCAGCCTGGGGCCGGTATTCGGGATCAAGGGGGGCGCTGCCGGCGGGGGGTGGAGCCAGGTGGTTCCCATGGTCGACATCAACCTGCATTTCACGGGTGACTTCAGCGCGGTCGAAAAGGCCAACAACCTGCTGGCTGCCCTGATCGACAACAACCTGCAGAGCAAAAGCGGCAACCTGGGCATCGACCCCCGCACGGTGCTCTGGAAGCGCTGCATGGACATGAACGACCGTGGGCTGCGCGACATCGTCTCAGGCCTGGGCGGCAAGGCCGGCGGCATCCCGCGCGAAACCGGGTTCAACATCACGGCGGCTTCGGAAGTGATGGCCATCCTCTGCCTGAGCGAAAACTTCGAAGACCTGAAGTCAAAACTGGGCAACATTTACATTGGCGATACCTGGGAAGGTAACCCCGTCTTTGCCCGCGACCTGAAAGCGGAAGGGGCCATGGCGGTATTGCTGAAAGATGCGATCAAGCCCAACCTGGTGCAGACCCTAGAGGGCAACCCGGCCCTGATCCACGGGGGCCCCTTTGCCAATATCGCCCAGGGCACCAATTCGGTCATCGCCACGAAGATGGGGCTCAGCCTGGTCGATTACGTGGTGACCGAGGCAGGCTTCGGCGCCGACCTGGGGGCTGAAAAATTCATGAACATCAAATGCCGCAACGCCGGGCTTTCTCCGAAGGCCGTCGTGCTTGTAGCCACCATCAGGGCCCTGAAATACCACGGCGGCAAACCCCTTGACCAACTGCAGGAAGAAGACACGGCCGCCCTGAAGGCCGGCCTGCCCAACCTGGAAAGGCACCTGTCGAGCCTGCGGAGTTTTGGCATACCGGTAGTGGTAGCCCTGAACAGCTTCCACAGCGATACGGAAGCCGAACAGCGCCTGCTGCTGGAGCACTGCGCAAAAATGGGGGTTCCGGCGGCCCTGAGCGAAGGCTGGGCCAAAGGCGGAGAGGGCTGCGCCCAGCTCGCCACGGAGGTAGTGAAATCGATCGCGGCCTGTAAAGGCAGGTTCCACCCCACGTATGACCTAGGGGATTCGATCCGCACCAAGATGGAGAAGATTTGCCGTACCATTTACGGGGCCCAGCATGTGATCCTGTCGAACAAGGCCAAGGCGCAGCTGAAGCGCTTTGAGGCCCTGGGCTATTCTGGCCTGCCGATCTGCATGGCCAAAACCCAGAAAAGCATCAGCGATGACGAAAAACAATTGGGGCGGCCCGAATTCTTCGATATCAACATCCGTGAATTTGAAATCGCTGCCGGGGCAGGGTTTATCATTCCCATCGCGGGGAATATTCTGCGCATGCCGGGCCTGCCGGCACGCCCGGCCTCGGAACAGATCGGGATCGATGCTGACGGGCATATCAGCGGGCTGTTCTGAACAGGGGCTCAACGTCGGGGGTTGCCCCACCCCACCCCCCAATCAAAATACACCCCCGGCCTGCAAAAACCTGGCGGCATACCAGCAATTTTGGCGTTTCGCAACTTTTCAATCTGCATGGGAATTGCGCTGAAACTGGTTAGCTTGTTTCCGGGGGGGAGGGGGTTCCCCCTTTCAATTTGAAGATTTGAAAATTTGCCGATTTGAAAATGAGGAAAGGGTTTCAAACCTGTTACCTGCCTGATTTGAACCTTTTTCATCCGCCGAAGCGCTTCAGGCGCGAAGGCGGAGAACTGTAAACCCAGTACCCCTTCCCAACCCACGGGCAGGAATCCCCCCCATCCACTTGCTTCAACACGGGCAAATGCGCACATTCGCACCCTGACCC
>CAYWZF010000056.1:0-17728 GCA_964461555.1 uncultured Robiginitalea sp. | reverse complement strand
GACCGGCAGCAGGGTGGCGACCGCCGTCCAGCGCGCGCTGCCCGTCTCCTTCCAGATCGTGTAGATCGTGGTCGAGCAGGGGTTGTGCAGCAGGCTGAAGAGCATGAGGTTGATGCCGGTAAGCACCGTCCAGCCCCCGGCCTGCAGAATGTTGGCTGTATCGGCTATGGAATCGAGCTCAAACATGACCCCTGATCCGGCACCCATCCCGGCCAGGTTGCTGCTGAGCACCGTGAGCATCAAAATGGTCGGGATTACGATCTCGTTGGCGGGGATGGCGATGATGTACGCCAGAAAGATCACCCCGTTCAGGCCGAAGACCAGGGCCACCGGGTCGGTGGCCTGTATGAAATGCTCGGCCAGGCTCAGCCCCCCGAGGTGCACGTTGGCGACCAGCCAGATCACCACGCCCGCCGGCACCGCGAAAACGATTGCCCTCCAGAGCACGAAGATGGTGCGGTCGATCAGGGAGGTGTACAGGGTCTGCCAGATGCGGGGAGGGCGGTAGGGTGGGAGTTCCAGGCTGAACGACGAGGCCTCGCCCCTAAGCACGGATTTACTCAGGCCCCATGAGACCAGCAGGCTGAAGCCAATGCCCAGCACGGCCACCCCCACGACGGCCCCGGCCGAAACCAGCCCGGCCCAGGCAGCAGGGACCATCCCGCCGATAAAGATGGTGGCGATGAGGATCTGGGTCGGCCAGCGCCCGTTGCACAGTGAAAAGTTGTTCGTGATGATGGCGATCAGCCTTTCGCGCGGGCTGTCGATCACCCGGGCCGCGATCACCCCGGCGGCATTGCAGCCGAAGCCCATGCTCATGGTCAGGGCCTGCTTGCCGTGGGCCCCGGCCTTGCGGAAGAGGCTGTCCATGTTAAAGGCCACCCGGGGCAAATATCCCAGGTCTTCTAGCAGGGTAAAGAGCGGAAAGAAGATGGCCATGGGCGGCAACATCACCGAGATTACCCAGGCCATGGACAGGTAGGCCCCGTCGATCAGCACCCCGTCGAGCCACCAGGGCAGGTGCAGGGCAGCCGCCCCTTCTTTCAGCCAGGGATGCACCATGTCGATCAGGAAGGAGGCCAAAAGGCCCGAAGGAACGTTGGCCCCCGCCACCGTGATCCAGAAAACCAGGGCCAGCAGCAGGA
This sequence comes from uncultured Robiginitalea sp., assembly GCA_964461555.1. GTDB lineage: Bacteria > Bacteroidota > Bacteroidia > Flavobacteriales > Flavobacteriaceae > Robiginitalea. The sequence goes on along the minus strand of CAYWZF010000056.1, from coordinate 16,583 downwards.
ACATGATCGGGAAGCCCAGCCACTTGCTGGTGATGATGCGGTCGATCTTCAGGTTCTGGCTGTAGGCCGCATTGTCGCCCTGCTGGCTGACGGTTTTTCGGGCGATGCGCGAGGCATCTTCGTAGATGGACTCGATCAGGGTGTCGTGGAAGTCCATCCCCAGCTCCCAGCGGGCCTTGTTGGCTTCGGAAAGCAGGTCATCTGCCTGTATGGATCGGCTAACTTTTTCCATGGCTCGGTATTAGGAGGTTGCGGGGTTCGGGGCAGACCCGATATTTCCCAGGTCGCCTGTACGGATCGCCTCGATGATGCTGTTGTCGCCTTCGAGCAGCCGCAGGGCCACCCACTGCAGGTTGGGCAGGCCCGGGAATTCCCGCGAAAGTTTCTTTGAAAGCCCCGAAATGGCATGGTTCAGCTTCGGGGAGCGGCTCTTGATCCGGTGCGGGCGGCAGACATAGGTGCCATTGGCCACCTCTTCCACGGCGGCCAGGAGCTCATCCATCCCCTGCCGGCTCCGGGCTGAGGTCGGGATCACCGGGATGCCCAGCTCTTTGGAAAGACCGCGCACGTCGATTTCGATCCCGTTTCGACGGGCTTCGTCCATCATGTTGAGGCAGAGCACGGCCCGGTCGGTGATCTCCAATATCTGGAGGGTCAGGTTCAGGTTGCGCTCGAGCCGGGTGGCATCGGCCACTATAACGGTTACATCCGGCCTGCCGAAGAGGATGAAATTGCGGGCCACTTCCTCGTCGGTGCTGGTGGAGAGCAGCGAATAAGTGCCGGGCAGGTCTACCATTTTATAGCGTTTCCCGTTGTAGACGAACCCGCCTTCAGCCCGGGCCACGGTTTTGCCGGGCCAGTTCCCGGTATGCTGCCGCAGGCCGGTCAGGTTGTTGAAAACCGTGCTCTTCCCGGTGTTCGGGTTACCGGCCAGGGCCAGCACGTAATCGACATCTTCGAGGTTCAGCCCCAGTTTCTGCAGGTTGGCCTTATGGTGCACCGGGCAGGTCTCGCAGGCATTAGGCGTGTTCATAATCGGCATTGTTTTTTCGGGTTATGAAGATCAGGTCGGCCTGTTGTTTGCGGATCCCGATGGTGGTCCCCATGACCCGGTAGCCCACCGGGTCGCCCGAGGCGCTGCGGATCTCGGCCGCAATGCGGCTGCCGGGAACGATGCCCAGGTCCATCAGGCGGCGGCGCTGCTGGCCCCGGCAGTGGGGCGAAATACCGGCCACTTCGGCCGATTCCCCTACTTCGAGGGAAGAAAGCAGTTCATACCGGGCCGGTTCGCGGGCGGCCCCGGTGGCCACCTCCACGGTGATATGCCCGGCAAAGAGGGGGGTCAGGGTGCACTCGTCCCCGTCGGTGGCAAAGGTGATGCGGTTTTCAGCCACGTCGGTCACATAGATGGGCATGCCGGGGTACAGGCCTTCCACCACCAACTGCTCGTAGATGCTGCGGGGTTCGTCCTCAATATGGACGATTCGGCCCATGTCGCCTTCCTTCAGCTGGCTCAGGGGCTTGCCTTTCAGCTCCGGGAGCTCGCCCCCGGCCGTCGGGATGGGGTCGCCGTGGGGGTCAAATACCGGGTTGCCCATCTGGGCGGCCAGTTTCTCGGTGGCTTCCATCGATACCTGGTGCTCCATCCGGTCGGCCTCGTGGTGCCAGTCGGCCTGGGCCACCCCCGTCTCATCGGCCAGGTAGCGTTCCCAGATGCGGTGAACGCGAATCACCCGCAGGGCGTATGACCGCCCCGTGTCGGTGAGGGAGAGGTCTTGCCCGTCCATGGAGATCAGCCCCATGTGCAACAGGCGCTCGACCAGCCGGCTGGCTTTGTCGAGGGAGATGTTCAGGTTGCCGGCCAGGCTGTTCAGCCCGCAGGCCTGCCGGCGGTATTCGCAGTCAAAGAGGTACTTCAGGGCATCTTCGAGCAGCACGCGCGCCCGGTTCAGCTGCCCCTGGCTCAGGCGCGCCCACAGGCCGCGCACCGGCCAGAAAACCCAAAGCAGCAGGGCAATGGCCAACAAGCCGAGGCCGAGCATCATCCCGGGCCCGATCTGCAGGGGCAGGTTCGAAAGGAGGTTCATTGGTGTCATCTTCCGGCTTGTTTGGAAACGGCCAGGGCCTTGCGTTCCCGGCTGGGGCCGGCCGCGGGTTTTACATGCAGGGTCTGGGCCAGGTCGGCATTGAGCAGCAGTACCGTTCCTTCGAGCTCAATCTCGGTCATGCGGCGCTTCGGCAGCTGGCTCCTTACCCGGAGCAGCGAACCCACCGCCAGGGACCGGGCCTGGCAAAACTCGAAGAATTCCTTGTCTGAACCCGAGAGCCGGGTTACTTGGTAAGCATCCCCCGCGGGCGCCTGGCTCAGCAGGATATGGCCCGGGTCGTCGGGCATTTCGCCCATGGGGTCGGGAATGGGGTCGCCATGCGGGTCGGTGGTCGGATGCCCCAGAAAGAGGCTGATCCGGTCGGCCAAAAAATCAGAGGTCAGGTGCTCGAGCATTTCCGCTTCGCGGTGGATCTCGTGCATGCCCAGGCCGAAGACCTGGTGCAGGAAGGTCTCCCAGAGGCGGTGTTTGCGGATGATCCCCAGGGCCATTTTACGCCCGGCAGGGGTTAGCCGCAGTTCCCTGTACTTCTCGTACTGGATGAGGTCTTTACGGGCGAGCTTCCGGGCCATGTCGGTGGCAGCCGCATTGGAGATGCCCAGTTCGCGGGCGATCGACCCCGGCCGGGTATCATACCCCTTTTTCTGGCCGAACTGGTAGATGGTCTTGATGAAATTCTCGGTGGCGATAGAGACCGGGTTCTTCATTCCGGGCAAAATATTTAAGTATACTTAAAAAGTAAAGCGAATATACTAAAAAATTGTATTCCGTGCCACTCCTGCAATCGGTTCGGTTCCACTCAAAAAGCAAAATGGAGTCCCGAAGGGCTCCACTTGTTTCAGGTTTCAGTCAGGTGCCGCCTACTCGAGGTTGCGGATCAGCTGGTAGGTAAACCCGATCAGTTCGGCGTAGTTGGCCCTGGAGATTTTCTCGTCGATGCCGTGAAAGCGCTTAAAGCTTTCAGGGCCCAGGCGCACCGGGTAAAAGCGGTAGACGTCGTCTGAAATGGGATAGAAGTAACGGGCGTCGGTGCCGCCCCCGACCAGCCCCGGCACTACGGCCGCTTCCGGAAAAAGCGAGCGGATGGTCTTCTCCAGCACCCGGAACCCTTCTGAATCTACGGAGGAAACCGGGGAGGGGTTGGTGAGGAACCCCACAGGCTCGACCCGCACGCTATCGCTCACCGTCTGGCGGATGTGTTCCTGCACCGATTCGATCGTTTCCCCCGGCAATATCCGGAAATTGATGGTAGCCTCGGCCACGGTGGGGATCACATTGTTCTTGACGCCCCCATCTATGATCGTCGGGGCTGTGGTGGTATGGGCATTCATCCCTTTGAGGATGGGGCCCTTGAACAGCCAGGGGTTGGCAAAGGCCATGCGTTGCAGAAAGGGGAGTTCCGGGCCCAGGTATTCGAGCTGGTAGTCGATCGGGTTCACCAGCTTGTAGGGCAATTGATTGTTCTCAAGGTCTACGATGGCCTGTGCCAGCATGCCGATGGTATTTTCGCGGGGCGGGTTGGAACTGTGGCCGCCCCCGGTCTCCACGATGAGGCGGAACGAGGCAAACCCTTTCTCGGCCAGGTTGATGAAGGCCACGGGCTTGTCTACCCCCGGCACCATGCCTTCGGCTATGTAGCCCCCTTCGTCAAGGGTCATCAGGGCCTGCACCCCCTGTTCCTTCAGGTAGGCTGCAATCTGGGAGGCCCCGTTGCCCCCGCCCACTTCCTCGTCATGGCCAAAGGCCAGGTAGAAGGTACGGGGTGGCTGGTAGCCCTCCGAAAGGAGTCGCTCCACGCTTTCCATCACGGCCATCAGCGAATTCTTGTCGTCGAGGGTGCCCCTACCGATGATCTCAGTGGCGGTCACGGCCCCTTCAAAGGGCCCGGCCTCCCACCGGTCGAGGGAGGGCTGGTCTACCGGCACCACATCCTGGTGCGACATGAGGATGACCGGTTTTTTGGACGGGTCGCTCCCCTGCCAGGTATACAGCAGGCTGTATCCGTTGATCACGGTCTTTTGCAGGCGGCTGTGCAGCAGGGGGAAGGTATTTTCAAGGTAGCGGTGGAAGCCGTAGAAGGCCGCCGAATCGGGCACGGCTTCTTCACTGTACGAAATGGTGGGGTACCGCACGGCCCCTGCCAGGTGCTCATACACCGAATCGGGCACGGCGGGCAGGGCCACCGGGTCGGCTGCCACCTGCTTGCTGGTCAGGGTGAAGGTATTGAACAGGAGTACCAGGGCGAGCAGGGCGATCACGGCCAGCAGGCCGAGGAGGAATTTTTTCATGGTTCTGGTTGATTTAAGCGGGCTGTAAGGACGCTCTCCGGAAGGGTTCCGCTTTGGCCTTTATGTGCCCGACAGGCCAAAGTACTAAAAATGGTTCCATTTTGAAACCTATTTAGATTCAATACCGTGCCGGGCGCTCAGGGGGAGTCTTCGGGGTCCACGTGCAGCAGGTGCATCAGCCGGTGGGCAAAGGGGGCGAAGAAGACCGCCACGATGGAGAGGAAGATCACCCCGCTGAAAAGCGCGTACAGGGAGGCGAATACCTTGGCTGTGGGGGTGGCCAGCTCTGCCACGGGCCCCATGCCCGTGAGGATCATGGAGGCGTTGTAGAAACTGTCAAGCCAGCCCAAACCGGCCAGATAATGGTACCCCAGGGTCCCGATCAGCAGGGAAACGGCCAGGAGCGAAACTGAGAACAGGGAATACCGGAAAACCCTTTTTAAAAAGGCCTTCCGGGGCAGGATGTTGCGGTTGGCGGGTTTCATGTCAGCATGGGTTACCCCCCGGCATGGCCCGGGTCCTGGTGTTCGTTTAACAGGGCCTCAAGGAATCCGGTGAATTCTTCCCCTTCCCCCATCACCAGTTTCCCGTCTTTGATCACATAGGGGATGCCGTCAGCGATATGCCGTACCACCCCTTCGCGGTCGAGAAACAGGTTTTTCGGGAACCCTTGCAGGCCGAGGGAGTCGATAAAACTGCCCGCTTCAATGGCGTGGTCGAAGGCAAAGGCATGCTTTTGCAGAAAGGGGACCACCTTCTCGTACGGGTCAAAGGTGATGGCCAGGTAATGGACGCGGTCGCCGAACGCGCTGCGGATGCGGTTCATCACGGGCATTTCTTCGATACACGGTTTGCAGGTGGTAAACCAAAAGTTCAGCCAGACAGGCTTGCCCCGGAGGTCGGCCAGCCGCAGCTGCCCCTCCGGCTGCATTTTCAATGGCACCTGCGGCAATTGCCGGCCCAGGTACAGCCTGATTTTTTCCGGTTCGGGGGTTTCCCCAAAGTCGAGGCTGTAGGTGAGGATGATGGAATCCTGCCCAACCGTGCTGTCGATCAGGGTTTCCCTGAATTCCAGGTCAGGGATGGCGGCGCGCATGCTTTCGGTGAGACGGGTTTTGATCGAATCGTATTGGACCCGGGTAAGGGCCTTTCCGGTCGCCGTGGTGCGGTAGTACACCGCCCTGGGGGTTTCACGGGCACACCCCGCGAACAGGAAATGGGCCATCAGTAAGAGGATTCCGACTTTTTTCATAATCGTGAAAATACTAAAAAATCCTTTTCAGCTGGCTTTATTCCTTTGTTTACGGGCTATCCAGGAGCCTGCGGTGGTAATTCACCTGCCCCAGGTGGTAGGCCAGGTGGGCAGCCAGGTGTACCATCATGTATTCAACCGTGGTCTTTTGTGGAAAGATCCGGATCGGGTAGGTCGCCCCCAGCTGGGCGGGGGTTATGCGGTCGAGGGCAGGGGGGAGCATCTCCCGGGTCTGGTCGACCATTGCCAGCAGGGTCTCGCGGGGCACGTCCCGTCGCGCGAATTCGGCTTCGCGGTCGCGCACGTATCCGGTTTCCCCGAAGACGGCCCCCACGTAAGCGTTGAGGTTCCCCACGAGATGGAGACATAGGTTTCCTGCCGGGTTGGTGATTCCTTCCCGGGTTTTCCAAAGGTTTTTTTCGTCCCGGTAGGCCGCAATTTCGGTGTGGAGCTTCGCCAAATCGCGGTCGAAAAGGGTTTTAAGGGTTTCTATGAGCATCTTGGTTTGTTTTTGAATATTGGTTCGCAATTTGCCCGCCGGGCTTTCACGGATCGTGCAGGCGCAACCCGCGCTCGAGGCGGGCCATCATCCGGGCGATCCGATCGGCCCGGGTCTGCTCGGTCCTGGCCTGGCCGATCCAGTCGAGGTAGGCCTTGCGCTCGCCCGGGGAGAAGCCGGCAAAGGTTTCGGCCACCAGCGGGGGCTCGTTTTCGAAACAGGCCGCGATCTCTTCCGGGACCGGTGCCTGTGAGGCATCCGGGTACAGGGTCACGAACACATAATCGCCTGCCTGCTTCCCGATGGCCTTCCGGATCTCAGCCCGCACCGGCAAAAAGAGGTGGCCATGGCCCATCGGCATGAGCTTGTACCGGGAGAGGGCAAAACCGTCTATCGAGCCCCGCACCTGCACCCACCCGAACGGGTTGGAAGGGTCCGGGGCGATTTCAGGTACCTCGGCATAGGTCCAGCCCCCTTTTCCGGGGAATTTCTTCAGCAGGCATTCGCGGTTGACAAGGGGGTCTTCCTTCATAGCTTTCAGCGACTTGATTCTGGTTTCAGGCACTCATTTCGAGCAGCTTGCTGACCGTATTCAGGTTGCGGGCGGTAAAGTCGGTGCCGGGCAGGGCCTTCCCGATCTTTTCAGCGAGCTTCGAACGGCCGATCCCGTCGGGGGCAAAAAGGTACAGCACCTTGCCCACAAGCCGGTAGGCCTCATTGGGGGCCCGAAGCGACTCCAGCAAGGCGTGGTTGACCTCCCGGGGCTCCCGGGCACAGAAATAGAAGTGCACCTTTTTGCCCCCCTCAGGGTCAAAGGGGTTTGCGGCAGCTGCCTGTCGCAATTCCTCTGCGCTCAGCACCAGCACAGCGGGTCGAAAGCCATAATGCTGCCCGATGAGGTTGCCGATGCGTTCCCCGGGCCTGTCCTGAGATTGCAGCACCACATTCCCGCTCTGGATGTATGTGTTTACCTCCCGGAAGCCATCTGCCTGCAGATGCCTCACGAGGTCTTTCATGCGCACCAGGTGGTGCCCTCCCACGTTGATGCCGCGTAACAGGGCGATCCAGGTTTCCATAGGCTTTCCTTTGGCGCCGGCTTCCATTCCGGCTTGTATATTAAGGGCCGAACAAAGCTCTCAGGGGGTTCTGCCCGGCGCTTGCCCGGTGAGTTCCCATATGCCCAGGGTAACGGGGACGTTCCCGATGGCGTTCATTCGGTCCAGAAAGTCTTTTAGCTCAAAATGTTCCCCACCCTGTTCCTTGAGCCGGGCATATTCCATCAGGGCCTGTTCCAGGAGGTATTTCCCGGTAATGTAGCTGGTTCCGTACCCGGGTTGGCGCATGTACAGGTGCTGCTCGAAGCGCAGCAGTTCCTTCTCGGTCTGCATCCACCCGCGGGGGGTGTATTCGGAATGGATGCCCCCGGCCTCTTCCATGGTCATCAGGTTGGCATGGGCGTAGAGGGAGCCCAGGCCGCGGGCGGCCCGCTGGGCCAGCAAAATATAGACGATCTCCCGAACCCGCGGCTCATCGTCGTACAGGCCGGCCTGCATGAAAAATTCTTCCACAGCCGTGGCCATGCCCTCGTTGCGCGAATCGAAGATGTTGTACAGCAGGGGTCCGCGCCTGATCGGGCTGGGATTTGGCTCTTCCTCCATCCGGGCCAGCTCGAACCAGTGGTAGAAATGGGAATAGAGCGGGCGCGGGTCGTAATGGGCGGTAATCCAGAAGAAATGCCGGCGCTCTTCGGGCACAAAGGCGCCCAGGTGCTCGCGCAGGGCCGGTTCAAAATAGGGTTTCACGCTCACTATGGCATCCTGCTCCAAAAAGGAGAGCAGGCTCCGGGCCGACCGCTCGGCCAGGGCATTATATGCTTCCGGGCTGCCGGCGGCCTGTAGGGGCGGGAGGTCCCGGTTGCGGTGCTCCTCCGTTTTGAGGCCCGACCAGGCCCGGGCCAGTTCGCGCCTGAGCAGCATCACTTCCGCTTCCCAGGTCAGGGGCACCAGATGCACGTTTTGCTGGTACCAGGTGTAGTTTTCAGCCCCGATGCCCGAAGGGCCGGTTTTGGAAGCGGCCTGGGCCTCCAGCCAGGCGGCCAGGGCCTCGGTGGCTTCGCGGGCGTCCCGTATGGCGGCGAGCAAGGCGGTGTCGGCTGCCACCCCGGGGCGGCTTTCGAGGTCCTGTAAGTCGGCGGATTGCTGCCTGATATCCCGGATCCCGGCCACCCATAATTCGCGGGCGTTCCCCGTCAGATTCTCCCGGGCCTGGGCGTTCAGGGGCGGAATCACCTTCAGGTCGCCCAGCAGGCGCTCGCGCTCTTCGGGGGAAAGGGGGAAGGCATAGGTCCAGAGTTCGGCGGTACGGTGGTGGGTGGGCCCCTCGTGGGCCGGCACATCGCTGCGCTCTGTCCATACCGTCTTGTAAAAGGCCGGGTCGCGCTCCCAGGGCCTGAGGATGCGCTGGTTGAAATCGTACCCGTTCATTTCGGCCCAAACGACCATCCAGTCCACTTTGCGGGCCACCGGCCAACCTACCGTATCGATGCGGCTCAGGCGGTCTTGCAGGGCCTCGAAACCGGGCCTGCGCCTCTCAAAGGCGGCCCGGGTATAATCGGGGGCCCCCTCCCGGTCGGGGGGCGTCTCAAATTGCCGCCACGCCTCGAACAGGGCGGTCAGTTCCGGGTAGTTGTCGGCCCGGGCCGAACCTTGCCCATGTGTTTTAAGGGGGGCCAGGATGAAGAAAGGCAGCAGGGCCAGCAAAGCAGTTTTTTTCATCGAAAATTGGATTTTCACGGGCAGGCGCCGCCTGGCGGCCCTGTCCATGGCTTCTAAAAGTACAAATTCCCCGGGCAGTGTGCCACGCCTTTTTGAGGGTGCCAAACAAAACAGGGCATGCCCTCATGCGCATGCCCTGTGAAACCGGTTCAGAAGGGGAATTCTTATTTGGAATCCGGAGACAGCCATTTATACACCAGGCCGGCCAGCGCGGCCCCCACGATGGGGGCTACCCAGAAGAGCCAGAGCTGCCCCAGGGCCCAGTCGCCCACAAACAAGGCCTGGCTGGTGCTCCGGGCCGGGTTTACCGAGGTATTGGTCACCGGGATGCTGATCAGGTGGATGAGCGTGAGCCCGAGGCCTATGGCCAGGCCGGCGAAACCGGCAGGGGCCTTCCCGTGGGTTGCCCCCAGAATGATCATCAAAAACATGAAGGTCATTGCGATTTCCGTGACCAGGGCAGCCTGCATGCCATAGCCGCCAGGGGAGTGCTCCCCGTAGCCGTTGGCGGCAAACCCGCCCAGCTCAAACCCTGGTTTTCCCGAAGCGATCAGGAAGAGGATCCCCGCCCCGGCCAGGCCGCCCAGCACCTGGGCCACGATGTACGGAACGAGGTCTTTGCCGTCGAATCGGCCCCCCACCCAAAGCCCGATCGATACGGCCGGGTTCAGGTGGCATCCCGAAATGTGCCCGATGGCATAGGCCATGGTCACGACGGTCAGGCCGAAGGCCAGGGCCACTCCGGCAAAACCGATCCCCAGTTCGGGGAATCCGGCGGCGAGCACGGCACTGCCACACCCACCCAGAACCAGCCAGAGGGTCCCGAAAAATTCTGCGATTAATTTTTTCATACGTTGAAAGTTTAGTTGGTTAAACAAAAACAAGCCGGCTCTTTGGCCCGGTTCCCCACGGGTGGCGAAACGCTTCGGGACCGGGCAGGCTCAATTTAGTTGGCTGAATATAAACAAAAACCGGTCTGGTTGTACGCCAGGACAGGTTCGGGGAAAAAATGAGGGGCAACAGTGGCTCAGGTGCGCCTGCGCAGCTCAAAGAGGTCGGTGCGGCGGTCTTTCAGGTTGCGCACGCTGCCGTACTGGTGCAGTTCGCTCAGCAGGTCGATGTCAACGTCTGAGATGAGGATCATTTCGGTGTTGGGGGTGGCTTCGGCCTTGATCCCGTTGGTGGGGAAGGCAAAATCACAGGGGGTGAAGACCATGGAATGGGCGAACTGAATATCCATGTTGTGCACCTTTGGCAGGTTGCCGACACTGCCCGCGATGGCCACGTAGCACTCGTTTTCGATGGCACGCGCCTGGGCACAGTAGCGCACCCGCGAAAAGCCGTTCTGGGTATCGGTCAGAAAAGGCACAAAGAGGATGTTTACCCCTTCGTCTGCCAGCATGCGCCCAAGCTCAGGGAATTCCGAGTCGTAGCAGATCAGCACGCCCACCTTGCCGCAATCGGTATCGAAGGCCCTGAGGGTGCTTCCGCCCTGCATCCCCCAGACCTTTGATTCATCGGGGGTGACGTGCAGCTTTTCATAGCGGTCGATCCGGCCGTCGCGGTGGCACAGGTACCCCACGTTGTAGAGGGTGCCATCGACCAGTTCAGGCATGCTGCCGCATATAATATTGATGTTGTAGGAAACGGCCAGGCCCGAAAACTGTTCCACGATGCCCGAGGTAAGGGCGGCCAGTTCACGGATGGCAGCTGCTTCAGACAGGTCGTTGAAGGCCGCCATGAGGGGGGCGTTGAAGAATTCGGGGAAGAGCGCAAAATCGCAGCGGTAGCCCGAGACGGCATCGACAAAGTACTCGGCCTGCTGCATCAGGTCGTCGGTGTCATTATAGGGCCTCATTTGCCACTGGATCAGCCCCAGCCGTACTATTTTCTTGGGCCCCCGGGCCACCTTCATGGGCTGTTCGTGGTAAATGTTGTTCCACTCCAGCAGTACGGCGTATTCGCTCGAGGCCTGGTCGCCCTCGAGGTACCCCTGCAGCACCTTGATGGGGTGGAAGTCGTTGGATATTTGGAAATTGAGCACCGGGTCGTGGATCTCGCGCAGGCGAACCTTCTCGATGTACTCCTTGGGGGCCATCCGGTCTTTGTACTTATGGTAGTTCGGGATGCGCCCTCCGAAGACGATCCCCTTGAGGTTGCGGTTCTCGCAGAGCTCCTTCCGGTAATCATAGAGGCGCCGGCCCAGGCGCAGCCCCCTGAATTCGGGCTTGATGAACACATCGATGCCGTAGAGCACGTCGCCCGTCTCGGCATGGGTATTGAAGGAATAGTTGCCCGTGATCTCACGGTAGGTATGCTGGTCGCCAAATTTGTCGTAATCGACGATGATCGAAAGGGCGCACCCGGCGATCTGCCCGTTCACCTTGACCACTACCTGCCCTTCCGGGAATTTCCGGATCAGGGATTCGATCTGCGATTCGCGCCAGTACATCTCGGGCATGGTATGGTAGGAAGAGCGCATGACCTCCTTCATTTCCTCATAATCGCGTAGTTCCAACTTGCTCAGTTCAATGTTCTCAATTTCTTCGATTTTCATACGGCGGTTTTGCGGTGATTTGAACTGCAGGCTCTGCCCCCAGCAATGAAAGAGCATAAAGTGGTCGAGTCACACAGGGAATGCATTCTGACCTCTGCTTTGCGTAAAGGTACGAATCGGCGGCTGTCAGGCCAAAGAATGGGTCATCTCCTTGCTGGAAATGGCCCCGGCAGGTTTAATCGCGAAGGGGAAAGAGGATCTCCAGGTGCTCTATGGCGGGAGGCCCCAGCACGCTATAGGCTTCGGGGATGCTGGCCGCCAGGTCCGAACTCCGGAATTCCTCCAGCGATTCCGCCGAATCCCAAATATAGACGCCCCGGTACTGGCCCGGCTCCTGGCCTTTCACATAGTATTTCTGGAGCAGGCCGGGCAGGGCGCGGAACCGGGGTACCCGCTCCCGGGCAACTCGGAGCAGTTCCTCCTCGCTAAGGCCTGAATGGAAGGTAACGGTTTGAAGGATCATGGTTGCGGTTGTTTTAGTGTGCCTCCTAAAGATACGGCATTTTAAGCAGGCAGGGCAAAGGGCGGTTTCACCCGCCCCCTTCAGGGTGGGTAGTTTGGCCTGCCGGGGGCGAAGGGGGAAGCCGGGAGCCGTTTATTCTTCCTCCCTGTCTTCGATTTCGTCCTCCTTCCGCGGAGACAATTTGTAGATCAGCCAGCCGAATCCGACCAGCAGGTGCAGCACGATCAGGCCCAGGATAATTTTGGTTGTCAGGCTCATGGATTTATGGCTATGGGCTTGGAGATAGCCTAGGTTGTACATCGGTCGGTCGGCCACTGCCCGCTAGCCGGGCATTCCTTCCCGGGAAGCATCCCTGCGGTATTTTCAAAGGCATGGCCCATTTTATAAAAGGGATGAAACCAGGCGAGCCGTGGCATAGGTTATGAATTTCAGGTTGCTTTGTTCGTTCCATTCGTCAAGGGTGATGGCTTCGGCATCTTCAAGGTCATCCAGGAACATTTGTTCCAGTTCGCCTCCCAGGGCCTTGCTGTATACGAACGGCATGATCTCAAAATTCAGGTCAAAGCTCCTGATATCCATGTTGGCTGTGCCTACTATGCTGACAAAGCTGTCGGCGACGACGGTTTTTGCATGCACAAAGCCTTTGGTATACAGGTAGATTTTAACACCGGCCTTTAACAGGCTTTTGAAATAAAACCTGGCCGCAGCCCCCACGAGGGCTGAATCGGATTTGCCGGGAAGCAGCAGGCGGACATCTACCCCGCTGAGGGCAGCCTGCTTCAGGGCATCCAGAATGGTTTCATTGGGGATGAAATAGGGATTGGTAATGTAGAGTTTTTCCCGGGCCAGGGTGAACAGCCTGGCGTAGGCCAGCATGATGTTGGGCTGGCTGTAGATCGGGCCGCCGGCGAGAATCTGCGACAGGCCCTGGCGGGCTGGGCTTGCCGGGGTTACCGGGTCGGGAGCCGGGAAATCCCTCAACCCCAGTTTCACCGACTGACAAAAATTCCAGTTGACCAAAAAATGCCGCTGCAGGTTCATCACCCCGGGCCCGTTGATCTTCAGGTGTGTGTCGCGCCAGTACAGCCCAGTATCAACGGAGTTGTCGTAGCGGTCTGAGATATTGATGCCGCCTATATAACCTGTATGCCCATCCACGATGATGATCTTGCGGTGGTCGCGGTGGTTGAGGCGGTTGGCCAGCCTGTTAAGTTTGATCTTGATGATCGGATACACCTCAACCCCGCCCATTGCCAGTTCCGGTATAATGTTCTTCCGGATGCCGTGACAGGCAAAATCATCATAGATTACCCGAATTTTGACCCCCTGTCGCGCCTTTTGCAGAAGCATCTCCTTTATCTGGTTGCCCCGGACGTCATTTTCCCAGGCGTAATACTCCATGTGGATATAGTGCCGGGCCTGCCCCATGGCATTCAGGACTTCCGGGAATTTTTCCTCCCCATTGCGGAGCAGGTGGTATGAATTTGTTGTAAGCTTCTCGCGCTCGATAGCCCTGATGAACCGGTACAATTCCGTGAAATGGCCCAGGGCCTCGCCATGATCTGGCAGCAGGGTTTCGGAAGGGTCATCCAGAAGCCCTATGAAATCCCGGGAGACCTCCCGGTACGATGCCTCCAGTTGTTCGTTGGACCTGCCATGGCGCGTATCTACCCCAAAGGAGTAGTAGATGATGATACCCAAAACAGGGAGGATGATGATGAGCAGCAGGTAGGCCAGAGTTTTTGCTGCGGATTGGGTATTCATGATGATGCGGTACACGGTGCGCCCAAGAATGGCGAGGTAGAACAGCGTAATGATCAGGGCGGCACCGCCGGAAAGGGTTTTCATCAGGTCAGCCAACACGGGTCGTCTCTTTTAAAATTCTGCGTGTTTAAAGTAGGGATTTTTTAGTTAGCCGTGCCCATTTCCCTGGGCTGCCTGCGATAATTTCGGGCCTTGTTCCCTTTTCCGGGCGCCGGATATTTTGTACCTTAAAAGGCTGCCTGCCCGCCCGGCCGGCAACCATAGTTTTTATCGAATCATCATAAGTTATATCGATCAAAAATACATCTTGATAAGAAAACATTATTATAGTTTTATGTCGAACAACTAAAATCTACTGTACAAAATGGGAAACAACATGCAAGGCAATCCGGCCGATTGCCCGTTTCTGAACGGCGAACTGAGACAGGCGGCCGGGGGGGGTACCACCAACCGCGACTGGTGGCCCAACTCCCTGAACCTGAACATTCTTCGTCAGCATTCCGAGAAGGCAAATCCGATGGACCCGGATTTTGATTACGCTGAGGCCTTTAAATCGCTCGACCTGGAGGCCGTGAAAAAGGACCTGAGGGCCCTGATGACCGACAGCCAGGACTGGTGGCCGGCCGATTACGGCCATTACGGGCCGTTTTTCATCCGCATGGCCTGGCACGCCGCCGGCACCTATCGCATTTCAGACGGCCGGGGGGGCGGGGGAACCGGCAACCAGCGCTTTGCGCCCCTGAACAGCTGGCCCGACAACGCCAACCTCGACAAGGCCCGGGTGCTCCTGTGGCCCATCAAGCAGAAATACGGCAAGAAAATCTCCTGGGCCGACCTGCTGATTTTAGCCGGGAACGTCGCCCATGAATCCATGGGCCTGCCCATGTACGGCTTTGCCGGGGGTCGTGAAGATATCTGGCAACCCGAAGAAGATATTTACTGGGGCTCTGAGGCTACCTGGCTGGGCAATAAAGACCGCTACAACGAGAAAGGGGAGCTGGAGAAACAGATGGGGGCCGCCCATATGGGGCTTATCTACGTGAACCCGGAGGGCCCCAACGGCAACCCTGACCCTCTGGCTGCCGCCCATGATATCCGTGAGACCTTCGGCCGCATGGCTATGAACGACTATGAAACCGTGGCCCTGATCGCCGGGGGGCATACCTTCGGCAAGACCCACGGGGCCGGCAAAGACTCCGAATACCTTGAGCCCGAACCGGCAGGCGCGCCCATCGAGATGCAGAGCCTGGGCTGGAAGAACAACCTGCGCAGCGGGAAAGGGGCCGATACCATTACCAGCGGCCTGGAAGGGGCCTGGACCGACACCCCCATCAAATGGAGCCACACCTTCCTGACCAACCTGTTCAAATACGAATGGGAGCTTACCAAGAGCCCGGCGGGGGCGCACCAGTGGAAGCCCAAAGGAGGGGCTGGCGCCGGAACGGTGCCAGACGCCCACGACCCAACCAAAAAACATGCGCCTTTCATGCTCACCACCGACCTGTCGCTGCGCATGGACCCGGCCTATGAGAAAATCTCGCGGCACTTTTTGGAGAACCCCGAGGAATTCAAGGAAGCCTACCAGAAGGCCTGGTTCAAGCTCACCCACCGCGATATGGGCCCCAAAGCCCGCTACCTGGGCCCGGAAGTCCCGAAAGGGGACCTGATCTGGCAAGACCCGGTACCGGTTGTGAACCACGACCTGATTGACGCAAAGGATATCGAAGCCCTGAAAAAAAGCATCCTGGCTTCGGGCCTGACCGTGCCCCAGCTGGTGGGCGCTGCCTGGGCCTCTGCCTCTACCTTCAGGGGGTCTGATTTCCGGGGAGGTGCCAACGGGGCGCGGGTGCGTTTGGAGCCCCAGGTACACTGGGAAGCCAACAACCCCGTGCAGTTGGGCAAAGTGCTCGATGCGCTTACCAGGATCCAGCAAGATTTCAACGCCAGGGGCGGCAGCAAGAAAGTATCCCTGGCCGACCTGATCGTGCTGGGAGGCTGCGCTGCGGTGGAAAAAGCCGCCAGCGATGCCGGCCATAAGGCCAATGTGCCCTTTACCCCGGGTCGCACCGATGCCACTGCGGAAATGACCGATGCGGAATCGTTTGAAGCCCTGGAGCCCTTCGCTGACGGCTTTAGGAACTACCTGAAGGCCCATACTTCGGTACACTCCGAACACCTGATGGTCGACAAGGCCCAGCTGCTGACCCTCACCGCCCCGGAAATGACCGTGCTGGTGGGAGGCATGCGAGCCCTGAACGCCAATTACGACGGCTCGAAGCACGGCATTTTTACCGACAGGCCCGGCACCCTGACCAATGACTTCTTCGTGAACCTGCTCGACATGGGCACTGAATGGAAGCCCATCGATGCCGAGCAGGAAGTGTTTGAGGGACGCGACCGTAAGACCGGAAAGGTAAAATGGACAGGAACGCGTTTTGACCTGATCTTTGGCTCGAACACGGAGCTCCGCGCCCTGGCCGAGGTTTACGCCTGCGACGACGCCAAAGGGAAGTTCGTGAAGGACTTTGTGAAGGCCTGGGACAAGGTGATGAACCTGGACCGGTTTGACCTGGCCTGACCCAATTTTCTGAATTCAGCGTTTCCCCCCGGCCGGCAGGCCGGGGGATCTTAAGAAAGCGGCCCCGGAAGGGGCCGTTTTTTCCATTTTATGCGGAGTAAAACTCCTATCCCGGTCCGGGAGATGGGCGTGGAAGCCCGATCGCACGGATTGCAAATCCGCGCGATCGTGGCTTTCGGTTTTTACGCACGGATTTGCAATCCGTGCGTTTCTAACCCACAAACACCTCAACAATCTCTAATTCACTTTCCAATCCTGCATAATTTCGTGCCGAACTGAACAGGTAATCCTCCGGAAACA
>CAYWZF010000055.1:15779-17852 GCA_964461555.1 uncultured Robiginitalea sp. | reverse complement strand
TCATGGTATAAAAGAAAAATTAAACTTAAGGGTCAAAGACTGATAATATGCCGGTACCGGGGAAAGGCGTACCACAGGTGGCGCACCAGGGCCTGGGCGCGTCGCAGAAGGGAAAGGCCCGGAGTCTTCCTTCTTTGGAAAGTCATTCTGTAAATAATGTTCTGCTTTGTATAAGATTTTGTTCAGGCAGGTTTGGTCAGGTTCAATGGACAACACACTATTTCACTATCTTAGACGCCAGGTCGCGGCTACTCCAAAACCTCTCAGCCTCATCGATTATAAACACTGGCCTTACGGGCCTTTTTATTAACCATATTAGCCAGTTAAAACAGATTCAGCAGCTATGAAATTAAAACCTGTTCTTTTGACACCCCTGATTGCGGCAAGTATGATCATGGGTTGTAGCGAACCGAAACCCGCCCCGGAAAGCAGCCAGAACAAACCCAACATCTTGCTTATCGTGGCCGATGATATGGGCTACAGCGACATAGCGTCCTATGGGGGGAATATCCATTCCCCGGTCATTTCGGGCCTGGCCGGGCAGGGCCTGTCCTTTACCAATTTCTACGTGCAGCCGACCTGTTCGCCCACGCGCTCTTCCCTGCTCACAGGCAACGACAACCACGTGGCCGGCATGGGCATCATGTCTGAAATGGCCTATCCCCGGCTGACCGCCCTGAACCTGCCAGGTTACCAGGGTGCCCTGAGCAAACAGGTGGTCACCATCCCGGAGGTGTTGCGCGGATCTGGGTACCACACCTACATGGTCGGCAAGTGGCATTTGGGGGAAGGCCCCGGGCAAGACCCGCACGACCGGGGCTTTGAAGAAACCTTCATCCTTGGCACCGGCGGGGGCAGCCACTGGAACGACAAAAAAGCCCTGTCTCCTCTGCAGCACATGGAATACACCCGCAACGGGGTGCCCGTGGAATTGCCCGAAGATTTCTATTCCTCCAAAAATTACACCGACTCCATCATCCGCTTTATCGACAAGAACAAGGCCGATAAGAAACCCTTCTTTACCTATTTGTCCTATACCGCCGTGCACGACCCGCTCCATGTGCCCGAAGACTACATCGCCAAATACAAGGGGAAATTCGACTCCGGGTGGGACTCCCTCTGGGTGGAACGCCTTGAGAACCTGAAATCCCTGGGCATCGTTTCGAAGGAGGTCAACAAATTCTCCAAAAACCCGGCCATCCCGGCCTGGGAAAGCCTGCCTGACCCGGTGAAAGCAGGAATGGCCCGTGACATGGAGGTATACGCGGGCATGCTCGAATACATGGATATGAGCATCGGGCGGGTACTGCAGTACCTGAAGCAGGAAGGCATGTACGACAACACCCTGATCATTTTCATGTCAGACAACGGGGCCAATGGCGCCACGGCCACCCTCTACCCCGGGAACGAAGACGGGCAGTACCTGAGCACCTTCGACAATTCCATCGAGAACCGCGGCCTGAAAAACTCCTACATTGAAACGGGGGCCGGATGGGCCCAGGCCTCGTCTTCCCCCTTCCGGTATTTCAAGAGCTTCGCCAGCGAAGGGGGCATCAAGGTGCCCCTGATCGTAAAAATGCCCGGAACCCAGGCGGGCGCCGGCCAGTGGAACGACGGCTTTGTGCACGTTACCGACATCATGCCCACCGTGCTGGAAATAGCCGGGGCTGAGTATCCGGAAGAATTCAACGGGAACAAGATCCACCCGACCATCGGCAAATCGATCATGCCGGTGTTGAAAGGCGAGGTGGCCACCGTGCACGCCAACGACGGGTACGGGTGGGAGCTCTTTGAGATGAAAGCCTACATCAGCGGCAACTGGAAGCTGCTGCGCCTGCCCCAGCCCATGGGCAGCGGGAACTGGGAACTCTATGACCTGAAGAACGACCCGGCCGAGGCCACCGACCTTTCGGAGCAGTACCCTGAAATCAAGGCGAAACTGATCGAGGAGTGGAACAAATACGCCCGCTACAACGAGGTCTTTGACCACAACGGGCACTTCGACACCCTGTACCGCATCAACTATATGCCCGAGGAAGACGATTGAGGTCAGTCTTCCCTAACAAAACAGCC
>CAYWZF010000055.1:0-15679 GCA_964461555.1 uncultured Robiginitalea sp. | reverse complement strand
TCAACTATATGCCCGAGGAAGACGATTGAGGTCAGTCTTCCCTAACAAAACAGCCTGAGCCCCAACCCCCCGGGGCAAAACCATGCATCGCATTTGGCCGGTACGGGAATATTCCCCCGTACCGGATATTTCGCTACATTTAGTAAAATCCAACCTAAACAACCCATGAAACGAAGCATCATGAAAAAACCGGTAACCCTGAGCAGGCGATTCCCCTCCCTTTTGGTTGTCAGCTCATTGACTTTAATCTTAATGGGGTGCAACCAGAAAGAAAAAACAATCCCGGCTGAAACCGACCAACCTGCGCCACCTGATAAGGTAGTGGTCGCCCCGGAGGCGCCGGAATATTTCTCGCTCCGGCCCGAAGTGGAAAAGGCTTATGGGTATACCCACGCCGTGAAAATCGGCAACGACATCAAGATTTCCGGGGCAGTCAGCATGGATGATGCGGGCAACCCCACGGCGGTGGGCGACCTGGAACAGCAGATGAAGAATTGCTACGCAGACCTGGAAAAGGTTTTGGCCCACTTTGGCTGCACCTTTGACGATGTGGTGGTGGAGAATGTCTTTACCACCAACATGCCTTTATTCCTCGAGAAGGCAGCATACCGCAATTCCATTTATACCAGGCATTTCCCCGCTGGCTCCTGGCTGGGGGTCAAAGAACTGGCCCTCCCGGAATTCATGATCGAGATCGAGCTGGAGGTGCATAAGGCAGATTAGTGCCATACCATGGCCCCTTGTAAAAAGGGGTCTTTCCCGGGCGCCCGGACTGTTTCGCAATTGTGTTAAACCCTGTCTGTATGAAAAAATATTGGTGCGTACTCTGTTTGCTGTCGCTCTCCCTTGGCGGATATGGCCAGGCACGGCGCGACATTGTGATCGGAACGATTGATAGTATTCAATCCGGAATCCTGAAGGAAACCCGCCAAATCTGGGTACATGTACCCGACGGGTATGCCCCGGACAAAAAATATCCCGTGCTGTATCTGCTGGACGGAGACACCCATTTCTTCGCCACGGTGGGGGTGCTGAACCACCTGAGCCAGTCTAACGGCAATACGGTTTGCCCGGAAATGATCGTGGTGGGCATTCCCAACACCAACCGCACCCGCGATTTGACACCTTATAAGCCTGACCTGTCTGATCCTGAAAATGCCTGGATACCCCCGGAAATGGCCGAGGAAGCTGGCGGGGGGGAAGATTTCCTCGCCTTTGTCGGGAAGGAACTGATCCCCTACATCGAGGCCCATTACCCGACCACCCCCTACCGAATGCTGGTGGGCCATTCCCTGGGAGGCTTAACGGTGCTCCATACCCTGCTCCACCACACAGACTTGTTCAATGCCTACGTGGCGATCGACCCTACGGCCAACCTGGTCCCCGGCCGGCTGCTCCGGGAATTTAAGCAGGCATCCGTGTCGGATAAGTCCTTTGCGAACAAGGCCCTCTTTACAGGCATTGCCAACCTCGACATCGGGGCCGATCTGAATGAAACCCTGGCCGATACCACCTTCCTGACCGAGGGCCTTCGGGCGAACCTGGAAATCGACCAATTCCTGAAAGCCGACCAATCCCTGCAGCTGAGATACGGCAGTCGGTTCTATGAAAATGAGATCCATCCAACCGTGCCGCTGATCACCGAATACGACGCCCTGCATTTCATCTTCGACTTCTACGACCTGAATCTGAAGGTCACTGACTTTGAAGACCCGACCATAGACCTGGTGGCGAAGCTCAGGACCCATTATGAGCGAGTCTCCCAAATCTTCGGGTATGAGGTGAAGCCGGATGAAAGTTTGGTAAACAGCCTGGGCTACCAGTCCCTGATGATGCAACAGCTCGACCGGGCAGGGGGCCTGTTTGAACTCAATGCTGACCTGTACCCCGAAAGCTCGAATGTATATGATTCCCTGGGGGATTATTACGCGGCTGCGGGGGAGAAAGAAAAGGCCGTTGCGAGTTATAAAAAGGCCCAGTCGATCGAATACCACGATTACACGGAGGAAAAGCTGAAACAGCTCACCAACGAATAAATCAGGCCGGCCTACTTCCCGGTCAAAATCCATTTGGAATTGAAAAGAAGACATTTTTTGCTGGGGGTATTGCTACTAGCGGGTATGCAGTACCTGGTTTCCCAGAATGCAGCTGGCCCCCTACCCCTTAAGGAATCGCCCAACTACGGCAAATCGGTCGCGGTGTTCGGGGGTTCCGTTTCGGTGATCCCCCCAAGCGACAGCGCCAAGGTGCTCTGGGAAAAGCAACTGGGCATGACTATTGCGAACTACGGCGTGCCGGGGGCCGGGTTCTCGTCCCTACAGGGAAAATCGGTGCAGGTGCAGGTCGACGAGGCCGGGGTTTACGATATCTATATCCTCTGGGCCTCCACGAACGACTACACGAATAAACGGGAGATCGGCGCCTACACCGATTACACCGAATTTGACGGGTACGACGAAGCAAAGCGCACCACCCAGGCGGGGGGCATCAACTACTGCATCCGGAAGATTTACGAGATCAACCCGCAGGCTACCATTTATTTTTTTACCTCGAGCAAGGCCTTCCACGACCGGGGCGGCTACGACCCCTTTGTCGAAAACGGGATGGGGGCCTATGTGGCCATGCAGAAAAAGGTCTGTGAGCTGCACGGCATCCCCTACCTCGACCAGTTTACCCTGGGGGGCTACAGCATTTACAACAAGGATTTGTACTACGCAGACCCCATCCACATGAATGACCTGGGGTATCGGAAACTGGGGGAGCTGCAGGTGGCTTTCCTGGCCTTTCCGTAAATAGGGCACAAACCATCCGGGGCGTAACCGGCTGGCTGCGCAGCGCCTCAAACTTTGCCGTATCTTGATGAAACCTTTGGCCGGATGCCCCGGCGTTCGGACAACCCTGCTTGCAGCTACCCGGAAAAGGGCCGTAACCAACCCTTCGTGCCGTGATACACTTCTTTCGGAAAATCCGCCAGGGCCTGCTGACTGATAACCGGCTCAGCAAATACCTCTTATACGCCGTTGGGGAAATTGTATTGGTAGTTATCGGTATACTGATCGCCCTGTCGGTGAATACCTTTAATGAAAAGAAAAAAGACCGGGAACTGGAGGCATTTACCCTTCACAGCCTCTATGATGAGCTTTCTGCCAATGAAAAAGAGTTGCAAAAGACGATGGAATATCACCATCGATCCACACAAGCACTGGCCACACTCATGACCATCAACAGCGAAAATTATGCATCCTATCCAAAGGGAGCGCTCGATTCCATTTTGGGGGAGGCGCAGTGGGCCTGGACCTTTAACCCGAAGATGGGCGTGATTAAATCTATTATTGCCACCGGCCAGATCAGGAACATCCAAAATGAGGAACTCAGAATGTTCATAACCTCCTTCGAGGATATGGTAGACGACGGGCGGGAAGAAAGCGCCATGAACAACAAACTCATCGTGGAGCAGTTCATGCCCCTGGTCAACCGGTACGTGGGAGAGGGAAGCCGGGGCAGGTACCTGGGGTTTGATTTGAAGGAAAGCCGATTCGAACCCAGGTATGGCGAGCTGTTTTCGAACCGCGAATTCGAAAGCCTCGTCGCCTATATGTTTTTGTGGCGGGAAGACCAGCGATCGGAAGAGGTCGAGGCCTATGCCAATATCTTGTCGGGGCTGCGCATCCTGGAAGAAGAACTGAAGCAGTATCAGTAAAACTATAGTAGGGGAAGCCATGATCTCATTTTTTCGAAAAATCCGCCACAGTCTGCTATCTGAAAATAAAACAGGCAAATATTTGAAGTATGCCGTTGGGGAAATCGTGCTGGTGGTCATCGGGATCCTGATCGCCCTGCAGATCAATAACTGGAACGAAAACAGGAAGGACCGGCGTGCCGAAGCGGCCTATTTGCAGGAATTGCTGGAAGACTTTGAAATAAACCTGGGCAGATCCAGAAGGGTTATATCCAGACTGGAGGAAGTAATTCCTAAACTCATAGGCGTTCTGGAACAATCGGCCCTTGAGGAGCCAACCATTTCCGCGGATTCCCTGAATAGGGATTTCATTTTGATTCAATCAATGCCGGCCTATACCAGTACCGACCGGACCTATGACAACCTGATCGGGTCGGGCGATTTCAAACTGATCACCCGTCCGGAATTAAAGACGGCTATCGCCAGCTACTATGAGGGCCTTGAGCTACTGAACCTGGTACAGGGCAGCCATGAGATGGAACTGGTAAACTCCTTTCAGCCCTATATCATTGAACACCTTGATTTTCAGGCGGTTTTCTTAAAACGTCTCGAAGACATCACCCTGCCCCCTCCTATCGAAAAAGACCAAATTCTCAGTGTCTTAAAAGACCGTAAATTCCGAAATATCATCACGCTGAAAGTTTCCATCCTGACGGATTTGCTGCAACAAAACAGGTTCATTGAAGCGTTGAACGGGGAGGTGGTCCGGATAATAAAGGAATCCATCCCTGAAAATGACCGGAACTAATGTCCAAAAAGGCTGCCGAATATTGTCACCCATGAAACGATTTCCGTGCTTACTTACTATCCTGCTGATCCTGTTTCTCTTTCAAAATTGCAGGGAGCAGCGCGAAACATTTGAAATCCCTGAAGGGTACGTAGGCATGTTCGGGTACGGCTCCCTTATGTCGAAGAACTTCATTGAAACCGGATTGCTTGGCGACAAATACGAGGGCCCGTTCCTGCCCGCACACCTGAAGGGATACAGGCGGTCGTGGACCTTTGCCTGGCCTTCCGAAATCCCATCAGCCTCGGCCGATGGGCAGTATTACAAGGCCGCCGTACTGGTCAATGGAGATACGGTCTATCCCACCTATGTGCACTACCTCAACATCCGGGAAGAGGCTGGGGCCACCCTGAACGGGGTGCTTTACACAGTGCCGGAAGCCGACCTGCCGGTTTACGACCAGTGGGAACCGGGTTACGAGCGCTTTGAAGTGACCCCTCTGATAGCGGATTACGAGGTCAAGGGCGGGCCGGTCTATGCCTACCGGGCCCTGCCAGGCTTTGAAAAGGCACCAGGCAGCGAGCCCAAGCTATATGTCATTGAACGCGACTACGTCCGTATTATCGAGGAGGCCTTCGACTATTGGGGCAGGGCCTTTGA
Organism: uncultured Robiginitalea sp.; assembly: GCA_964461555.1. GTDB lineage: Bacteria > Bacteroidota > Bacteroidia > Flavobacteriales > Flavobacteriaceae > Robiginitalea. The sequence continues at coordinate 10,553 of CAYWZF010000055.1, read as the reverse complement.
AACGGAGTACCGGGAAAGCACCGAGCCGGTCGATTCGGCCATCATTCGCCAGACCCTTACAATCCCCTGGGAAAACCCGCCCCTGGAAAAGGTGGAAGAATTGATGCAACATTTTGAATACCGCGACCCCCGATAACCATAAACACGTATCGCCATGAAATCCATACCCCTGATTGCCCTTTGTTCTGTACTGCTGCTGGCAGGCTTTGCCCTGGGCCGGCTCACCGGCCCGCCTTCTGAAGACCCAGCGGTGGTGGGCCTGAGCCATGTCGGGCTACGGGTTGCCGATTTTGACCGGGCCCGCGACTTTTATGTGAACACCCTGGGCTTTAAGCTGGCCTACCAGTTCGACACGGCCGAAGGCAAGCCGATTTTTGCGTATATCCAGATCAGCAGGAATACCTTCCTCGAGCTCATCCCGGCCGATGCCGGGCACCCGGTGGGCTTCGACCATTACGGGCTGGAGACCACCCGATTGGAAGCCATGGCCGCCCGCTACCGACAGGCCGGGATTGAAACCGCCGACCCATCGGTGAGCACCTTTACGGGCATCCACCTTTGCATGGCCCGGGACCCGGACGGCATCCGCTTCGAGCTGATCGAACCCGTGGAGGGCTCCCGCCTGCGCCAGGTCATGGAGGCCTGGGAATAGCGCCTGTGACCCTGCGGAAATTGCGTTACATTATTGTCATCTTCAACCACCCTTCATCTCCTGGCCTATGAGCTCCCAACCCTCTACCATAACCCTCCACATGGTTGCCAGCCTCGACGGCTTCATCGCCAAAAAAGACAACAGCGTCGGCTGGTTTGAGACCAGCAGCCCGTATGAGAAGGGGGCGGCCTGGCAGGGCCCAAATGCCTTCACGAACGCCGTCGATTGCTATGTGATGGGGGCGCGCACCTACGAGCATGCCGTGGAGCTGGCCAAAGACTATTACTGGGCCTATGGCGACACCCCTACGGTGGTAGTAACCCACCGGCAAATGCCTCGGGTAAAGCCCCATATTGAATTTTACGCGGGTGACCTGGGCAGCCTTGTGCGGGAACAACTCCTGCCCCGCTATAAGAACATCTGGGTCGTCGGGGGGGCAGCCCTGGCCAACGATTTTCTGCGGCTGGGCCTGGCAGATGAGATACGGCTGGCCATCCTGCCCATTCTGCTGGGGGAAGGCCTGCCTTTTTTTGACGGGGCAGGAAAGGAAAAAAAACTGCACCTGCTCGACAGCATAGCGTACAACAACGGGATGGTTGAATTGACCTATGAAATCAAAAAGGGATAACACCCATATGCCATAAACTAAAATGAAACCCTATGAAAAATGCCCTCCCCGGCATCGTGTTGCTCCTGGCCGGTTGCGCCCATTCCACCCAATCGTGTGAAAAGATCGCGGATGATGCGGCCCGGGCCGTTATAATGAACTACTTCCGGGCCATTTCCGAAAAGGACTACCAGGGGCTGGTAACCCTGTCAAGTAGGGATTACACCCTCTTCGAAGACGGGATGGTCTGGAACAACGACAGCCTGATCACAGCCATTCAAACCATGCCGGAAGCTGCCTTTGAATACGACCTCAAAGACTTCAGCTTCGAGGCAGACTGCAACGGCTCGTTTGTCAGCTATGCAAACCACGGCAGGGTGACGCTGAACGACACCACCCACCTCGATTTTTACTGGGTCGAAAGTGCCTACGTCAAAAAAGAGGACGGTCGGCTCAAACTCGACTTTCTGCATTCGTCAGTTGCCAAATAGGGCCGTCGAAACCGGGGTCGTCCCAATAAAATGCCTGACCTGGGGGGTGCAGGGTCCTGGACTTGCCCCCTGTTCAAGCATGGGGAAATTACTGGCAGGCTTTCGGGCTCAGCACATTTTGAGTACCTTAAGGCTTAAAATTCCGAGCCATGCCCAAAATATCCCTGCGAATAAACCGCCAGACGTATGAGGCCGAGGTGGCCGAAGGCACCTCCCTGCTCTGGGTGCTGCGCGAACACCTGGGGCTCACCGGCACCAAATACAGCTGTGGCATCGCCCAGTGCGGCACCTGTACCATCCACGTAGACGGCCAGCCCATGCGGGCCTGCATCCTGAAGGCCGAAGACCTGGCCCGCGGGCAGGAGATCACGACCATTGAGGGCCTGTCAGACGACGGCAGCCACCCCCTCCAGCGGGCCTGGGTCGAGGTGCAGGCCCCCCAGTGCGGGTATTGCCAGCCGGGGCAGATCATGCAGGCTGCAGCCCTGCTGCAGCAGAACCCAAGGCCGACCCGGGATGAAATCAGGAGCTATATGAACGGGGTATTGTGCCGGTGCGGCACCTACCTGCGCATTATTAAAGCGGTCGAGCGGGCCGCCGAAATCCAAACCCAACCAGATGCCTGAAGCCATGCAAGATACAGCCAACGCCATCAGCCGCCGAAAATTCCTGAAAACCTCAGGGGGCGTGGCCCTGTTGATCGGGGCCTCCGGGTTGCTCCCCCAGCTCATCTCCTGCGGGGACCGCAAAAAATTGGAGGAAGCCCTGGCAAAATACCCGGTAAACGCCTGGGTGCAAATCTCAGAAGACGGCAGCCTGGTGATCTACAACCCGGCTGCCGAGATGGGACAGGGCTCCATGACCTCCCTCCCCCTGCTCTTTGCCGAAGAGATGGATGCCGACTGGGCCCGGGTGAAGGTCGAATTCTCGCCCCAGGTCACCGAGATCTACGGCTCCCCGGGCTGGGCACCGGGTACTAAACTCATGTTCACTGTCGGCAGCCGCACCACCAACAGTTATTACAACACCATGCGCCGGGCCGGCGCCCAGGCACGACAGATATTGCTGCATTCAGCAGCTACCCTCTGGGGGGTGCCTGAGGAAGAACTCACCACCACCCCCCACACCGTAGTACACGCCACCTCCGGGCGCCAGATCGGGTACGGCGAGCTGGTGCCCCACCTGACCCTGCCCGACCCCCTGCCGGAGATCGGGGAAGACCAGCTGAAAGACCCGGCCGACTTCCGCCTGGTGGGGAAAGACATCCCCCGTTGGGAAATCCCGGCCAAAACAGACGGCTCTGCCCTTTTCGCCTCAGACCTGCGCCTGCCAGAAATGGTGTACGGGGTGCTTGAACGGGGCAACCTGCACGGGGCCACCCCCACCCTGGAGAACGAAGCGGAAATCCTGGGCATGAGCGGCGTCCTGAAAATCGTTCCCTTCGACTACGCCATCGGGGTAGTGGCCACCACCCTGGAGGGGGCCCTGGAGGCCAAAAAGAAATTGCAGATCAGCTGGGGCCGCTCGCAGGCCTCCGGTTTCAATTCCCGGGAGGCCTATGGCGGATATGCGACCCTGGCTGACAGCGGGCCTGAGGGGGAGGTGATTACCAACAAGGGGGATTTTAAAAATGCCTTCCGCAAGGCTGCGAAAACCTACACGGTCGATTTCAAAAACGACTATGTCTACCACGCCCAGATGGAACCCCTGAACGCCATCGTGCAGGTGGCCGCAGACGGCGGCCAGGCAGACGTTTGGGTAGGTAGCCAGCAGGGCCCTGATTCCAAGCTGGGGGTGCCAACCCAGCTGGGCATTCCCCCTGAAAATGTGGACATCCACCTGCAGTACCTGGGCGGGGGCTTCGGCCGCCGCAGCATGAACGACTTCGTCTGGGAGTGCACCGAACTGGCCCGGAAAATGGCCCCCCGGCCCGTCAAGCTGGTCTGGACGCGCGAAGACGACATGGGCTATGGCACCTTCCGCCCTATGAGCCTGCAACGCCTGCAGGCCGGGGTTGACCTTCAGGGGGAGATCACCAGCCTCTCCCACCTGGTGGTGGGCGACGGGGGCAACCTGGTGGCCAGCGGGGTGCAGAACGACCATTACAACATCCCCAACCAGTGGGCCGAATGGCGGAGCGCCTCCCACGGCATTCGCCTCAAGCACTGGCGCTCTGTAGGGCATGGCCCAAATAAATTCGCTATCGAGTGCACCCTCGACGAGATCGCCCATGACCTGGGCAAAGACCCGGTTGACCTGAGGCGCGGGCTCATGGCCGAATCGCCCCGGGCCCTGGCCACCCTCGAGAAGGCAGCTGAAATGGCAAAGTGGCATGAGCCTGCCCCCGAAGGCCGGGCCAAAGGGGTGGCCTTTGTGGAACACGGCTCCCTGGGCACCGGCATCTGCGAGATCTCCGTAAACCGCACGACCGGGCAAATCAGGGTGCACCATTTCTGGTGTGCCCTCGACGCGGGCGTTGTGGTACAGCCCGACAACGTGATCGCCCAGATGGAGGGGGGCGTGCTGATGGGCATGAGCAGCGTGCTGAAGGAACAGATCACCATCGTCGATGGCCGGGTACAGCAATCGAATTTCGACAGCTACCCCCTGCTGCGCATGCAGGAGGTGCCCGACAGCGTGGAAGTGGCCCTGCTCCCCTCCCGCGAACACCCGCAGGGGGTGGGCGAGACCGGCACGCCCCTGGTGGCCTGCGCCATTGCCAACGCCTTTCTGAAACTTACAGGCAAGCGGCTGAGGCATATGCCCTTTACGCCCGAACGGGTGCTGGAGGCACTGAACTCCTGAAAATTTGCACTTGCACGAAATTTAAAATAAAATGTCACCCCCATGAAACGCCACAAGCTACCCATCTGGTTCGGCCTGCTTTTCCTGTTCCTTTCGGGCCCTGTCCTGTTGGCCCAAACGGACCAGGAACAAATCCGCGCCCAGAGGCAGGCTTCCAACCAGGCCCTGAAGACCTATGACACAGCCGCCGAGCTTTCCTTCCTGACCGACGACGTACTGATCACCACGGGGAATGGCACCCTGCTGGCGGGGCGGGAAGCCCTTAGGAACTATATAGAATCCTTTGGGGAAAGCAAGATGTACTGGGTGCGCACTCCCGACGACATTGAAGTGCATCAGGCCAACGGCCTGGCCTGGGAGTCTGGCACCTGGAAGGGGTACGACCCAGACCGCGGCACCGACCCCGTGGTGGGCGGGCGGTATGCCGCACAATGGACGCGTGCTTCGGGTACCTGGAAAATCAAGTCGGAACTCTTCGTGGCCCTGGAATGACCTATGGCATTCGCCCCATCCGGTTTTTTTGAGTACTTTCGAAGGGAGCCGCTCCCTGCCGGCAGCTCCCAACTTTCGTGGAAAAACCAGCCGAGAACAACACAAAAACACGATGGATCAAGCGGGCGATCACCCTGGCATTTGGCCTGGTCGTCTGGCACCTGCCCATCCCCTGGGGCCTCTCGCCCGATGCCTGGCACCTGTTCGCCATCTTCATGACCGCCATTGTGGGCGTGCTGCTCGAGGCCCTCTCCATTTTTACGGCTTCCATTCTTGCCATGGTGGCGGTGGTACTCACGCGGGTGCTCACCCCCCAACAAGCCTTCTCGGGCTTTTCGGAGCCCTTCATGCTGCTGATTTTGGCCGCTTTTCTGGTCGCCAAGGGGGTTATCAAGTCAGGGCTGGGCAGGCGCATTGCCTTCCTGCTGATCCGCCGGTTCGGGAAATCGACCCTGCGGCTGGGGTATTGCATCGTGGCCACCGACACCCTGCTTGGGCCGGCCATCCCCAGCAATACGGCCCGCTCGGGCATTTTGTACCCCATCACCCACGCCCTTTCCCTAAATACCGGCTCCCTGCCCACCCCGGAAGGCCGCAGAAGGACAGGCACCTACCTGATGATGACCGCCATCTCGGGCCACACCATCAGTTCGGCCCTCTGGTTTACGGGCATGGCTGCCAACCCGGTGGGTGCCGGCATCGCGGCCCAGTTCGGGGTGAACATGAACTTCGGGAACTGGCTGCTGGTGTCATCTGTACCCTGTATCGCGGCCCTGATCCTGATACCGGTAGTCCTTTACAAACTCTTTCCGCCTGAAAACAACTATACCCCCGAAGCCCCGGAGATGGCCCGTAAGATCCTTCAGGAAATGGGGCCCATGAGCCGGCAGGAATGGATCATGGGCAGTACCTTCGCCGGGATGATCCTGCTCTGGGCCTTCGCCCCCCTGCTGCACCTCGACCTGGCCATCGTGGCCTTCCTGGGGCTGTCAGTGCTTATTTTGGGCAACGTCTATACCCTGAACGACATCCGGCAGGGGGCCGGCGACGCCCTGGAGACCTTCCTCTGGTTTGCCATCCTCTACATGATGAGCTCAGCCCTGAACGAAATGGGCTTCATGAAAACCCTGGGGGAACAGATCGCCGGGCTCATCAGCGGCTACAGCTGGGTAACGGTCTACCTGCTGCTTACCCTGCTCTATATTGTGATCCACTACCTCTTTGTGAGCCAGACGGCCCACCTGCTGGCCCTGTATGCCGTGTTTTTGCAGGTTGCCGTGAATGCCGGGGTGCCGGCGGCCCTGATGGCTTTTATGCTCTCCTTTGCCACGAATTATTTTGCGGTGATGACCCCCCAGGCCTCGAGTTCGAACGTGTTGTTTGCCGGCAGCGGCTTTCTGCCCTCTGAAGACATTTATAAACAAGGTGCCCTGGTCACAGTGCTCAATACGGTAATCTTTTTAGTTGCAACGCCCTGGATAATATGGGCTTCGTCTGTGTAAACCGAAACTGCATGAAAAAGTTGCTGCGCATCCTTTTGGCCATCGTTTTGCTGGGGCTGTTGGTATTTTACCTGTTCCCGGTGAAAAAGCAAAGTTTCGATGAGCTGTACAACGGCGACCCGGTTGTGGCCCGGTCCCTCGCTGCCTTTCGGGAATACCCGCCAAAAAGCCTGGAGTATGAGGGGCTGGAATGGCCCTACCTCACCATGGGCAATGGCCCCCGAACCCTACTCTTCCTTCACGGCATGGGGGGTGCAGGCGACATCTGGTGGCAGCAGATCGAAGCGCTGCAAGCTGATTTCAAAATCATTAGCCTGACCCTGCCTGCCGTGCACTCCCTGGAGGAAGCCAGCGCTGGTATCAACCGGATACTGGAAGCCGAAAACACAGACAAACTAAGCATTGCAGGTACCTCCATGGGGGGGTATATTGCCCAGTATTACCTTAGTCAGTATCCCGGTCGGGTCGAACGCGTGGTCTTCGGGAATACTTTTCCACCCAATGAAATCTATCGCCAGGAAAACGGGGGGCTGCGCAAGCTGGTCCCCTGGCTGCCCGAATGGCTGGTGATGTCGCAGTTCCGGGCCAACATCTCCAAAACGGTCTCTCCGGCCTCTGGGTATTCCCGGCTTGTGGAGGCCTACCTGCTCGAGCAGTATTCCGGGCTCATGTCGAAAGAGCAGTTCATCGGCCGCTTCGACATCGTCCTCGATTCGTTTGCCATCAACCGGACGGCAGACCGAAAGGCCGTTCCAAAACTCATCATCGAGTCTGACAACGACCCCCTGGTGCCCCCAGAGCTTCGGGCCCGGCTGAAGCAAGCCTACCCGGAGGCACAGGTGCATACATTTTCAGGCACCGGGCACTTTACCTACCTGAACGAGCCGGAGGCGTATACGGAGGTGCTGCGCCGGTTTCTGATTCCCGAAAATAACAGGGAAGAATAAGGCTAGATGCCGGTATACCAGGCCCAACCTGTATCTCCCTGGTCGAGGAAGGTGTCGGTGACCTCGATCCGGTTCAGATATTTCATGCTCTTGTAGCCGATCTGCCTTTCGACGCGAAGGCGCAGGGGCGCCCCGTGCCTGACCGGGAGCTCTTTCCCGTTCATGCCGTAGGCCAGCAGCGTCTGCGGGTGGAAGGCGTCGAGCAGGTCAATGCTGTCAACCCACCCGTCGTAGGAATAATAATTGACAAATCGGGCATGGGGCAGGATGCCCGCGTGTTCCAGCACCAGGCCCAGGGGTACCCCGGTCCACTCCCCGATGGCGGTCCAGCCCTCTTCGCAGGTGTGGCGGGTAATCTGTTTGCGGGACGGGAAACGCTGCAGTTCGGGCAGGGAATAAGCCCCCGGACGGGCCACCAGGCCGTCTACCTGCAGGCGCCATCCTTCGAAACCGGCCCCCTGCAGGCGCTCATACGCCTCGCTGTAATACGGCTTGGAGCTGTCTGCGGGGTTGATGGTGCCCGTTGCCGGGAAGGAGGAAATATCGCCGAAGCTGTATTCCCGGGCCAGGGACTGGCCGGGCAGCAGCAGGCGCTGGGCCCCGTAGGTGAGGTTGTCGCCCATGCGCAGAATATTCCCGTAGGTGGGGGGCATGTCGCTGGAACACCCGGGAAGCAGCAGCCCCCCCAGGGTAACCAGCCCCGCCTTGATGGCGTCGCGCCGGGAGATGGATGGTTTGTCTTTCATGGTTTCTTGGCTAGGATCATGTAACGCACCTGTTGTTTAAACCCCGAAAGGATGAGCATGCACAGGTGGACCAACAGGAAAAGCTCGAGGGCCAGGGAAGCGAAAAAATGGATCGTCCGGGCCGACTGGTACCCCCCGAACACGTCGAGCAAAACCGGGAGGGCGGCCGTGACGGCCGGTGACATGGTCAGGCCGGTTACCACGGCCAGGGGCAGCGCGACAAAGATTACCAGTACATAACTGCTCTTCTGGAGCAAACCGTACCGCGGCCCGCCTGTGGGCGGGGGAATCTTCAGCCGCAGGTGGTCCCTGACTTCCCTCCAGAATTCCCGCCGGGTTAACTCCTTCCTGCGGGGCCAGATGTGCCGCCTGAAGTGCCCGCTGAAAAAACCGAGGAGCAGGTAGATCATTCCCCCAGCTACCAGGACCCAGGCTGCCAAAAAGTGCAGGCTCCGGCCCCAGCCGTTCTGGTTAAACATATATTGGTCAAAGGTGCGACCTGCGCTGACCGGCGAGCCGGCAGTTTCAAAAAAGGGTTCGGCAGCCTCCCAGCCCCCGTGGCGGTGGTTGCGGCTGATGGGCAACTCCAGGATGGGCTCTGTCAGCTCATTCCCCACCTCTCCCCAGTACAACCTTGGATGCACCATCAGTATCTCGATGCCCGAAAACACCAGAAAGAGGAAGCCCAGGGTGACCGCCCAGTGGCAAACCCTGACCCAGCCCGCATGCGCGGCACTTTGCCCTTGAGGGGTTTTCCTGTGATTCATAGCTCTGGTTCAGGTTGTTGACCCCATGAAGATAAACAATATTTAGTGTGATGGGCCAAAAAACAAGGGCAGGCGGGATTTGCCCCGTTTGCGGCTGTGCTGCAAACCCGGTACAACCCGGGCCTTCGAGGCACGAGCTGGAAATTTCCCTACATTTAAAGGCGGCGGCACCGCTGTGGCCGATCGGCCCGAAAGCCCCTTAGCCTGACAAACACATCACGCCGTTCTGTATGGATAAGCCCTGGTGGATACTCCCGGTCATCGTACTTTCCCAGTTCTGCTGCACCTCGCTCTGGTTTGCCACCAATGGGGTGATCGACCCCCTGGCGGTACATTTCGGGCTGGGGCCGGGCGCCCTGGGCCACCTTACCTCCTTCGTGCAATTCGGGTTTATCTCCGGCACCCTGCTGTTCGCCCTGCTGACCCTGGCCGACCGGTTTTCGCCCTCGCGGGTGTTCCTGCTCTGCGCCCTGGCAGGGGCCGGGTTCAACGCCGGCTGCCTCTGGGAGGGGAACACCCTGGCGAGCCTGCTGGCCTGGCGCTTTCTGACCGGCTTTTTTCTGGCCGGCATCTACCCGGTGGGGATGAAGATTGCAGCCGACTACTATGAAAAAGGGCTTGGGAAATCCCTCGGTTTTTTGGTTGGGGCCCTGGTGGTGGGCACCGCCCTGCCCCACCTGCTGCGGGGCAGTATGGGGGGTACCTCCTGGCAGACCGTGGTGCTGGCCACCTCGGGCCTGGCCGTATCGGGCGGGCTGCTCATGTGGTTGCTGGTCCCCGACGGGCCGTTTCGCAAACGGGGCAGGAAACCAGACTTCTCGGCCTTTTTCAGGGTCTTCAGGGCCCCTGCCTTCAGGGCGGCAGCCTTCGGGTACTTCGGGCATATGTGGGAATTGTACGCATTCTGGGCCTTTGTACCGGTACTGCTGGGACGCTTCGGGGCCCTCCACCCCGATGCCGGCCTGCAGGTGCCGTTCTGGTCGTTCCTGATCATTGGCATCGGCGGCCCGGCCTGCGTGGCCGGGGGGTACCTTTCCCTGCGGCTGGGCACGAAAAAAACGGCAACCGGGGCCCTGTTGCTGTCGGGCCTGTGCTGCCTGCTTTCGCCACTGGTCTTCCTGGCCGGAAATGCATTCCTCCTGGCCGGGTTCCTGCTTTTCTGGGGCATGGTGGTCATTGCCGACTCGCCCCTGTTCTCAACCCTGGTGGCCGGCAGTGCCCCGGCCGAAGCCCGCGGAACGGCCCTGACCATCGTCAATTGTGTCGGCTTTTCCATCACCATCGGCAGCATACAGCTGCTCAACATACTGCTTGACCAGATCGGCCCGGCCTACCTTTTTGTGGTGCTTGCCCCGGGGCCGCTCCTGGGCCTGCTGGCCCTGGCCCGCGGCCGGAAAAATTCCCTACATTTAGGCTGAAACCAGCCAACCAACAATGAAACGCCTTTTCGCTTATGTGCGCCGCAGCCTGCTCGAGAGCGGACAAACCGGCAAGTACCTGAGATACGCATTCGGTGAAATCATCCTGGTGATGATCGGGATCTT
>CAYWZF010000054.1:0-17925 GCA_964461555.1 uncultured Robiginitalea sp. | reverse complement strand
AACTTTCCGGGCCTCAGGCCGGGAGACCGGTGGTGCCTCTGTGCCCTGCGCTGGAAAGAGGCGTACCAGGAGGGTTTTGCCCCGCCTGTGATCCTGGAGGCCACCCACGAAAAGGTGCTTGAATATATCCCCTTTGAATGGCTGCTCGAAGCCAAGCACAGCGACCTCTGAGCCCCCTGCAATTTTTCCCTGAACCCCAGGCCAACCTTACTACGTGGCTCAGGTGCCTTATTGAAAAATTATTCAGATATTGTAGGTGAAATAACAACCGGCCCCCCCAGCATGCCCCGGGAACATCCATTGACTCGATGCGCGTGAACGCAACCCATAAACTATCCATCCGGGAAAAAATCGGCTATGCGCTGGGAGATGGGGCAGCCAATATTGCGTGGCGGGGGGTTGCCACCTTCCTCTTTATCTTCTATACGGATGTATACGGATTAAGCCCGGCGTCTGTGGGCCTGCTGATGCTGATCGCGCGGGCTGGAGACGGGGTGACCGATGTGCTCATGGGCATTGTCGGTGACCGGACCCAATCCAGGTACGGCAAGTTCAGGCCCTGGATCCTCTGGACGGCCATCCCCCTGGCAGTTACCCTGTCGCTCCTGTTTACGACCCCTGATCTCGGTCCCACCGGCAAGTTGGTTTACGCCTATACCACCTACATACTGTTCACCCTGCTCTATACGGCCAACAACATCCCCTACGGAGCCCTGATGGCTGTGATGACCGGCGATGACAAAGAGCGCACCAGCCTGGGGGCGTACCGCATGGTGGGCGCCTTTGCGGGGGGCATGCTGGTACAGGGGGCCTTGCTTTTTTTGGTGGCTTATTTCGGCAATGTAAATCCTGAAATCAGCATTGATAAACTGGAGGGGGAAGCGTTCAGGGTAACCGTTGCCTCAGCAAGCGATGTGGCCAATGCGCAGATCAAGACCCGCGACGGGATTGCCACCTTTGCCTGGGAAGGCACCCAGGACATACCTGCCAAAAGCGTCAGCTTTGCCATGGAGGCAGGGGAGAGCTATGCCTTTATCGCCGCCGGGGAAGCAGACCTTGCCGTATCGGATATTTCCCTGATCAACCAGAAAAAAGGTTACAGCAACGCGATTTATCTTTTATCGGTGTTTCTCGCCTTCTTCATGATCCTCACTTTTACGAGCACCCGGGAAAGGGTGCAGCCCCCCAGAGAGCAGCAAAGTGACCTCAGGCGAGATTTCAGCGATTTATTGCGAAACAGGCCCTGGCTCGTGCTCCTGGTCATTGGCTTGCTCTTCAACGTATATAATTCCATCAAGCAGGGCATTACCGTCATCTACTTTACGCATTACCTGCACGACCAGCTGTTGTCTGCCTCTTATCTGATCGGCCTGATGCTGGCATCCATCGCCGGGGCCATGGCGACGGCGCCTATCAGCAAAAGGATCGGAAAAAAAAGACTTTTCATTTACGCCCTCATTTTCTCGGGGGCTGTAAATGCCTTGCTGGTCCTTTGCGGCCCCGACAACGTCAGCGGCATCTTTGCCCTCGGGTTGATTTCTGAAGTGGGGGCGGCGGTTTTCCCCACCCTGTTTTTCGCGATGCTGGGCGACGCTGCCGATTATTCGGAATACAGGAACGGGCGCAGGGCCACCGGGCTTGTGTATTCGGCAGGTTCTTTTGCGACCAAATTCGGCGGGGGCGTGGCGGGCGTTATAATTGGCGGCATTCTGGCGGCATTCCACTACAGCGGGCAAAATGAGGTTGCCATACAGGGGGCCCTGCCCGGCATTGTGATGCTGATGAGCTGGGTTCCTGCGATTGTAGCCGGCATTGCAGCTGCCATCATGTTGTTATACCCCCTGAACCAGGATAAAATGGACACCATTACCCGCGAGCTGAACGAAAGACGGGCCAGGGAACTCGCAATGCGTTCGTAGTCACAAACCCTTCAGAACACCTAACCCAAGGCAACATGAAATTCGGATATTTTGACGATCAGAACAGGGAATATGTAATTACCAATCCCGAGACGCCCTGGCCGTGGATCAATTACCTGGGAAGCGAGGATTTCTTCGGCCTGATATCCAATACGGCCGGCGGCTATACCTTCTACAAGGATGCCAAGTTCCGCAGGCTTACGCGCTACCGCTATAACAACGTCCCCATGGACAGTGGAGGCCGGTATTTCTACCTTAAGGATGGAGAAACCATTTGGGCCCCGGGCTGGAAGCCGTGCAAAACCCCACTCGACCGGTACGAGTGCAGGCACGGCATGAACTACACGCAGATCCTGGGAGAAAAAAATGGCATTTCCGCCACCGTGTTGTTCTTCATCCCGCTGAAAAGCCGGGCCGAGGTGCAGAAGCTCACCCTCACCAACAGCACATCAGCCGCCAAAAAACTGAAGCTTTTCTCTTTCACAGAATGGGCCTTATGGAATGCTGCCGCTGACATGGAGAACTTCCAGCGGAATTTCTCGACCGGGGAGGTGGAAATCGAGGGGTCCACCCTGTACCATAAGACGGAATATAAAGAGCGCAGGAACCATTATGCCTTTTATTCGGTGAACCACCCCATACAGGGCTTCGATACCGACCGGGAAACCTTTATGGGCCTCTACAACGGCTTTGAGGCACCCCGGGTGGTGGTCGAAGGGCAATCCGGGCAAAGCGTTGCCCACGGGTGGTCGCCCATTGCCTCCCATTATTTGGAGGTTGAATTGCAGCCCGGTGAGTCACGGGATTTCATTTTTGTGCTGGGCTATGTGGAAAACCCGGAGGATGACAAATGGGAAGCCAAAGGTGTTATCAACAAGGCGCGGGCCAAAGAAACCATCGCCAGATTCAATTCAGCCGAAAAGGTCCATGCCGCCTTTAAGGAGCTCCGCGAATACTGGGAAGGGTTGCTGGGTGTTTTCAGCGTGCAAACCGGTGATGCCAAACTGGACCGGATGGTCAATATCTGGAATCCGTACCAGTGCATGATCACCTTTTGCTTTTCGCGCTCGGCCTCCTTTTTTGAGAGCGGGATTGGGAGGGGCATGGGTTTCCGCGATTCGAACCAGGACCTGATCGGGTTTGTGCACCAGGTGCCTGAACGCGCCCGGGAGCGGATCCTTGATATCGCTTCGACCCAATTCCCTGATGGCAGTTGTTACCACCAGTACCAGCCGCTGACCAAACGCGGCAACAACGATATCGGCAGTGGTTTCAACGACGATCCGATGTGGCTGATATTGGGTACGACCGCCTATGTAAAGGAAACCGGAGATTTCTCCATACTCGGCGAAATGGTGCCTTTTGACAATGACCCCTCCCTGGCAAAAACGCTCTTTGAGCACCTTACCATCTCCTTCAATTTTGTCATCAACAACCTGGGGCCGCACGGCCTGCCCCTGATTGGAAGGGCAGACTGGAACGACTGCCTCAACCTGAATTGCTTTTCTGACAACCCTGACGAATCCTTCCAGACCACCGAAAACAAAACGGAGGGCTCCAGGGCAGAATCACTGATGATTGCGGGCTTATTTGTGGTATACGGGCGGGAATATGCCGAATTGTGCAGGTTTCTGGGCAAAGCGGAAGAAGCCCGGCGGGCCGGGAACCATACAGACGCCATGGTAGGAGCCATCAAGGCGCATGGGTGGGACGGGGCCTGGTTCCTTCGGGCATACGATTACTTCGGGAACAAGATTGGCAGCCATGAAAATGAAGAGGGGAAAATTTTTATCGAGTCAAATGGCTGGTGTACCATGGCCGGCATCGGACTTGAAGAAGGCATGGTCGAAAAAGCGCTCGATTCGGTTAAGGAATACCTCGATTGCCCGTATGGCATCGTTTTGAACAACCCCGCATTTACGCGCTATTACATCGAGTACGGTGAAATTTCTACCTACCCGAAAGGCTACAAGGAAAATGCCGGGATTTTCTGCCACAACAACCCCTGGATCATGATCGGGGAAACCATCCTGGGGCGGGGAGACCAGGCCTGGGAATACTACCGGAAGATCAATCCGGCCTACCTCGAAGACCTCAGCGAGCTGCATAAAACGGAACCATATGTGTATGCGCAAATGATTGCCGGAAAGGATGCGGCCAAGCCGGGGGAAGCAAAAAATTCCTGGCTTACCGGCACGGCAGCGTGGAATTTCTACGCCATCAGCCAGTATATTCTGGGAATTCGCCCAACCTATGGCGGATTGCTGATCGACCCATGCATCCCGAAGGACTGGAAGGGGTACAAAGTGAGCCGCAAATTCAGGGGTGCCCGTTTTGAAATTGAGGTCAGGAATCCGGGGGGGGTTAGCAAAGGGGTAAAAAAGCTCACGGTCAATGGCAAGGCCCTCGACACAAACCTGATCCCGACGATGGCGCCTGGCACCTATTCGGTTGACGTGGAACTTGGATAAAAGAACAATTATGAAACCTGACACCGCCCGCTCCTGTTTTGCTCTGGCTTCCCTCCTGGGGGCCCTGCTCCTGTCCAATGCCTGTGGCCACCCGCCGGAACCGCTCCCCAATGGCTTGTCGGGCGATATCCTGATCAATCAGATCGGCTACGAGCAAGGCACCGTGAAACAGGCACTGCTCAGAACCGACTCGGAAATCTTCGAGGTAATCACGCCCGAAGGCACCGTGGTCTTTAAGGGGGAGCCCTCCGGGCCCCTGTTCTGGGATTTGTCGGGAGATACGGTTCGGATTGCCGACTTCTCAGCTGTTGATACGCCGGGCACCTATCGTATTTCCGTACCGGGAAAGGGCATTTCTGCCCCATTTGAAATTGGCCGCAACCTCTATGGCAATCTGGCGGATGCAGCCCTGAAATCGTATTACTATGCCCGCTGCGGGGAGGATATTCCGGAAACCTTTGGCGGCAAGTGGCATTGGAAAGGCGGGCACCCCGACACCCTGGTGCTGGTGCACGCCTCGGCTGCCGACCTGCACCGGCCAGAAGGCACCCCCATCTCGGCCCCCGGGGGGTGGTACGATGCCGGGGATTACGGCAAATACATCGTGAACAGTAGCATTACCACCTATACCTTGCTGATGAGCGCTGCCCTCCATCAGGACTACCATCAGCAACAGCGCCTGAATATCCCCGAATCTTCAGATGAAGTCCCGGATATACTGAACGAAGCCCTGGTAAACCTGAACTGGATGATGACCATGCAAGACCCGAATGACGGGGGGCTCTACCACAAACTCACCACAAAGGCCTTCGACGGCTTTATCATGCCAGAAGCTACCTCTGCCCAGCGTTATGTAGTTCAGAAAAGCACCCCTGCCGCCCTTGATTTTGCTGCTACCATGGCGGCAGCCTCCCGTGTAATGGAACAGCACGGCATGAATGATCTGGCCGGTGAAATGAAAGACCGTGCCAGCAGGGCGTGGTCATGGGCCGAAGATCACCCCGATGTTTTTTACAGGCAACCTGAAGATTTTTCGACGGGGGCCTACCCGGATACCTCCCTGGTTGATGAGCGATTCTGGGCTGCTTCGGAATTGTACCTGCTGACCGGCGACAAGAAGTACAGGGAAAAACTCATGGGCCTGTACAGGCCGCCCATCACCCCCAAGTGGGATGTGGTAAATGCCCTGGGCGTTCTCTCCCTGCTGACCTCTGAAAGAAGGGGGGAGTTCGTTGAGATGGAACGGGATTTCCTGGCCTATGCAGACGAAATGCTTCAGCGGGAAAAATCAAATGCATACCGGATAAGCATGCCTTCTTTTGCCTGGGGCAGCAATTCGGATGTTGCAAACGACGGCATGCTGAAACTGGTGGCCTACTACCTGACCGGGGATGCGGCCTATGCCGCATCTGCCCGGAATGACTTGCACTATCTGCTGGGAAGAAATGCCACGGGGTATTGCTTCGTGACCGGCTTTGGCAGCAAATCGCCCATGCAGCCGCATAATCGGATCATGTCGGCAGACGGGGTCGAAGAACCCATCCCGGGGTATGTTGTAGGAGGCCCCAATACCATTGTGCTTACAGACTGTGAGCCTGAAAATGTCATCAGGAGCAACTACCCGGCCGCCTCTTATACCGATACGCAGTGCAGTTACTCCACCAATGAAACGGCCATTAACTGGAATGCCCCCCTGGTTTTCCTGAGTACCGGCCTCAGCATGCTGAGCGGAGGCTGAAGGGCACAGCCTTGATGGCCCGGCCGGCTACAGGGCATGATGAAAGCCCGGCGCACCGACCTTAAGGGGGTTCACAATTTTTCCCCGAAGGCCAGGTCGCCCGCATCGCCCAGGCCCGGGAGGATATACCCCCGAGCGTTGAGCTCGTCGTCAATGGCAGCGATCCAGAGGTGGGTGGAGGCCGGAAAGACCTGCTTTACCCGGTCGACCCCGGCCCGGGAGCCGATCACCGAGATGATATGGATCTGTTCGGGCTCGCCGTGGGCACGAAGGGAGGCGAGCACGTTTTCGAGCGTTTGGCCCGTGGCCAGCATAGGGTCGGTCAGGATGAGGGTCTTTCCGTCGAGGGAAGGGGCCGCAAAGTACCTGACCACCACTTCAAAGGCGTCCTTGCCATTGGGATGAAGGCGGTAGGCCGAGATAAAGGCATTCTCGGCCCGGTCAAAATAGTTCAGCAACCCCTGGTGCAGGGGCAGGCCGGCGCGCAAGACCGAACAGAGCACCAACCGGGTATCGGGCACGTGCATCTCTTTGTGCCCGAAAGGGGTGGCCACTTTTTTCTGCGTGTAGTGCAGGGTCTTGCTGAGCTCGTAACACAACACCTCGCCAATGCGTTCGATGTTGCGCCGAAACCGCATGGGGTCTTTCTGCAATTCCACGTCGCGCAGCTCCAGGAGGAACTGGTTCAGGATGCTGGGCTGGTCGCCAAAGTAATGTACGGTCATAGCCGGCGTTTCCACTAAGGTACATCAATTCGGGCGGATTTGCCCATGCCAGCCCGCGTGCCGGTCGAAATGGGGGCGTCGCGATTTTCAGGCTTTTGCCGTACCTTCCCTGAAAAATCCATCCCGTTGGCAAACCAGGACCTGCTTACCCTGCACTCCCCCGGCCGCATCAACCTGATCGGGGAGCACACCGATTACAACCAGGGGTTTGTGCTCCCTGCGGCCATCAACCTGGGCATTCGCTTCAGGCTCGGGCCGAACGGGGAACCGCATCTGGCCCGCATAAGGTCTGAAGACCTGGATGCCTCTTTCACGGCTGACCTGAACCGGATCTGCCCTGGGGAGGGTTGGGAAAACTACCTGCTCGGGGTCTTGCACCAACTCGGATTGCGGGGCATAAAGGTTCCCGGCTTTGATTGCAACCTGGAATCGGACCTGCCGGTGGGGGCCGGCCTGAGTTCTTCCGCAGCCCTGGAATGCGGCCTTGCCTGGGGGTTGAACGAGCTGTTCGGGCTGGGGCTCGAAAACCGGGAGCTGATCGAGCTTTCCCAGGCTGCCGAGCACACCTACGTGGGTACCCAATGCGGCATTATGGACCAGTTCGCCTGCGTGATGGGGCGGGCCGGGCATTTCATATTGCTAGACTGCCGCTCGCTCGAGCACCGTTATATCCCGGCGGCCCTGAGCGAATACGGCCTGTTGCTGCTCAACAGCGGGGTGGCCCATTCCCTGGCCGGCAGCGCCTATAACCGCCGGCGGGAAGAATGCGCTGAAGGCGTGGCGCTCCTGTCCCGGACTTATGAAAACGTTGCCAGCCTGCGCGATGCCACCCCCGCCATGCTGGCCGACCTTGGCCCGTCTATGCCGGAAACCCTCTACAAGCGCTGCCGCTACGTGGTGGAAGAAAACCTCCGGGTGCTCGAAGCCACCCGGGCCCTGGAAGAAGGCCGGATGGAGGATTTGGGGGAATTGCTGCTGCAAACGCATGCAGGGCTCAGCCAGTTGTATGAGGTGAGTTGCGAGGAGCTTGATTTTCTGGTAGCGGCGGCGCGTCAGATACCCGGGGTTGCCGGGGCCCGTATGATCGGCGGCGGCTTCGGGGGCTGCAGCCTGAACCTGGTCCGAAAAGTGGTGATCCCCAAATTCATCAGCGCAATGGCAAGGCAGTACCGGGAAGCTTTCGGGAAGGAGCTTACCCCTATAGAAGTGAAGCTGGGCCAGGGGGTTTCGGCCCGGCCCGCAACCCGGTAAAAAGGGGCTATTCCTCTGCCATAATCATGCCTTTATCAAGGGTCACAATACTGCCGTCTTCGCGGTAGGCCAGCGGGCTGACCTTCACGCAGCGCAGGTGGGTCTGCCCCCCGGAGCACGAGCTGTCGTGGTAGAAGAGGTACCATTGGCCCCGGTATTCCACGATGCTGTGGTGGTTGGTCCACCCCAGCACCGGTTTGAGGACCACCCCCTGGTAGGTGAAGGGCCCGTAGGGGTTGTCGGCCGTGGCGTAGGCTATGTTGTGCGTGTCGCCCGTCGAATAGGAAAGGTAATAACGGCCGCCGTATTTATGGACCCAGGCGGCCTCGAAAAACCTGCGTTCCTTGTCGCCCGCCATCAGGGGCAGGCCTGAGGTGTCCAGAATCTGCACGTCGCGGGGCGGCTCTGCAAAGGAGGTCATATCGTCGGCCAGGCGCGCCATTTTGGGGGAAAGAGCCGGGGCTTCATCGGGTGGGTATACATCGTCTGGGGTATACACCCCGCCTGCCCAACGCTGCAACTGCCCGCCCCATATTCCGCCGAAGTACATATAATAGGACCCATCCGTATCCTGGAAAACGGCCGGGTCCATGCTGAAGCTGCCGGGGATGGGTTCGGGAAGGGCCGTAAAGGGGCCCTCCGGGCTGGCGGCGGTCGCCACCCCGATCCGGAATACATCGCTGCGGTCTTTGGCCGGGAAATACAAGTAATAAGTTCCATCCTTCTCAGCCGCATCGGGCGCCCAGAGCTGGCGCCCCGCCCATGGGACAGATGAAAGGGCCAGCGCCACCCCGTGGTCGGTAACCGGGCCCCCAACGCTGTCAAGGGAGAAGACATGGTAATCCTTCATGTCGAAATGGCTTCCCTGGTCGTCGGCGGCAATACCCGATTCTATATCATGCGAGGGATAAATGTAAAGCCTGCCCCCAAACACATGGGCCGACGGGTCGGCCGTGTACAAATGCCGGATCAGGGCCGTATCTGGCGCCTGTTGGGGGTCTGGATAGGTCGAAGTCGTAACCGACACGGCTTCCCGTGCGTCGGGCCCGCGCCGGCAGGCCAACGCCGTCAGCAGGGCCGCCGTAAATACAAACACGTACTTATTGCTCATAGACTAGGAATTGTTTCTGGAATAAAGCAGCCCCTGCTCGAGGCCCCGGAGTTCCGCCAGGCCCTTGAGCCGGCCGATAAGCGAATAGCCGGGGTAGCTCCGCGATCCGGCTTCCAGGTCAAACAGAAAGCCGTGGTCGGGCCGCATGGGGATCCGTTGCCCCCGTTGCTGCATGATCTTCAAAACGCCATCGACCACCTCCTCCATGGGCACCTGCCCGTCGAGGTGTTCCGATTCGCGGAAAATGCCCTCGGCTTCGTGGCGCACGTTGCGCAGGTGCAAAAAGTGGACACGCTCGCCAAAGGCCTCCAGAATGGCCGGCAGGTCGTTGTCGGGGCCGGCCCCCAGGGAACCCGTACAGTAACACAGGCCGTTCTCGGCTTCGGGCACGGCTTCGAAAAGCGCTTTCAGGTCCGGATAAGACGAGACCACCCGCGGCAATCCGAGCAGCGGATAGGGCGGGTCGTCGGGGTGTATGGCCAGCACCAGGCCGCACTCCCGGGCCACCGGCACCACCTGCCGCAAAAAGTGGATCAGGTGCTCGCGCAGCAGGGCCGCCGGGATGCGGTCGTAAAGGGCGAGCAATTCGAGCAGCCCGGCTTCGGTGAACTGTTCATCACTGCCAGGCAGCCCCTGCAGCACCGACCGCCGCAAGCGCTGTCGTTCGCTATCGGGGATGCTTTCGGCCAGGGCCCCTGCCTGCGCCCTTACTTCCGGGCTGTAATCCGCTTCAGCCCCGGGGCGTTTCAACAGATAGAGATCGAAATAGGCGAAGGCCGCCCGGTCGAACCGCAGGGTGCGGGTGCCGTCGGGGTTGCGGTAGTCCACCGCCGTGCGCACCCAGTCGAGCACCGGCATGAAATTGTAGGTAACCACCCGAATGCCGCAGGCAGCCAGGTTGCGGAGGCTGGCTTTGTAGTTTTCAATATGGGCCTCAAAGTCGCCCTTTTGTTGTTTGATGGCCTCCGAAACGGGCAGGCTTTCGACCACCTCCCATTCGAGCCCCTCGGCGCGGATGAGTTCCTGCCGCTCCCGAATCGCCTCTGCGGGCCAGACTTCCCCGGGGGCATACTGGTGCAGGGCCGTAACGATCCCCTCGACCCCCGCCTGGCGGATGGATGAGAGGGTCACCCCGTCGTGCGGGCCGTACCACCGCATACAGGGCAACATCCGAAAGGGTGTATTCGCGGCGCCCATCAGAATCCGATGCTATTTCCCCCGTCGACTGGCAGCACGGCTCCGGTGATGAAACGGGCCTGGTCTGAGGCCAGGAAATAAACGGCGTCTGCAATATCATCCGGGATGCCCATTTCCCCCATGGGTGTGCGGGCAAAGACCCGGCTTTTCCGGTCCGGGTCGCTGTCGAGCGCTTTGGCCGTCATCGGGGTCTTGATGAAGCCGGGCGCCACGCAGTTCACGCGGATCTTCATGGGGGCCAGTTCCACGGCCATGGCCCGGGTCATCCCCTCCACGGCCGTCTTGCTGGCCGAATAGGCGATCACATAGGGCAGGCCGTACTGGGCGGCCATGGAGCTGATATGGATGATGCTTCCCCCGCCCCGGGCCTGCATCACCCGGCCCACTTCCCGGCTCATGCTGAAAACGCTGAGCAGGTTGGTGTGGATGATGGCCTGGAACTCGGCGTCGGTAACCTCCAGCATCCCTTTTTTCATGTTGATGCCGGCGTTGTTCACCAGCACGTCGATGCGGCCTGCCTCAGAGGCGATAGCCTTCACGGCGCCGGGGATTTGGTCGAGCTGGGTGAGGTCCAGGATCACCGGGTGGGCATTGGGGCCCAACTCCGAGCAGCTCCGGCGTGTCTTTTCTTCGCTACGGCCCACCACGTAACAGCGGAAGCCTTCCTCGCAGAACTTGCGCGCCGTGGCATAGCCTAACCCGGAAGTCCCCCCGGTCACAATGGCGATTTTTTCGTTCATATTCTTGGGTTTGTTTTAATCCCAGCCCGGACGGATCCCCGGGGCATAGGGGAAGCGCAAAGACCGGTAGTATTCAAGGCTGTGCTCCGGGGGTTCCATGCCCCCTGGAAATTCGAGTTTCGAAAAGGTTTGGAAGTACGACATGCAGGCATCCTTCCACCACCGGGCCTCCCCGAGCTGGATGGCCAGCAGCATATGCACCTGCCGGTAGAGCTCCGGGTCGAGCTTTCCCTCGAGGGAATCCCAGGTGGAGATCATCTGGCGCACGGCATCGACCCCTTCCTGGTATTTCAGGCCCAGGGCGTCCCAGAGCCGCAGTCCGTCCTTCATGCGATGGTCCCAGGGCAGGTGGTGGAACCAGAGGAGCAGTTCTTCCGGGCAGGTGGCCGCATTGCCATATTGCGAGGCAAGGGGGGCTGCGTACTGCCCGGCCGCATTGCTCCCGGTCGGGCTCCTGTCAAAACCGATCCCCCCCGTATCGGCCTGGTGGTAGTAGACCGGGTTCCACTCGGGCCGCGAGAGGTTGCCTACCCAGGGGCCCGGGCCGTAATGGTGGCCGGTGTCGAAGAGGTGGTGCAGCCCCAGGGGCATCATATAGCTGACCACGGCCTCCCGGGAA
This sequence comes from uncultured Robiginitalea sp., assembly GCA_964461555.1. Classification (GTDB taxonomy): domain Bacteria; phylum Bacteroidota; class Bacteroidia; order Flavobacteriales; family Flavobacteriaceae; genus Robiginitalea. The sequence goes on along the minus strand of CAYWZF010000054.1, from coordinate 6,154 downwards.
CCCAGCATGAGGTCCTTCAGGGTTTCCACCAGCTCCGGGTCATTGCCCAGGGTAGAGCGGATCCATTCCTCGGCCAGGGTGTCGGCCTTCAGGTCTGGGTCCCAGGCCAGCCGGCCAAAGCCGTACCAGTCTGCCTGCCCGAAAGGGTGGCCGGTCCAGTTCAGGTCTGACCCGATGTTGGATACCCCGGCCATGCCGCTCAGGGCATGCCCGTATAGGGACCCGTCTACCACCCGGGAAACCGTGGAGCCTTCCCCCTGTTGCCGGGTATCGGTCTGCAATACTTCCTCGAAAAGCTTGGGGAGGAACACCAGGTGGGTGGCAAACCCCAGGTATTCTTTGGTGATCTGGAATTCCATCACCAGCGGGGTGTGCTGCATGGCCCCGAAGAGCGGATGGATGGGTTCGCGCGGCTGGAAATCGATGGGTCCGTTCTTCACCTGCAGCAGCACATTGTCGCGGAACTTCCCGTCATGGGGCATAAATTCGATGTAGGCCTGTTTGGCCCGGTCGGTCGGGTCGTTCTCGGAATAGACAAAGGCCCGCCAGATGAGCAGCCCCCCGTGGGGAGCCAGGGCATCGGCCAGCATGTTGGCCCCCTCGAGGTGCGACCGGCCGTAATTCTGCGGGCCGGGCTGCCCCTCCGAATTGGCCTTTACCACGAATCCCCCGAAATCGGGGATTTGGGTGTAAATTTCATCGGCCTTTTCGCGCCACCAGGCCTGCACGGCCGGGTCGAGGGGATCGGCTGTTGGCAGGCCCCCGATCTCGATAGGGGCCGAAAAGCGGGCGGTCAGGAACAGCCTGATCCCGTAGGGGCGCATAACATCTGCCAGGGCCCGGGCTTTCCCGAGATAGGGGGCGGTCAGCACCAGGGCATTCGCGTTGACGTTGGTGACCACGGTGGCATTGATCCCCAGGGAGGCATTGGCCCGGGCGTAATCGGTATAGCGCGGGTCGATATAGCCCGGCAGGGTGTGCCAGTTCCAGATGGATGCCCCTGCATAGCCCCGCTCGACGGTGCGGTCGAGGTTGTCCCAGTGGTTGAGCATGCGCAGGGCCGTCTTCGGGGCATCTCTCAGGTCTATTCCTGTCAGGGGTCCCCCCATCTGCAGCCACCGCAGCAACCGATAGGCGCCGTACAGCAGGCCCCGGTCACCTCCGGCCGTCAGCACCAGGTGGCGGTTCGGGCCCATTGGGAGTTCCCGGATCAGGAAGCCTTCCTCAGGGAGCGACCCGGCCGGGATTTTTTCCCGAATCTCCCCGGGCAACTGCTCAGGGGTGCCCACCACAAGCAGGTTTTGCCCTGATGTGAAGAATTTTTCTTCCAGCGGGCGCGCGAGCAGGCTGCCCAGGCCCCGGGTGAGTTCGTCCCAAACGATTTGCTGGGTAGCGCCCCGGGGCTGCATCCAGATCCCCCCGAGCGCCTCGCGGTAGGCAGTGGCCAGGGCAGGGTCTTCCACGGGCCGGAAACGCAGCCAGAGGTCATAGCCGGCTGCCCCGCCCGGCTGGGCCGGCAGCAGCTGTGCGACCAGAAGGGCCATCAGCGGCAACCACCTGGTCAAAAGGCGATTCCTGCTTCCATGGCAAATCGGTGCGTGTGGTTCCATAATCCGTGAAAATTAAGGAAAATCCGCAAGCCGGGAAAGGCGGGTTTGTTGCGGGTGTAACGCAACGGAAAGGGATTGAAAATTTCCCTCGGGAATTTGCGGAATTCGGAATATATACGGACTTTAAAGGGCTGAAACCGGCCCGGCGCCCTTTGAGCCCGACCGGGTTACCCAAAGCAATTATGTACTGGATTGGTTACGATATAGGCAGCTCTTCGGTGAAGGCCGCCCTGGTCGATTCCGACAGGGGTTCCGAGCTGGGGCGGGTGCAGTCCCCCAAGAGGGAAATGCCCATCTCTGCCCCGCAACCGGGGTGGGGAGAACAAGACCCGGAGCTGTGGTGGAAGAACGCCATCCAGGCCACCCGGGAGCTGTTGCAAACCACCGGGATCTCGCCCGATCAGGTGGGCGGCATCGGGATTTCGTACCAGATGCACGGCCTGGTGGCGGTAGACCGCGACCTGGAAGTGGTGCGCCCTTCCATCATCTGGTGCGACAGCCGCGCTGTGGCAAGCGGGGAAGACCTGCTGGCGGAGGTGGGGGAAGCCGCCTGCCGGGAACACCTGCTGAACGCCCCCGGAAATTTTACCCTTTCCAAGCTGCTCTGGGTCAAGCGGCACGAACCGGAGCAATACGCGCGCATCCACAAGGTCATGTTGCCGGGCGACTACATCGCCATGCGGTTATCCGGGCAGTGCACCACTACCGCCTCAGGCCTTTCAGAAGGCATCCTGTGGGACTTCAGCGCGCACGAGCCGGCCTGGTGGCTGCTCGATGCCGCAGGCATTGACGGGGCATTGCTGCCCGAACTGGTCCCCACCTTCGGGGAACAGGTCAAACTCAGTGCAGAAGGTGCCCGACAGATTGGCCTGCCGGAAGGGATACCGGTGCTTTACCGGGCCGGTGACCAGCCCAACAATGCCCTGGCGCTGAACGTGATGGAACCGGGCGAGGTGGCCGCTACCGGAGGCACATCCGGGGTGGTCTACGCCGTGACCGACCGCACCCAAACCGTCGAGATGAGCCGCATCAACAATTTTGCCCACGTAAATCACCGGCCCGGGGCCCCGCGCATCGGAAAGCTGTTGTGCATCAACGGCACGGGGATCCAATACAGCTGGATACAGCAAAATGTTTCGCCCGGCCTAGACTACCCGGAAATGAACCGGCAGGGTGAATCGGTGGCTGTAGGATGCGAAGGCCTGCGGATCTACCCGTTTGGCAACGGGGCCGAGCGCATGCTGGGCAATGCGCGTGTCGGCGCCCGCATCAGCGGCCTTGATTTCAACCTGCACGGGCGCCCGCACCTGTACCGGGCCGCCCTGGAGGGCATTGCATTCTCCTTTGTTTACGGCATGGAAATCCTGCAGCAAGACGGGGTGCCCCTCCAGAAAATACGGGCCGGCAACGACAACCTGTTCCGGGCCCGGGCCTTCTCGGAAACCATCGCCACCCTTACCGGGTCTTCCATCGAAATGGTGGCCACTACAGGGGCGGCCGGGGCCGCACGGGCGGCTGCGGTAGCTGCCGGGGCCTTCCCCTCCATGGCCGAAGCCACCGCCACCGATGCCGTCCAGCTCCGCTATGAACCCCTGCCGGAAGCAGGGCCCTACCGGGAGGCATATGCCGGATGGAAGCAAGAACTGACAGAACAACTAAAACACCATACCCAATGATCACTACTGGAGACAAAACGTATTTCAAGGACATCGGCAAGATCCCCTTCGAGGGGAAAGGCTCCGACAACCCCCTGGCGTTCAAATACTACGACGAGAACCGCATGGTGGGCGGCAAGAGCATGAAAGACCACTTCCGGTTCGCCATCTGCTACTGGCATACCTTTACCGGGGTGGGAGCCGATCCGTTCGGGGCCCCCACCCAGCGCTTCCCCTGGCTGGAAAGCCAGGACCCGATCAGGCAGGCCCGCGACAAGATGGACGCCGCCTTCGAATTCATCACCAAGATCGGGGCGCCCTATTACTGCTTCCACGACTTCGACCTCATCGCCGAGGGAGCCACCCTGGCTGAATCGGAGAAGCGCCTGGAGCTGATCACCGACTACGCCCGGGAAAAAATGAAGGCCTCCGGGGTGAAGCTCCTCTGGGGCACGGCCAACTGCTTCAGCCATCCCCGCTACATGAACGGGGCCGCCACCAACCCCGATTTTCGCGTGGTGGCTGCAGCCGGGGCCCAGGTGAAAAATGCCCTCGATGCCACCATCAAGCTCGGCGGGGAGAACTACGTCTTCTGGGGCGGGCGCGAGGGGTATATGTCGCTGCTGAACACCGACATGAAGCGGGAGCAGGACCACATGGCCCGCTTTTTGCACATGGCCCGCGATTACGCGCGCAAACAGGGCTTCAAGGGCACTTTCTTCATCGAACCCAAACCCATGGAGCCTTCCAAGCACCAGTACGATTTTGATGCGGCCACCGTGCTCGGCTTTTTGACCAAGTACGACCTGCTCGGCGACTTCAAGCTGAATGTGGAGGTCAACCATGCGACCCTGGCCCAGCACACCTTCGAGCACGAATTGCAGGTGGCTGCCGACAACGGGCTGCTGGGCAGCATTGACGCCAACCGGGGCGATTACCAGAACGGCTGGGATACCGACCAGTTCCCCGTAGACGTGTATGAGCTCACCCAGGCCATGCTGGTCATTCTGCAGGCCGGGGGCTTCCAGGGGGGCGGCGTGAACTTCGACGCCAAGATCCGGCGGAATTCCACCGACCTGGCCGACATCTTCTACGCCCATATCGGCGGGATGGATGCCTTTGCCCGGGCCCTGCTGGCGGCCCAGGCGATCCGGGAAGAATCGGATTTCCTGAAAATGCGCAAAGAGCGCTACGCCTCGTTCGACAGTGGCAAAGGGAAGGAATTCGAAACCGGAAAGCTGTCGCTCGAAGACCTGCGCGCCATCGCCGAAGCACAACCCGACATCGAGCCCGTCAGCGGGCGGCAGGAACTGTACGAGAACATCCTGAACCAGTATATCTGATCGCGGGGATACTCAGGGAAGCACATTTTCGGGAATGCCATTGCGAACCCTGCGCGCGGCGCGGAAACCGAAGCGGGCCAGCAGCGGGACCAGCACCAGCGCCGCGCCGGCACCGGCCAGCAGGGCCGGATCGGTGAAGTATTCCCCAAAGTTGAAGATCAGCAAGATCATAAGGCTGGAAAAGGGCAGGGAACAGGCCAGTACGTTTACCCCAAAATCAAGGTTGAAGGTAGGTCGGGCCACGGGTTGATTTTCTTCCAGCTTCGCCACCAGGTGCATGTGGGCAAAGGGCCAGAAACTGCAGGAGCTCTGCGGGAAAACGACCAGCAGCAAGACCATGGCCGGGGCAAGGCCCGGGCTCAGCAAGACGCAGACAGACGAGAACAACAGGGCCAGCCCGGATCGCCAGCTCAGCAGTATGGCGATGTCGCGCAGGTCGGTTCGGCTTACGCGCACTGCCATCCCGATGAATAACAAAACCAGGGCTACCATCATCACACTGAAACGATTGACGGTAGCGGTTATCACCCCGGGGAGGCTTTCCAGGTCCAGCCCTGCGATCAACAAGATCAGGGCTACGCCTATAACAAGGTTGACAGGTTCTCGCAACAGGGAGGCCAGCAGGCCCCTGAGGTTCCCGGCGCCCTGCCGGGAATCTTTTTTAAGGGCCCGGGCACGATACCAGTGCATCGCCAGCAAATACAGCATGATCAGGCCAAAGAACTTGTTCCCCACATCGGCCAGGGCAGCCAGGGCCAGGCTCGAATCGTCCTGATAGGCCATGATGAACGGGAAACAGGAAAGACCCGGGGCCAGGGAGGGCAGCAACATGGCCAGGGTGCGCCGGGCGGGGCCGTCATATGCGGGTGCAAAAAACCCGATCGTATAATGCACGGCAGCGAAAAGGAACAGGTTGAAGCCCAGCGCCAGGGCGGGCAGGAAAAGCAGGGCTGCATCGAGCTCGACCTTCAGCAGGGCCAGAAAAATGGTGGCCGGGAGGGCCACATTCAGGATGATCACCTTGACCCCCTCGAGCTGTGCCTTTCCCGACAGCTTGCGCTGCAGCAGCACGCCAATCCCGATGATGAGCAGGAGCTCCAGGGTCTTTTGCAGGGCAGGGTTCATAGCCGCATCGTTTGTTGGGGACTACACCAGCGTTTTGCGAACGGCCCCCAGGAAAAGGTCCATCTCTTCCCGGGTGCCCATGCTCACCCGGCACCAGTTTCGGTCCATGAACCGGAAGGCGCGCACCCCTACCCCGTGAGCCCCCATTTTCTCGAGGAACTCACGTCCTTCCAGGGCTATCGGGAAAATCATGAAACTGGTATAGGAAGGGACCGGCTCATGCCCCATCCCTTTCAGGGAGCCATATACATAGGCGCGCACCGTGGCATTCAGGTCACGGCAGCGGTCGAGAAAGGCTACATCGTCCATGCTGGCGCGTGCGGCTGCGATGGAGGCCGCCGAAATCCCCATGCCGGCCCGGGTAATGGCCTGAAGCCGGTTCAGGGTCTCTGGCAGGGCAACGGCGTAGCCCACCCGCAAC
>CAYWZF010000053.1:0-18252 GCA_964461555.1 uncultured Robiginitalea sp. | reverse complement strand
AAGGTTCTCAGAGCGGTCTTCGATCCATTTTACCGGCTTGCCGATCAGGAAGGTGGCGGCGATGGCCACTACATATGCCGGGTAAACGGGTACTTTTCCGCCGAAACCTCCTCCGATATCGGGGGAAATGATGCGGATTTTCTCTTCTGACAACCCCACGTGCCCGGCTACCAAAGCCACGACCGTGCGGATAGCGTGGGGCGCCTGGGTGGTCAGATACACCACAAGCTTTTGGGTATCCTTATCATAGGACGCCACGCAGCCACAGGTTTCGATGGAAGCCACATGGATGCGGGGCAGGTGGATCCGTTCAGTCACCACCACGTCGGCTTTGGCAATGGCCGCCTCTGTCTTCTCGCGGTTGCCGCGTTCCCAGTGATAGATATGGTTGTCTTTCTGGCCTTCCTTGTCGGGGCGCAACAAAGGTGCATCCTTGTCGAGGGCCTTGAACGGGTCTACGATCGCCGCCATGGGCTCATATTCGATTTCAATGGCGTCTGCCCCGTCTGCCGCAGCGTAGCGATCTGTGGCGATGATGGCACAGACCTCCTGGTTTTGGTGCATGACCGTATCGGTCGGCAGCACCATCTGGGTATCAGACAGCAGGGTGGGCATCCAGTGCAGGTTGTACTGGGCGAGGTCTTCGCCGGTAATTACGGCGAGTACCCCTTCAACTGCCAGGGCCGACTCTTTATTGATGCTCTTGATCCTGGCATAGGCATACGGGCTGCGTACCATGACCATGTGGAGCATGCCGGGCAGTTTGACGTCATCGACATATTTCCCCTTTCCATGAAGGAAACGGGCGTCTTCTTTCCTTTTTACAGAGTGACCCATTCCGCCAACCTCTGCTGATGTTTTGCATTTAAACATGATTCTTTGCTTTTTGAGGTTAGACTGCTGGTTGTTTTTCCTTTTTCATTTCCCGGGCCGCCTGTTGGATTGCCTTGACAATGTTATTGTAACCGGTGCAACGGCACAGGTTTCCGGAGATGCCCCATCTTATTTCTTCTTCGGTGGGGTTGGGGTTGTGCTTCAGCAGATCAACCGTCCGCAAGATCATGCCCGGGGTGCAAAACCCGCAATGCAGGCCATGCTGATCGTGAAAAGCCTGTTGTATGGGATGGTTGCTGCCTTCGGCCGCCAGGCCTTCGATGGTGGTGATTTCTGCCCCGTCGGCCCGTACGGCCAGGTAAGTGCATGATTTTATGGAATTTCCGTTCAAGAGCACCGTGCAGGCTCCGCAGTTACTGGTGTCGCAGCCTATATGGGTTCCGGTCATGCTCAGGTGTTCCCGAATAAAATGCACCAAGAGCAGACGGGAATCCACCTCTGCAGTAACGGTTTGTCCATTGATCTTCAGTGTGATTTCGTGTTTCATGGGTAGTTGGTTTATTGACCTGCTCTTTCCAAAGCCTTGTTCAACATTCTTTTCGTTAGGGTATGTACCAGAGATCTCTTGTAGGCCTCCGAGCCTCTGAGATCTGAAGTGGGTTCGCAGTCTTCAGCGGCCATGGCCCCTGCCTGTTCGATAAGGTCAGGGGTGATGGGCTTTCCTCTCAGCAGATCTTCTGCCCGGTCGACGCGCATGGGTACCGCGCTAACATTGGTCAGGCCGATGCCGATTTCACGGCAAACCCCGTCATCATCCAGCTCCAGATAGACAGCAACTCCTGCGGTGGCGTAGTCTCCCACTTTGCGTTCCATTTTGTAGTACGCTCCCCCGCTGTGCTTTTTGGCCCTGGGCACGTGGATTTCCACAAGCACATCAGCCGGTTCGAGGGCAGTCATATAGAACCCGTGGAAAAATTCATCGATCGGAATGGTCTTTCTGCCGTCAGGACCTTCTGCAATGATGGTGGCGCGCATGGCGAGCATCAGGGCCGGCTGGTCATTGGCAGCATCGCCGTGGGCAATATTGCCCCCAATGGTCCCAACATTGCGCACAGAAGGGTCAGCCGTGAGCTTGATCGCATCCGAGAAAATCGGGTAGTTCTTCTTGATCAGACTGGAGTGCTCCAATTCTGTCTGAGTAGTCAGGCCCCCGATTTTCAACAAATCCCCTTCTTCTTTCACGAACGAGAGGCCTTCGATTTTGCTGATGTCAATAATGTGTTCGGGAGTTGCGAAACGCAGCTTCATCATGGGAAGCAAGCTATGCCCTCCAGACATGAACTTGGCTTCTTCCCCCAGGGTTTCCGCAAGGGAAATCGCCTCCTTGAGGGAGCTTGCCCTGTGATACGTAAATTTGGCTGGTATCATACTTGTGCTTTTGGGATTTTGTTAAAAGATTATCCTTAAATATACTCCATTTTTTGGGATGCGACAATTCTTATGAGGATCTGTTGCTTATTTAACAATATATTAAGCTTGCACATTTTGAGATATAGGAGGCATCTTCTGATCTTCGGTTCCATTACTGCAATTAGACGTATTTTTAGGGACTAATCTGCAAATGGCCTGCCATGGATTCGAGGCTATATTTTGACTATAATGCGACGACGCCCTGTGCCCGCGAAGTGGTAGATGCCATGCTCCCTTACTTCGGGGAGCACTTTGGCAATCCGTCGAGCAGCCATGCACATGGCTGGCTGGCCCGCACGGCCGTGGAAGAGGCAACCAGCGAGATTGCGACACTCCTGGGGGTTTCGCCCGATGACCTTGTGTTTACCTCCGGATCGACCGAAAGCATCAATACGATCCTGAAAGGCGTTGCCCGGAAAAAGGGCGCGGAAGGCAGACATATCATAACCACCAAAGCCGAACATAAGGCCGTGCTCGATACCTGTGCCGCCCTCGAAGAGGATGGTTATGAAGTTACGTATCTGGATGTAGGCCCAGATGGCCTGGTCGATGTGGCAGCATTCAAAAAAGCCCTTCGCCCCGGCACCATTCTGGCTGCCGTGATGTACGCCAACAATGAGACCGGCGTCATTCAGCCGCTGGATGAAATAGCCGCCCTGGCACGGGCCAATGGCACCCTGTTCTTCTCAGATACCACCCAGGCCCTTGGCAAGGTCCCGCTGGAAGGGGTGCTCGATCAGGTAGATTTCGCCTGTTTTTCCGGGCACAAAATATATGGCCCGAAGGGAATCGGCCTGACCTATATAAAAAATAACACCGGCAGGGATGTGCTCCCGGCCCTGATACACGGGGGCGGGCAGCAAAAAGGACAAAGGGGGGGCACCATCAATACCCCCCTGATCTCAGGCCTGGCCCGGGCTATCCGCCTTTCGGTTGAGAACCTGAGGGAAGAACAGGAACGCATCCGCGTGTTGAGAGACCAGCTCGAAACGGGGCTCTTAGGCATAGAACTCGCCGTTTCGAACAATCGGGCGGGTCAGCGCCTGCCCAATACGGCGCACATCTCCTTTCCGTTTGTAGACGGGGCTGGCCTGCTCGCTGCCCTTGGCGGCAAAATTGCGGTGTCAAATGGTTCTGCCTGCAATTCAGCTTCTGTAGAACCGTCACATGTGCTCCTGGCCATGGGGATGGATCGCACCCTTGCCTATGCCTCCCTGAGATTGAGCCTGGGCAGGTACACGACCCGCGAAGATGTAGACCAAGCCATCGGGGTCATAGCCGAAACCGTCGGCAGGCTGCGGGAGAGCAACATCATGTGGGAACGGCGCAAATAGGCCTGTGCTGCTAAGCCCTTTCGTGGATGGGCCCCTTTTTGTCGCGGAGCATGCCCCCGGTCTTCCCGGCGAAAACACCCAGAATCTCAGCAAAGATGCTTGTCGCGATTTCTTCAGGGGTATTGGCCCCGATTTCCAGGCCACAGGGGGCGTAAATGCGGGCCATTTGCCCTGCAGTAAATCCGATCCCGCGGCTTTTGAATTCGGCGAGCATTTTTTCGAACCGCTTCCGGGGCCCCAGGGAGGCTATATAGGGCGCCGGGGAATGGATCAGTTCCAGCAGGTTGGCCGAATCGGTCTTGAAATCGTGTGCCATCAGCAGCACAGCCGTACGATGGTCGATTTCAGGCCGTGCCTCGAGTTCCTTCGGGTACAGGTTGGCCACGGAATGGAGTTTGTCCTTTTTCAGTTTCTGGATGTTTCCCACCAGGCTCACTTCCCAGTCCATGACGCGGGCCATTTCGATGAGGGGGTACACATCGTAGTTATCGCCATAGAGGGCCAGGTGGACCTGCGGCGGGATCAGCTCGACGAAAACCTCGGCGCCTGCCTCCCCGGCTTGGAACGAATACGTCGCCGATTTTTTGTTCCTGAGCACCTCGCCGATGCGTTCAAGGATGAATTCGCGGAACGCCCCCTCAGGGCAGTGCTCCAGTTCTGACCTCCGGGAATCATAATAAAAGCTCTGGCCCAGTACAACCGAATCCAGTTCGCCCCGAAGCGAGGTCACCGTTACTATGAGGTGCTCGTCCCTTTCGGCCACGCATTTCTCCAGCATCGGGATCAGGGGGGAATCATCCGAGAGGGGTGAAATCAGCACATCGATGATCCCGTTGCATCCCAGGCCCACCCCGATTTCCTTTTCCCGGGAGGTATCATAGGTCACAATAGACGGCTCCTGCTTCAGGATCGCAATCTGGGACCGCTGCAGGGCATCGCCTTCCAGGCAACCCCCGCTGATGCCCCCCTCGAAGACCCCGGATTCGAACACGAGCATGCGCGCCCCTTCGCGCCGGTACGACGATTCCTCTACGCGAACCACCTGGGCGATGGCGCAGCGCTCTTCGGAACCTTTGAGGGCATTATACAGTTTCAGGATTGATTTTATCTCTTTCATATCATTTATTCATTTCCGTTCCTATTGTTGAGAAACACAGCCTGCCAAAAAACCGGAGATGGGAGTCGCAAGGTGGCAGGCTGCCGTCAGTCTTTACGGGTTTGGCCGGGTAACCAGGCAGAGAGGCGCGAACGTTTTCATCAGCAAGGAGATTTCCCGTTGAAAAGAGCCTTCCGTTTCCCTTCCCGGAAAGTAGCCCTAATATATCCAATTATCCTTATATTTTCACTCCCGTGTTCTTTGGCGACGGCATGGACGGGCTTCATGCCTGCTTTCAGGATCGGGGAAAAGGACAGCAGGCCATCTCCCGGCAGGTGTTCAGGCTGCAAGGGGTGAAACTGAAAACGGATATGGACACGACTTTCGTAACATTTGAGCAAGCCCTTGCGATTCTGGAGGCTCACGCCGTCAGATTTCCCGCAGAGGCAAGGTCCCTGCCGGATTGCATCGGGCAGTACCTGGCAGAAGACCTGATTGCAGACCGCGACTTCCCCCCTTTTGACCGGGTGACCATGGATGGCATAGCCCTCTGCCATGAAGTTTTTGATAGCGGGGTACGCAAATTTGAAATTGAAGGGATCGCCCCGGCAGGCAGCCCGCGCCAGAGCCTGAACGATCCCCGTCACTGCATTGAGGTCATGACCGGCGCCATCGTACCGGAAAACACCGATACAGTGGTCCGCTATGAAGATATCGAAATCACGGGCAATTCGGCCCGGGTTGTGATCGATAGCCTGAAACCCCGGCAGAATATTCATTTCAGGGGGATCGACCTGCCGCAGGGAGCCGTAATCGTTCCCAGCGGGCGACTCCTGTCAAGCGCCGAGATCAATATTGCGGCAGCGGTTGGCAAAGAAGTCCTGCAGGTCAGGAAACTTCCCCGGGCCGCAATCGTATCGACCGGGGATGAACTGGTCGAGATCGGGCAGATCCCTGAATTGCACCAAATCAGGCGCTCCAACATTTATGGAATTCAGAGCACCCTGAAGACATGGGGCATGCATGCCGACCTGTTGCACCTGCCAGACGACCGGGAAGCCATGGAACGGGAGATATCGGAACTCCTGGAATCGCATGACCTGCTAATATTTACGGGAGGCGTGTCCAAAGGCAAGTTCGATTACCTGCCAGAGGTACTCGACGCCCTGGAAGTGAACAAGCACTTCCACAAAATCCAGCAAAGGCCGGGGAAACCTTTTTGGTTTGGCACCCGAAAAACCGGGAACGTGATTTTTGCCCTGCCCGGAAACCCGGTTTCATCCTTTGTTTGCGTCTATGTGTACCTGAGATTCTGGCTCGATAAATGCCTGGGGGTTGAAACGCCCCCCCTCTATGCCAGGCTCGGGAAAGAGGTCAGGTTCGATCCCAACCTGACTTATTTTCTCGAGGCCCGCCTCAAAAGCACCCCCGAAGGCGTGCTGGAGGCAGACCCCGTGATCGGCAATGGTTCCGGAGACTTTGCGAACCTGGTGCAGACCGATGGCTTTTTGGTGCTCCCCCAGGGCAAAAATATATTCATGAAGGGGGAAACGTATCTTTTCGTACCTTATAGGACGCGTTTTTGAATGACCGAAGATGGAACCTGCCGGCACCAAATGCTGCAAGACAAAGATCGTTCCCCGTGGCAGGGCTGCAGGGGCCAATGGATCTATGTCGTTCCTTTCCACCCTCCTTCTGATTCTGATCCCCAAGTGCCCGTTGTGCCTGACCGCCTATATGAGTGCCATGGTCCTGTTCTTCGACATTGACAACGAGCACCTGGTCCCTGTTTTGCTGCACGCAAAACCCGTGATGGGGGCGGTCATCTTGCTGATGATCGTGTTAAACCAAAGGGGAAAGCGGACATGGATCTCCCTGGGGGTCGCGAGCGCAGCCATGGCCCTGCTGATCCTGAAAACGTACTACGCCACCGCCGTGCTTCCCGACTGGCTGCTGTATACGGTTTTTATCTTCGCGATCTGGTACAACGGCAATTTCCGGTACTTCTGCCGCTTCATTCGCTTCGGAAGACAAAAGGATTTTGCCTGATTTCCGGATGTTGGCTAAAGGCTAGGCCCGGAGGTCGCGCATGCCGCCCTCGATCCAGCGGATGCTGGCTGTCGCCAACCGGCCCTTCAAAATGCGGTATGCCTGTGCGCTCCGGCTTCCGGAGTGACATATAAAGTAGAGTTCCCGGGGCACATCGAGGGTCTCCAGGGAAGCGTCAAGGGCAATCAGGGGAATATTTACGGCCCCGGGCAAGTGGCCGGCCTCGTATTCATGGGGCTCCCTCACATCTACGAGCATATGAGGGGTGCGCCCCTGGATTTTCTCCCGGTATTCTGAGAGGGACAAACTGGCCCCTGCATCGCAGAGGTCAGGCGCATAGTGGGACGCGTCGTGTATTTCACGGACGGCCTGGAAAGGGTCCTTCCTGAACCGGATGATCCGGGATTCCTGGTCGAGGGCATTGAAGAGCAACAGCTTCCCGGAGAGGACCTCCCCCAGGCCGCAAACCACCTTGACAGCTTCCAAAGCCTGCAGGCTGCCGATGATCCCCGGGAGGATCCCGAGGGTCCCCAATTGATTGCAGTCTGGGATTTCACCCTGCCGGGGAATGTTCGGAAAAAGACAGCGATAGGTTGGCCCCCCCTGGTAGTTAAAAACGCTCAGCTGCCCCTCAAAACCGTGCAGGGCCCCATATATCCAGGGGATATCCCGAATGGCGCAGGCATCATCGAGCAGATAGCGGGTCGGGATCCGGTCGGTGGCATCCACCACCAGGTCGTAGGCTTCCAGGAGTTCCAGGGCGTTGGAAGGCCCCAGAAACAATTCGTGGGTGATGATCCGGGTAGCCGGGTTCTGCCTGCCCAGGACTTCTTTCAGAACAGCCACCTTCAATTTGCCCTGGTCTTCGGGGCGGTAGGCAGGTTGCCGGTGCAGGTTGGTGCGCTCCACCGTGTCGCCATCTGCGATGCCGAGGGTTCCCACCCCCATGGCATTTAGGTAGAGGCAGACCGGAACACCAAGCCCTCCGGCCCCGACCACCAGAACCCGGGCCTTGCTTAATTGCTCCTGCCCGCGGCTGCCGAAACCTTCAAGTTTTATTTGTCGGTCGTACCTCAGATCGTTCATGGACGATTCAGTTTTTCCTGCAGCATTTCATACTCTTCCGGCACGTTGGCATTAGCCAGCCACAGGTCATCCTCCGGGAAGACCAGGTGGGTATTTGTGTTGATCAGGAATTTTCGGGGACAGGTGCTTTCACCCGACTCCAGAAAGGCAATAGCCTGTTTCAGGGCTGTGGGTTCCCAGATCGCCGCCAGCGGTTCGGGAAGGCCCGATTTATGGGTGGCAAATGCCGTGGCCTGGGCCTCCGGGTCCCTCTGGTCGAGCAGGTATCGCAAAGCCCGGGAGCCCATCAGGGGCAGATCACAGGCAACCACCAGCCAGGCTGCTTCCGGGAACTGATGGTGGGCCGACAGGAGGCCATTGAACGGGCCCCTGTAAAGGTTTTCATCCAGGATGTACGGCATCCCGCCGGGCAGCGTGCCTTCCTGCCCCGGCCTGATGCTCATGTAAACTTTTTGGCAAAGCGGCGCGAGTTGTTCGTACATGTAATCGCGCTGGGGTTTTCCATGGTAGTCAAGCAGGCCCTTGTCTTGTCCCATCCTGCGGCTTTGGCCGCCGGCCAGCACCAAACCATAAATCCCAGCTGCTGAACTCATATCAATTCTCCTCTCGTTTTTTTGGCGTGCAATCAGCCCCCAATGGAGGTCATCGAACTGCCAAAGATGGGGCCGAATTGCTCCTGCGCCTCAAACCCGTCACGGGCGCGCGAGCCCACTGCCCTGACAAGGATTTCCTCCACGACGGCATCTTCGTCTGCAAAGCGGAGGGGGGATCGCAAACTGCCAACCGGCTTCCCGTAAAGGCAGGTAATCAGGTCGCCTGTGGCTGTCACCCTCAGGCGGTTGCAGCTCCCGCAAAAGGTACGGCTGAATGAAGGGATGATCCCAAAGGATCCCTTGTGACCCGGGATTTGATAATTCACGGAGGTGGAGGTAAGCGGGGCCGGTAGTTTTTCAAATTCCGGATACCGCTGGCTAATGTGCTCCAGGATTTTCCGGTGGTTCCATTTGAGTTTCACAAAATCGCGGCTGCCGCCATTAAAAGGCATTTCTTCCAGGAAACGGACCCGGACCGGGTATTTCTCCTGAAACTCCATCATGTGGTAAATATCTTCCTCGTTCTGACCCTCCAGTACAATAAAGTTGACACGTACCTCCATGCGCGAATCGATCAGGCGCATGAGGTTCTCGTAGACCGTATGGAAATAATCGCGACGGGTAATGCGTGCAAAAGAATCGGGCCGAATGGCGTCAAGGCTTACGTTCACGCTGTTGATGCCAAGTGCTTCGAGCCGCTCGATGTGGGGCCCGATCAGGGTGGCATTGGTGGTGATCGAAATTTCCTTGAGGGGAGAAAGCCCGGAGAGGTATTCCAGCAACTGCATCAGGTCTTTCCTGACAAAAGGTTCGCCCCCGGTAATCCGGATCTTGTCAACCCCTTTTCCGACCAGGATTCGGCAGAGCCGCTTCATTTCATCGATGCTAAGCAGGGAATCCCTGCTGGAAAAGGCGATGCCTTCTTCGGGCATGCAGTAATTGCAACGGAGGTTGCAACGGTCCGTTACAGCCAGCCGTACATAATTAATGACCCTGTTGTGGTTGTCAATCAGCATGTCAGACAGTTTAGCCCCCGCTCACCGGTGGAATCAGTGCAATTTCATCCTCATGGCCCAAGGGGTCGGAATCAAAGGCATACGACTTGTTGACGGCCACCGCCAGGGAGCTTAGCCCGCCCAGGGATGGGTAAGTTTCTTTTAAATAGGCCTTCAATGCGCCCACCGTTTCGAGGTCTGCAGCCTTTGAAACCGGGATGGAAAGGCTCGCATTGCCAACGATATCGCGGGTGACACCAAATAAAAGTACAGTCATAGCAGTTCCAACTTTCTCAAATTGCCCGTAAAGGCCAAGGCCTTTGGATCTCCGGTCAGAGAGCGGTCGGCTTAAAGTTACAAAAAATCGGAGGAGGCCAAGGTGCTTTAACATATTGTTTGGGAGCTTCCTGCCGGGGTGAAAAGAACTGCTGTTGGCGGCGGCCCCGGGCTTCCTGTGTCACCAATGTTACTGATTGCTTCAGAAATATACCCGAATTTCACCCTTTGTTAAATCAGTCTCCTTAGCAACCGCTTCAGAATGGAATCAGTGCGATACCTGGCCCGCAGGCTCATGATGCTGTTTTTGATCGTATTCGGCCTGATTGGGGTGCTTTTCATAGGATTGATCACTTACCGCCCCACCCCATCAGGTTCTGCTGAAATCCCTCCTGCCCGGGCAACAGACGAGTGGCATCCCCGAAACATTCTCACTGAATGGGAAAGCGCCGGCCCATTAGTCAGGCGCGGATACCAGCTCATCTCAGAAAGCCCCCAAATGATGGGCCCCCGGGCAGAAGACCCCTCGAACCGCTATACCGGCAACAACCTCTCCTGCACCAATTGTCATTTGAAGGGTGGTACCCAGGCCGGCTCGGCTTCCTGGGTTGGGGTGGCATCCCGTTTCCCCCAATTCGGGGGTCGTTTCAACCGGATCGGCAGCCTGGAAGACCGCATTAACGGCTGCATGGAACGCAGCATGAACGGCAGGCCACTTCCCGATGATTCGGAACCCATGCAGGCCATAGTGGCCTATATGGAATGGCTGGGTGAAGACTTGCCTGCCGGAAAGGAAAAGGAATATGAAGGATACGCCCCCATCCAGCTCCCCGAACGGGCTGCTGACCTGCAAGCCGGGAAAGGGGTTTATGAGCGCGATTGTGCCTTGTGCCACGGCACCGGCGGACAGGGGATTGCGAATCCTGCGGGGGGATACCTGTATCCGCCGCTATGGGGCCCTGACAGCTATAATGACGGGGCGGGCATGCACCGGGTGATCACCGCCGCCGAATTCATCCGCAGCAATATGCCCCTGGGGATGGCCACACCAGACACCCCAAAATTGAGCGACGGGGAGGCCTTCGACGTGGCCGCGTATATCAACAGTTTTGAGCGGCCCCATAAGCCCGGCACCGAGGAAGATTATCCGGACCGCAAGCTGAAACCGGTTTCGACCCCATATGGGCCCTGGGCCGATGAATTCACGGCAGAGCAGCACAAATACGGGCCCTTTCTCCCTATCATTGCCTTTTACAAGGAGAAGTACAACATCACTAAAACCCAATAGCCTTGAGACATCTTCGGGCATTCTTTCTGACCTGGCTGATAGTTTCGGGCCTTGCCCGATCTCAGGACATCCCTGAGGAAAAGGCATATGGAAAACTTTCAGGCCAGTGGAGGACTTTTTACATGGCCACCGTGAACGATGGGGACCTTAAGGATTATCACGCCCTGGCTACCGGAGGCCACCTGAAGTACGCCTTTCATTTCAATGCTTCCTGGGAGGTTGCGGCCGCTGTTTACAATTCGAACAACCTCGGCCTTCAGGACCTGACCCTTCCCGACCCCGCCACCGGAAGGTTAAGCCGCTATGAAGAGGGCCTGTTCGATCGCCTTGACCTTTCCAACGATGTCGTGCTGTTACTGGGAGAACTCTATCTGTCGTACAGCCGGCCCGGGCACTCCTTCAGGCTTGGAAGGATGAAAATAAACACCCCCCAGATCAATCCGGAAGACGGGCGCATGATCCCAACCCTGGTGCAGGGGTTTTGGTACACCCATCGCATGCGCGGGGAACAGGCCCTGCAACTGGGGCTCCTCAATGCGATGGCACCCCGCTCCACCGGATCATTCCGGGGAGTGGGCGAAAGCATCGGCACCTACCCGGCCGGACGCGATCCGGAAGGCCGCCCCAGCCTGTACCCGGGCAATACCCGTTCCGATTATGTGGTGGTGGTCAACGGGGACCTGAAACTGGCCCCGTCGCTGCGGCTGGGCCTCTGGAACTACTACACCGACAATATCTCCAACACCCTGTATATAAAACCCCGGCTCGAGCTGAGCCCGAAATGGGGCCTGGAAATGGAATGGCTGCACCAGCAGCGCGTTGGCGACGGTGGCAATGCCGTGGATTCCCTCCGTTATTTTGACCAGAAAAGGGCCGATGTTCTGGGGGTCATGTTGCGGTATGGCACCCCAAAATCGGGCTTTTCACTGGGGTATGACCGGATTTTGGCCGGGGGGCGCTTCCTGTTTCCCCGCGAGTGGGGACGGGAATATTTTTTCAGTTTCCAGAAGCTGGAGCGCAGTGAGGGATCGGCCGACAACCATGCCCTGGTGCTGACCTATCAGCGTCCCATCCTCTTGAAAAAGGAGGCCCTGACCATGCAATCCATCGTTAGCCTGGGCCGGCACTGGAAGCCTTCTGTGCAGGATGCGCTCCAAAACAAATACGCCTTTCCCGACTACACCCACCTCAATGTGGACCTTTTCTTTCAATTCGATAAAATCCCGAACCTTAAGCCCGAATTGTTGCTTACCTACAAGGCGGGAAACGGCAACATCCCTGACAATCCGAATTTTTACTTCAACAAGGTCGATATGTTCCACGTAAGCCTGATTGTCAATTATAACTTTTGAGCCATGGGAAGGCCGGGCAGGTTGGGATCTGGTTGTTGAACCGGCCCGGGCGGGCCCAATTTCTGAGGCTTCAGATACTAGAACTCCTGAATCTCCGTTTTCCATGGAAATTAACAGAACCATGAAAATGAAATTCCTAAGAACCGTATTGGCGGGAATCGCCTTTGCGATGCTGGCCTCCTGCGGCACTTCCGATGACGACGTTTCCCTGAATCTAAATCTCGATGGCGACCTTGGACTGGGCAAACCCGCCGACGATTGCCTTGACTTCGGGTCCAATGATCTTATCCTTTCCATTCAGGACCAGTATACCACCCTGCCGGGCAAGGTTTCCATATTTTTCCGGGTTTCCGACGCCTCCGGAAATCCGGTGGCGGGGCTCACGGCCGAGCAGTTCACCATATACGAACAGGGACGCAACGACGCCTGCTTCAATACTATCTCAGCCTCGGAGTCACTGGCGCGCATTTCCCCGAATTCCCAGATTTTCACGAACCACACCCTGCTTGTGCTCGACCTGAGCAACAGCGTGCTCAGCGCCAGCCTGAATGAATTGAAATCGGCATCGACCAGCTTTATCGACAATGTAATGCCGGCTGTCAGCACCGAGTCATTCAAGATGGGCATTTACTGGTTTGACGGGGAAGACGTACTGCACGAACTCCACCCCCTCACCTCTTCCAAAGAAGACCTGCAGGCTGCCATCGCCTCCATCTCCGGTGGTATCAGCAACGACCCATCTACCGATCTGTACGGGGCCGTCATCAAGAGCACAGATATTGCCACCGATCTGATTGAGGCCAGTGCCAAGAACAACACCATCGGTGGGGCATCGGTCGTAATCTTCACCGACGGTACCGATCAGGCGTCACGCTACACCGAAGCCAAAGCGCTCGAGACAGTCGAGAAAGCAAATTCAAACATCTCCTTTTTTACGATCGGCCTGGGTGCTGAGATCGACAGCGAGGTACTCGAGGCGATCGGAAAAACATACAGTGTGTTTGCCGGGAACAAAGAAGAGCTCGAGGTGACTTTCAACCAGCTTTCCCTGAAGGTTTCTGAGCGGGCCAACAGTTATTACCTTTTTGAATACTGCAGCCCCAAGCGCGATGGCAGCGGAGAGAACAACCTGGTGATACGGGTGCAGCGCGGGGCCCAGCAGGGAGCGGTGCAGACCAGTTTCAGCGCCAACGGGTTTACCGGGGGTTGCGAATAGCTCCCTATTTGAAAGCATGTTAAAGCCCCTTTTCGGGGCTTTTTTATTCCATGAGAATTCAGTGTGCGATGCCCTTTCATGTGGGGAACAGGCCCCCGTTTACCGGAATACCATCCCGTTCTTCACGGCCCCTTTTCGCGCATCCAGGTCAAGCAAAAAGCCGTTGACAACCGCAAAGGCGGGCTTGCCGTCTTTCCAGAGCACAAAGGTGGGGTTGTCACCCACATCCCATTTCCCGCCGGGGCCTTTAAAGCTGGCCGAAACCAGGTTGATCGGATAGGGCGAGCTGCTTAATTCCTTTGGGAGGTTTGCCACCCGCAAATAGGTGATCCCCTGGGCCAGCAATTTCCAGAAATCAAGGCCGGCTGCGGCCTTTGCGTCAGGGAGCACCTCCGGATAAACAAGGCCCTCTTTGAGGGTATAGCCCGAAGCGTCGAGGGTTTCATATCCGTAATAGGTAGAGAGGTCGCCCATATCGCCGATGCGGCTGCTGTTCCAAAAATCGCGGTAGCCTTCCTTTTCTACCTCGTGCTGGAAAATACCGAAATCCATGAGGTATTCTGAGCCCCGCAAGGGATAACTGACCCTTTCTATCTTCAGGTCGAACAACATGCGGTTGTTTTCGGGAATGGCGTAGTATTCTTCGAGGGGAAGTTCACGGTAGCTGCCTGAGCCGATGGCGTAAATGGCCGACAGGATGGAAACGTAATTCAACTTGCGGATTTCCTGTTTTTCGAGGTCGCCCGGGTAGCCGCCTGATTCGATCAGAATTGCACTGGTACCCCACTTCTGGATATTGTCGCCGAAAGCCCTGGGTTCGAAATCGTCATTGTAGCGCCCCACCTGGCCCGGGGCGTATTGCTGCAGGATGCGGTTCATGTAGGCGATCACCTGCATGGCGCGCCCCCGAACCTCATTGACTTCCTTCTCATAGTTGTAGGCCGGGGCCAGGTAGGAAATAGTGGCGGGCTTCGGGGTCCGCTCGGCGTTGTAATACCGGCTCTGGTCGTGCAGGTTAAACCCGAATTCAGCTTCCAGGCTGTCGCGGACCCGTTTCAGGGTCTGCCCCTCCGGAGACTGGAGCATGAGGGCATCGCGGTTGATGTCGATGCCCAGGGTATTGCGCCGCTGGAACACTTCGGCCCCGTCGGGGTTCAGCATGGGCAGGAAATGGATCCGCAAGGTGCTGAGCAGCTGCTCCTTTTCGTCCTTGAAATCATCTGATGCCAGGAAGTTGAGGATGTCGAAGACCGCCTGGGTTGCCGTGGGCTCATCCCCGTGCATTTGCGACCACAGAAAGACGTCAGTGTCGCCCCTGCCAACGCTGACCAGCCGTAATGGCCGACCTTCCAGGGAAGACCCCACCCGACGTACCTCAAACTCAGGGCGGGCGGCAATGGCGTCGATTAGGGGCTGCAGGTCAGCATGCTTGATCCGCCGTTTGCCCAGGGAGGGTTCCTTGTAGTTTTCGTAGGTTTCGTAAAAGCGTTGGGTAAACGATTCGGTCTGGGAACAGGCGGGGATCATCCAAATGGCCATCAGGCCCAGCATCAAACTTTTTTTCATAATGGGTCGGGTTTTGGAGCGGGTTGCAACGGCAGGTCGCGGAGCGAATGTCTGATTTTTTTCATGAAACCGGGCCCGGGATCGGTTTTTTCGGTCCGGTAGGCGCTGTCTTGCTCGAGCCAGAGCGGGTGGCCCTCGAAGGCGGTGTATTCGTAATGCCCGATCAGGTAGCGGATCG
Organism: uncultured Robiginitalea sp.; assembly: GCA_964461555.1. GTDB lineage: Bacteria > Bacteroidota > Bacteroidia > Flavobacteriales > Flavobacteriaceae > Robiginitalea. The sequence goes on along the minus strand of CAYWZF010000053.1, from coordinate 2,919 downwards.
GGTACCGGCCGGCGAGGTTTCGGACCAGCCAGGCATTGGCCCTGAGTTGCTCAGCAGTCAGCGGCGTTTCAGGGGTTCCCCCAACATTCTCGACACCAATGGCACAATGGTTCAGCCCTATGGTATGCCGGGCCATCAGGGTATCGGGCATGAGCTGGTAGATGGTGCCATCGCGGTCGACCAGGTAATGGGCCGAAACATTCAGGGCCCCGCCTGAGGAAATATCGCCCCGGGCTGCGGGAAGACGGGTTGGGAAAAAGGCCTGGAACGACCCTTCCAGGGTGGGGATGGCCGTCCAGTGAAGCACTACCATCTGCGGCCGGATGCGGGCATCTTCCTGATACAGGCCATAACGCGATTCGAGGTAGGCCCTGGTAAGTTCCATGCGCCCCTCATCCCATTCAATAGGCCGCTGTACCACAATAGGCCGGGTTGACCCGCACCCACCCGCCATAAACAGGATAAGGCCTGCAACTAAAACAGAAAGGTAGTTTTTCATAACTCTATTTTTCAAGGGCACGGGTGCTGTCACCGGGCTGTGCCTTAGGTACCCGATACCGGATCTTCAGGCGGCGCCTTCCCCACTCCCTGGCTTTTCTGACATCGTTCCCCATGTAAATGTCGATATGGTTCCTGAACCGGGCGTTCATCTTGTCTTTGACCCGGAAGGTATCGGGCAGGCCTTCGATCAGCACGGGTGTTTCATGCTCCAGACCCAGTGCGATCAGGTCGCGCGACACGGCCACGGCGTTCAACCCCGGGTACAGGGTGTCGCCCCAAGCCGCCAGCGCAGGGTTACCCTCGGTTTGCCAGGCCACGGAATTATATGCGGTTACCATGACCTCCATTTCCTTCCACTCATAGCGGTCTTCCCTGCGACATCCCGTACCGGCCAGGGCCAGGAAAAGCAGCAATAAAACGGCCCCGGGGGCCATGTTGGAGTGGTGCATGCCACGAATGTAATTTTTTCCGGTCATATTCCCAACGCCTGCACAGGCGCCGGCTTATACCCCATCCTTTCCCCAAAGCCTCCGGGAAACAGGCAAATATGTATCTTCGTGCAGATACCCAGACATTCAATCCTGGTACTCCATGAAAACCCTCAAGCGAATCGGCCTGCTCCTGATCCCGGTAGTAGGGATCGCCCTTTACCTGCAATATCCGAAACTCACCATCATCAGTGGATATTCTTCCAAGAATATGGCCTCGACGGTCTACCTGGCCGGGCGCAGCCCAGAGTCTGTCCTGTCCCAGGACCACAATGTGCCCTTGATCTCCCTGTCCCAAACGGATTACCAGGCCCGAAACACCCAGGCCGAATCGAGTGTCTGGGGACTGAAAAACCGCATTGCCTTCTGCCGGGAGGGCCTGGGGTGCGCCCTCTTGCCCGAATCGGGTGAAATGGGGAACTACCCGACCCTGAAACCCGAACGGGTGGTAGTCTACGATTCGACCCCCTACCCTTTCGGCCATGGCGCTCCGCGCGATACCGTATTTCCGGAGGTGAACTACCAAAAACTCGGGGAAGCCCTTGACCAGGCCTTTCTCGATCCGGAGCGGCAACGCACGCGCACCGTGCTGGTGCTCTATAAAGACCATCTGCTTGCCGAGCGCTATGCCGATGGCTTTTCGCCCGATACCCGCATCCTGGGGTGGTCGATGACCAAAAGTGTTTTGGCCACCCTGTACGGCATCAGGTTTTATCAGGGGCTGCTCAAACCGGAAGACCCGGTGGCCTGGAAGGCCTGGCAGGGCGATCCGCGAAGCGGCATTACCTACAACGACCTGCTGCGCATGCAGAGCGGCCTTGCATGGGATGAGGATTATTCCAGCATTTCGGATGTGACCCGCATGCTGTTCCTGAGCGAGGATATGTCGAAAGCCCAGCCTGAAAAGGAAGTTGTGGGCCCTCCGGGTACCATTTGGAACTATTCCTCCGGCACCAGCAATTTCCTTTCCGGGCTGCTAAGGCAGGAATTGGGCAACGACCAGGAATACCTGAACTATCCCTACAGGGAACTGATCGACCGCATCGGGATGCACAGCATGCTGATCGAGACCGACCTCTCGGGCAATTTTGTCGGGTCTTCCTACGGGTGGGCCTCCACCCGCGACTGGGCCAAATTCGGGCTGTTGTACCTGCACCGGGGCGACTGGAACGGAACCCGCATCTTTGACCCGGGCTGGGTTGATTATGTCGCGCGACCGACCGAACATTCCGACAGGGAGTACGGCGCGCATTTCTGGCTCAATGCCGGCGGCAAGTACCCCGATGCCCCCCGCGACCTGTATTCGGCCAATGGGTATCAGGGACAGCATGTCTTCATCATCCCCTCCAGGGATCTGGTGGTGGTGCGAACCGGCCTGGCCGAATCTCCCGATTTTGATGTAAACGCCTTCCTTGGGAAATTAATGGATGCCTTTCACTGAATTTGGCTGCCGGATTCTATGATAAGGAGGGTGTAATTGACCGATGTTTTTGACCCGTTCAGATCATTCACCACACCCCTGGGCACTTTCACAACAAAAAATTCATCCGGCCGCCAAAGGGTTGTATGTTTACATCGTCTAACTAAAACAACGGAGTTAATTTTTTCATTTTCATATAGTGTTCTCGTGAAAGAGTCCTGGTAGCAATAGCAGGGCTCTTTTTTATTTTGGCAGCTTGTATATCCCCTTTGTGAACTTATTTTTGAGAACATTGTTCTAGCATGCATGAAAAACCAAAACCGGTCTATTCGTGTCCTAATTCCGGACGGTCATAACCCCATGTTGGCCGGGGTTCTGCAATGCCTTTCTGATGTGGAGGGTGTTCAGGTCTATATTATGGCAGAACTCTGGCTTTTGCCAGTTCGCCTCTCCCGGTTCGTCCATAAATTCACCTATTTTCCGCCTACAAAAGATCCTGAAAAATGGATC
>CAYWZF010000052.1:0-18290 GCA_964461555.1 uncultured Robiginitalea sp. | reverse complement strand
AATCGCACGGATTGCAAATCCGCGCGATCGGGTTGCAAATCCGCGCGATCGGGATTTGGAATTTGGAATTTGGAATTTGGAATTTGGAATTTTTCCGCCTAGCGGTCTCCAGGCCTGAGAAGCAGTGCCCCGGGGAATTTCTTGCGCACTTCGACGTATTCGCGCTCGGCGTCGAGGCGGTTGCGGAAGCGGCCCAAATGTACCCGGTAAGTGGGGGAGTCGAAAACGATCTTCACGGGCCAGTCCGGGAATTCGAGTTCCACCTCGGCCCTGAGTTCCTCGGCCATAGAAAACGACCCGAACCCTACCTGAATGGTATAGGCCTGGGCGTCCGAATTTCCCCTGGCGTAAATTTCCAGTAGCTTGCCAATGGCCGGGTCTTGCTCAATGGATACCTGACCGTTCTGGGCCCGGGTGATCGCACCGGTGGCCAGGAAGAAAACAAGGGTGTAAACTACCTTTTTCATAGGCTAAATGGCTTCGGGTAACAACAGCCCAAATGTACCTATTTTAGGGCTTTTCCCGACATTTTAAATCGTTATTTAGAATGTTTATAAATTATAAATTATAAAACCTTTAGGATTCCCAAAATAAAGTCAATGTCTTATTTTTGCTGACAATTTAACCGTAGCGAAACCTCCCCGGAACCTTGATTTTCCCAGGAGTTTTTTATTGTTAAATGGGACTAAAAAGCCTGAATGACGGGCCGTTGCGAGCAAGGACTGCGAAAAGCATGCCAAGCTCGGGGGCCGGATGACAGAGCTCTAGAAATATTGAACGCCAACACATGAAAAAGGTTCAGAACCGCCAACCGTATCCTGCGATTTTTGGTTTTTGTTTAGTCGTTTCCCTGCTCCTATCCCCAACCCTTTCCGCCCAAGATCAGGCTGCCGAACCGGCAGCCGCCGAACAGGCTGTTGCAGACAGCGGGGCGGGCAGTGCATGCGGGCCCGGAGATCCGGTAAAGGGAAAGCAATTGTTCAACCAGAACTGTGCGGCCTGCCACTCGCTCGACCGTAAGATGACCGGCCCTGCCCTGGGGGGTGTGACCGCCCGGCTCACTGAGCAGGAAGGCCTCGACTGCGAGTGGATATATGCCTGGATCAAGAACAGCCCCGGGATGATCGCTTCTGGCGATGCCTACGCCAACCGTATTTACGCTGAGTACAACCAGGCGGCCATGACGCCTTTCCCCACCCTGAGCAACCAGGATATCAACGACATACTTGCCTACACCGAAGCACCGCCTCCTGCTCCGGCAGCTGCTGCGGCAACTACGGGTGCTGCGGGCGCTCCGGCTGATTCTCAGGGCATCTCCAATGAATTGATCCTGGGTGCCCTTGCCCTGGTGTTTGCCCTGCTGGTGATGATGCTGTTCCTGGTCAACAAGACCCTGAGGCGCATCGCCGAGGCCAATGGCGTGGTTATCGAGAAGGAAAAGGCTGAAAAGGGCCTCCCGCTCTGGAAGGCTTTTGCCCAGAACCAGTTTCTTGTTCTGGTATCTGTAATCTTCCTGCTGCTGGCCGGCGCCTATTTCGCCTATGGCTGGATGATGCAGATCGGTGTCGATCAGGGGTATGCCCCGATCCAGCCGATCCACTATTCGCACAAGATCCACGCTGGCGACAACGGCATCGACTGTAAGTACTGCCATTCTTCGGCACGGGTATCCAAACACTCCGGCATCCCTTCCCTGAACGTTTGCATGAACTGCCACAAATCCATCTATGAATACAAAGGGAATCCCGAAGGCCCTTCGGCAGAAGACCTGGCCAAAGGCTATACCAACGAGTTCTACACCGGCGAGATCAAGAAACTGTACGCGGCGGTCGGATGGGACGAACAAACCCAGAGCTACACCGGCAATACCCAGCCGGTAGAATGGGTCCGCATCCACAACCTGCCTGATTTCGCGTATTTCAACCACGCTCAGCACGTTTCGGTAGGCAAGGTAGAATGCCAGACCTGCCATGGGCCGGTTGAGGAAATGGAGATCATGTACCAGTATTCCCCCCTCACCATGGGCTGGTGTATCAATTGCCACCGCGAGACCAACGTACAGATGGAAGGCAATGACTACTACGAGAAGATCCACGAGGAACTCGCCAAGAAATACGGGGTAGAAAAAGTAACGGCAGCCCAGATGGGCGGCCTTGAATGCGGCAAGTGCCACTACTAATCATCCAAAGCAGCTAATTAGACAGAATGCATATGGCATCAAACAAGAAATATTGGAAAAGCGAGGCGGAACTTTCCCCAAACGATTCCATTGTTGAGAAGCTGAGACAAAACGAATTCCCGGAAGAAATCCCGGTTGATGAATTTCTCGGGGATAAGGAGCAACTCGCTTCAAGCCAGACCAGCCGGCGCGATTTCCTCAAGTACGTGGGCTTCAGCACAGCGGCCGCTTCCCTGGCTGCCTGTGAGGGGCCCGTGCGGAAATCTATCCCTTATGTGATGCAGCCTGAGCGCATCATCCCGGGGATTGCCAACTATTATGCCACTACCATGGCCGACGGGTTTGATTTTGCCAGCATTCTGGTCAAAACCCGCGAAGGCCGCCCGATCAAAATAGAAAGCAACAAGGAAGCTTCCGTGCTGGGCGGCACCAACGCCCGGGTTCAGGCTTCGGTGCTTTCCCTCTACGACAGCACCCGCCTGCAGGGGCCCCGCAGTGCCGAAGGGGATGTGGAGTGGGATACCCTCGACGCCACGGTGAAAGCCCGGCTTGGCATGCTTCAGAACGGCGGCAAGAAAGCGGTCCTGCTGACCCAGACCTATGCCAGCCCCTCTACGGCCCGGCTTATTGCCCAGTTCGCGGCTGCCTACCCGGGAACCGAGCACGTAACCTATGACGCCGTTAGCGAAGAAGCGGCCCTGGCTGCCTACGCCGAGAGATACGGCGAGCGCGCCCTGGCCGACTACGATTTTTCGAAGGCTGAACTGATCGTTTCCTTCGGGGCCGACTTCCTCGGCGATTGGCAGGGGGGAGGCTATGACGGCGGATACGGCAGGGGCCGCGTGCCGAAGAATGGCAAAATGTCGCGCCACATCCAGTTTGAATCCAACATGAGCCTGACCGGGGCCAACGCCGACAAGCGCGTCCCCCTCAACCCGGCCGGCCAGAAAGTGGCCCTGGCACACCTGTACGCCCGCCTCAATGGGAGCAGCGTTTCCGGGGAATTGCCCGAGGCGGCCTCAAGGGCGCTCGATTCGGTGGTAAGTACGATCGGCGCCATGCGCAGCAAGGCCGTGGTGGTAACCGGCCTCGACGATAAGGATGCCCAGGCTGTTGTGCTGGCCATCAATGAGATGTTGGGTAGTGTGGCCTTCCTTCCCGGCGCACCTCGGCATATCAGACAGGGTAATATTCAATCTGTCAACGGCCTTATCGCTGATATGCAGGCCGGCAAGGTTGGCCTCCTGATCATGGACGGGGTAGACCCCGCCTATAGCCTCCCGAATGCAGAAGCCTTCCGCGAAGGCCTTTCCAAGGTTGACCTGTCGGTTGCCTTTACCACCAACCGGAATGAAACCTCCGATTTGTGCACCTTTGCGGCGGCCGCGAACCACTACCTGGAGTCCTGGGGGGATTTCCAGATGAAAAAGGACCACTTCAGCCTCATGCAGCCTGCGATCCGGCCCCTTTTCGATACCCGCCAATTCCAGCAAAGCCTCCTGATCTGGATGGGGTCAGAGGCTACCTATTACGATTTTATCCGCGAGACCTGGTCGGAAGGCATCCTTGCGGCTGCCGACTGGAATAAGGCCCTCCACGACGGCCTCTATGTCGCAGAATATGCCACCCTGTACAACGATCCGGTAATGGGCATGCCTGCAGTTGACAAAGAAACCGCGGCTGATCCTCAGGATGAGCCTGTGGGCCCGCCCGTTGCCCAGGCAGTTCGCCGATTGGCGGGCGCCACGTCTACCGGAATGAGCCTGGTTTTGTACACCAAAACCGGCATGGGCGATGGCCGCCAGGCGAGCAACCCCTGGTTGCAGGAGTTTCCGGACCCGATCACCCGCGTCACGTGGGATAACTACGTGACCATTTCCAGGAAAGATGCCCGCGAGCTGGGCCTGGTAAATGAAAATGTAGCCAACGGAGGCCTCGACGGCAGCTATTTGAACCTGACCGTAAATGGTACAACCCTGGCGCAGGTGCCGGTCATCATCCAGCCAGGCCAGGCCGAAGGCACCCTGGGGCTTTCCTTTGGCTACGGCAAAAAGGTGGGCATGAAATCCGAAATGCAAACCGGGGTGAACGCCTTTACCCTCTACCAGGATTTTGGCCGCGAACAGTCTGTAACCGTTGAAAAGGCTTCGGGCATGCATGAGTTTGCCTGCATCCAGCTTCATAATACCCTGATGGGGCGCGGAGACATCATCAAGGAAACCACCCTCGCACAGTTTAACACGGGCGATCCTGCCGAGTGGAACCCGGTTCCCCAGGTTTCCCTGAACCACCAGGAGGTGCCCGCCACCACGGTCGACCTCTGGGATAGCTTCGACCGTTCGATCGGCCACCATTTCAATATGTCGATCGACCTGAATGCCTGCACCGGGTGCGGGGCCTGCGTGATCGCCTGCCACGCCGAGAACAACGTTCCGGTAGTGGGCAAGCTCGAGATCCGCCGTTCACGCGACATGCACTGGCTGCGCATCGACCGCTACTACTCCTCCGAAGAGACCTTCGAGGGCGACAACCTCAAGAAAGACGAGCTTTCAGGAGCCCTCGGATCCAAGAGGGGCTTCGAGGAAATGGAAGACCCGGCGACCAACCCGCAGGTAGCCTTCCAGCCGGTGATGTGCCAGCACTGCAACCACGCGCCCTGCGAAACGGTCTGCCCGGTAGCCGCTACCGTACACAGCCGTCAGGGGCATAACCACATGGCCTACAACCGCTGCGTGGGAACCCGGTACTGTGCGAACAACTGCCCGTACAAGGTGCGTCGCTTCAACTGGTTCCTCTATAGCGACAATGACGAGTTCGACTACAATATGAATAATGACCTGGGCAAAATGGTGCTGAACCCCGATGTCAACGTGCGTTCGCGGGGGGTCATGGAGAAGTGCTCCTGGTGCATCCAGATGACCCAGAAGGCCATTCTCGACGCCAAGCGCGAAGGCCGTCCCGTTACCGACGACGAATTCCAGACCGCCTGCTCCAATGCCTGCAGCAGCGGTGCCATCGTTTTCGGGGATATCAACGATCCGCAGAGTGAGGTGTCCAGGCTCAAGGAGAGCAACCGGATGTACCACCTGCTGGAGCACGTAGGAACCAAGCCGAATGTGTTCTATCAGGTAAAGGTCCGCAACACCAACGAAGCATAACAAACTAACGAAACGTAAAAGAGATTCTATGGCGTCGCATTACGAAGCACCGATACGCAAACCCCTGGTTCTGGGCGATAAGGGCTACCACGATGTTTCCGTGGACATCGCCGCCCCAATCGAGGGCAGGGCCGACAAGCAGTGGTGGATAGTCTTTTCCATAGCCCTGGCCGCTTTTCTTTGGGGCATCGGTTGTATTATCTATACGATTTCCACGGGGATCGGCGTATGGGGTCTGAACAAGACCGTGAACTGGGCCTGGGACATCACCAACTTCGTCTGGTGGGTGGGTATCGGCCACGCCGGGACGCTGATCTCGGCGGTGTTGCTGCTCTTCCGCCAGAAATGGAGAATGGCGATCAACCGGTCTGCCGAGGCCATGACCATCTTTTCCGTGATTCAGGCAGCGCTTTTCCCGGTCATCCACATGGGCCGCCCCTGGCTCGCCTACTGGGTAGTGCCGATCCCAAACCAGTTTGGTTCTCTTTGGGTGAACTTCAATTCGCCCCTGCTTTGGGACGTGTTCGCGATCTCTACCTACCTGTCGGTTTCCCTGGTGTTCTGGTGGACAGGCCTTTTGCCCGACTTCGCCATGATCCGCGACCGGGCCGTAAAGCCCTTCCAGAAGAAGATATACAGCCTGGTGAGCTTTGGCTGGACCGGGCGGGCCAAAGACTGGCAGCGCTTCGAGGAGGTATCCCTGGTGCTTGCCGGGTTGGCAACCCCCCTGGTGCTTTCGGTGCATACCATTGTATCCTTTGACTTTGCCACCTCGGTGATCCCGGGCTGGCACACCACCATCTTCCCGCCCTACTTTGTTGCCGGGGCCATTTTCTCCGGGTTTGCCATGGTGCAGACCCTGCTGATCATCATGCGGAAGGTAAGCCACCTGGAAGCCTATATTACCGTACAGCACATCGAGCTGATGAACATCATCATCATGATCACCGGTTCCATTGTGGGCTGTGCCTATATCACCGAGCTTTTCATTGCCTGGTACTCCGGGGTTGAATACGAGCAGTACGCTTTCCTGAACCGGGCCACCGGGCCTTACTGGTGGGCCTATACCCTGATGATGACCTGCAACGTGGTATCTCCCCAGGTCATGTGGTTCAAGAAGGTGCGCACAAGCATCCTGGTTTCTTTCATCATTTCCATTGTGGTAAACATCGGGATGTGGTTCGAGCGTTTCGTGATTATCGTAACCTCTTTGCACCGCGATTACCTGCCCTCTTCCTGGACCATGTTCTCGCCCACATTTGTGGACATAGGGATCTTTATCGGCACTATCGGATTCTTCTTCGTCCTCTTCCTGCTGTATGCGCGCACCTTCCCGGTGATTGCCCAGGCCGAGGTGAAGTCGATCCTGAAGTCTTCCGGAGAGCGCTTCAAAAATCTCCGCGATGCAGGCAAGCCCCTCTATGAAATCAAGAGCAGTGCTCCCTCGCGAAAAAGCAAAGATTCCGGCTCAAAAGCCGATAAATCAAACGAAAACAACTAACAGAGATGGCATCTAAAGTTATTCGGGCATTTTACGACGACGACGACGTGCTGATGCACGCGGTCAAGAAGGTGAAGGCCGCCAGGCATCACATAGAGGAAGTGTATTGCCCCTTCCCCGTGCACGGGCTCGACAAGGCCATGGGGCTCGCGCCGACCCGCATCGCCATCACCTCGTTCCTGTATGGCCTTACCGGCCTGACAGTGGCAATTGTGATGATGAATTTCATCATGATCCAGGACTGGCCGCAGGATATCGGGGGCAAGCCCAGTTTCAGCTATATCGAGAACATGCCGGCCTTTGTACCGGTCATGTTTGAAATGACGGTATTCTTTGCCGCCCACCTCATGGTGATTACCTTCTACCTGCGCAGCCGGTTGTGGCCTTTCAAGAAGGCTGAAAACCCCGATGTGCGCAGCACAGACGATCATTTTGTAATGGAAATCGAAGTGCACGGGGATGCGGCCGAACTGACCGCCCTGCTCCGGGAGACCGGCGCCGTTGAAATCAATACCGTAGAAAAGTAATAGGGAAAGATGAAGAAATCGCTTGTAATCACATTGATCGCGACCGCCATGTTGGGCGTGTTTTCCTGCCAGGACACCAGCCAGCCGAACTACCAGTACATGCCCAATATGTACGAGCCGGTCGGGTACGAGACCTACCAGAAGGTAGAATGGCTCCCCGACGGTTCTTCGGCCCTGTTGCCCGCCGACCATACCATAGCCCGGGGCAAACAGCCCTACCGGTTTGAAAATACACCGGAAGGGAAGGAATTGTCGCGGACCCTGGCCAGCCCGCTCGATTCCCTGGCCCGGGAAGAAAACCTGGCAGTAGGGGGCGAGCTGTACGGCATCTATTGCGCCGTCTGCCACGGCAACAAGGGTGACGGGCAGGGCAACCTGGTCAAACGCGAGAAAATCCTCGGCGTGCCCAGCTATGCCGATGCCGGCCGGAATATCAATGTGGGTAGCACGTACCACGTGATCTACTACGGTCAGAACGCCATGGGTTCTTATGCGACCCAGCTAAACGAGACAGAGCGTTGGCAGGTTTCTGAATACGTCATGAAACTCAAAGAAGACTTAACAAAATAACAGCGCATTGCAGATGTATACCTTCTCGAATAAACTAAAGATAGGATCCCTGATCCTGATGGCCCTCGGGCTGCTGGGGATGGGCATTGGATTCGTTTCTGCTCCCGCCACGGTTGCCGAGGCCAAGGCCATGGTAGCCGACGCCCACGGTGACGGGCACGGAGGAGGCCACGAGGAGACCGCCACCCCGGCGGAGCACGGCAATGCCGCCCATGCCGACGAGTCTCATGATGCCGCTCACGACGAGCACCTGCTCCACCAGTTGCAGAACAGGCCCTGGGCCGCTGTGTATATCGCGGCGTTCTTTTTCTTCATGCTTTCGCTGGGCACCCTGGCTTTTTATGCGATCCAGCGGGCGGCACAGGCTGGTTGGTCACCCCTGCTCTTCCGCGTGATGGAGGCCATTACGGCCTACATCGTGCCCGGGGGCATCGTGATCTTCGTGATTTTGGTGCTTTCGGTGATGCACATGAACCACCTCTTTGTCTGGATGGATCCTGAAACCGTGGCGCACGACGAATTGCTGCAGGGCAAGGCAGGTTACCTGAACCCCTGGTTCTTCCTGGTACGGGCCGCTATTTTCCTCGGAGGCTGGATCGGATATCGCGAAATCTCCAGGAGGCTTTCCCTGGCGCAGGACGCCTCAGACGACAACTCCAATTTCAAGAAGAATTTCAAGTGGTCTGCCGCTTTCCTGGTGTTCTACCTGGTTACCGAATCGATGATGTCGTGGGATTGGATCATGAGCGTTGACCCGCACTGGTTCAGCACCCTGTTCGGCTGGTATGTCTTTGCCAGCATGTTCGTTTCGGGCATCACCACCATTGCCATGGTGACCATTTACCTGAAGTCGAAAGGGTACCTCCCCGAGGTCAACAACAGCCATATCCACGACCTGGCCAAGTTCATGTTCGGGATCAGCATCTTCTGGACCTACCTCTGGTTCAGCCAGTTCATGCTTATCTGGTATGCCGACATCCCTGAAGAAGTGACCTATTTCGTGACCCGGATCGAGGATTTCAAATTGCCCTTCTTTACCCTGCTGGTGATGAACTTCATTTTCCCCTTGCTGGTATTGATGAACAGCGATTACAAACGGGTGAACTGGTTTGTGGTCATGACCGGGATTGTGGTGCTGCTCGGGCACTACCTCGATGTGTATATGATGATCACCCCCGCTACCGTGGGAGACCAGTGGTACATCGGCATCCCTGAAATCGGCGGTGTCCTTTTCTTTGCAGGTGCCTTCATTTTCTGGGTCTTCAGGGCCCTTACCAAAGCGCCTTTGCAACCCACTCGGAACCCCTTCATCGAAGAGAGCCGTCAGTTTCACTATTAGAAGAAGAATTAGCGAATTTTATCCGATCCAACAATGACAGCATTAATGACGATCACTGTTTTAGTCCTGGTAGCCATCGCCATCTGGCAGATGACCAAGATCTTCGAATTGTCGCAAATCAAGGCTAAATCAGGGCGTTCGGAAATAGCCACCGCCGAGGATAACAAGTACAACGGGTACCTGATGTTCGCTTTCCTGATATTCATTTACGGGATAACGATCTTCAGCTTTGCGAAATACAGCAAATACATCCTTCCGGAATCTGCCAGCGCCCACGGGGGGGAATACGATTCCCTGCTCTGGTGGAGCTTTTTGATTATTTTCATCGTGCAGACCTTCACCCAGGCCCTGTTGCACTACTTTGCCTTTAAATACAGGGGCACAGAAGGGGGCAAGGCCTTGTTTTTTGCCGACAACGACCGCCTGGAGTTCATCTGGACCATCATTCCGGTCATCGTACTGGCAGGACTGATCCTCTGGGGGCTCTACACCTGGACCAACATCATGGACATCAACGATGAGGATGACCCGCTGGTGGTGGAGCTCTACGCCCAGCAATTCAACTGGACCGCCCGCTACGGCGGGGCCGACAACGTGCTTGGCGATGCCAACGTGCGGATGATCGATATCGACCGGGCCAACGTGCTTGGGTTGGACGAGTCAGATCCGAACGCCTCCGACGACATCATCGTCAAGGAACTGCACCTGCCGGTAGGCCGCAAGGTCAATTTCAAAATGCGCTCACAAGACGTGTTGCACTCGGCCTACATGCCCCATTTCAGGGCGCAGATGAACTGCGTTCCGGGGATGATCACCGAATTCTCGTTTACCCCTACAGTGACCACGGCTGAAATGCGCCAGAACCCCGATATCGTCGCAAAGGTGCAGCGCACCAATGCCCTGCGGGCCGAACGGGCTGCCGCCGGGGAACCTGATTCAGATCCCTGGGAATTCGATTACGTACTGCTTTGCAACAAGATTTGCGGCAAGTCGCACTATAACATGCAGATGAAGATCATTGTGGAAACGGAAGATGAATACCGGAGTTGGCTGGCTTCCCAGCAAACCTTCGGGCAAATGATGTCTGCCGGTGCCCAATAACGAATTATCCTACTAAGCGATTAAAACAAAAGGACTATGTCAGCACATGCACATGCCATCGCCGACGATCATGCCCACGATCACGGCCACCATCACAAAGAGACTTTTGTAACCAAATACATATTCAGCCAGGATCACAAAATGATCTCCAAGCAATACCTGATCACGGGCCTTATCATGGGTACGATCGGGATCGCCATGTCGCTGCTCTTCCGCATGCAGCTGGCCTGGCCCGGAGAATCGTTCCCGATTTTCGAGGCACTGCTCGGAAAATGGGCTCCGGATGGCGTCATGGACGCCGATATCTACCTGGCCCTGGTGACGATCCACGGAACCATCATGGTGTTCTTTGTGCTTACTGCCGGCCTCAGCGGTACCTTCAGCAACCTGCTTATTCCGCTGCAGATTGGCGCCCGCGATATGGCTTCAGGATTCCTGAACATGCTTTCGTACTGGATGTTTTTCATCTCGAGCGTGATCATGACGATCTCCCTTTTTGTGGAAGCCGGCCCTGCGGCTGCCGGGTGGACGATCTACCCGCCCCTCAGCGCCCTGCCCATGGCTCAGCCCGGATCCGGGATGGGGATGACCCTCTGGCTGGTCTCCATGGCCATCTTCATCGCCTCTTCCCTGCTCGGTTCACTGAACTATATTGTAACGGTGCTCAACCTGCGCACCAAGGGCATGTCAATGACCCGCCTGCCGCTGACCATCTGGGCCTTTTTCGTGACTGCCGTGATCGGGGTTATTTCCTTCCCGGTACTCCTCTCAGCCGCCCTCTTGCTGCTGATGGACCGCAGCTTTGGCACCTCCTTCTTCCTTTCGGATATCTTCATCCAGGGTGAAGTGCTGCATTACCAGGGGGGCTCGCCCGTATTGTACGAGCACCTGTTCTGGTTTTTGGGGCACCCCGAGGTGTACATCGTGATCCTTCCGGCCATGGGCATCGTTTCGGAGGTGATGTCGGTGAATGCCCGCAAGCCCATTTTCGGATACCGCGCGATGATCGCTTCCATCCTGGCCATTGCCTTTTTGTCTACCATCGTATGGGGGCACCATATGTTCGTTTCGGGCATGAACCCCTTCCTCGGCTCGGTATTTACCTTTACCACCCTTCTGATCGCCATCCCGTCGGCCGTGAAAGCCTTTAACTGGATCACTACCCTTTGGAAGGGAAATCTGCAGCTCAACCCGGGCATGCTCTTCTCCATCGGGATGGTTTCAACCTTCATCACGGGAGGTCTTACCGGGATCATCCTGGGCGACAGCACCCTGGATATCAACGTGCACGACACCTATTTCGTGGTGGCCCACTTCCACCTGGTAATGGGGATCTCGGCCCTCTATGGCCTGTTTGCCGGGGTGTACCACTGGTTCCCCAAAATGTTCCAGGGCCGCATGATGAACAAGAACCTCGGCTTTGTGCATTTCTGGATCACTGCCGTGGGCTCCTATGGGGTATTCTTCCCCATGCACTTCATTGGAATGGCCGGCGTGCCCCGGAGGTACTACCAGAATACGGCTTTCCCGATGTTCGATGAACTGGTAGACGTACAGGTGCTGATGACTGTGTTTGCAATCATCACTGCGGCCGCCCAGCTCATCTTCCTTTACAATTTCATCCGCAGCATTTTCTACGGGGTAAGGGGCCCGCAGAACCCCTGGAACGCCACCACCCTGGAGTGGACGGCCCCGCAAGAACACATACACGGCAACTGGCCCGGCGAAATCCCGGAGGTATACCGCTGGTCGTATGATTACAGCAAGACGTACGACAATGGGGAGTACATCATCCCCGGTCAGGATTTTGTGCCTCAGACGGTGCCTTTGCAGCCAAACGAGGAGGAATTGCAGCACTGATTGCCACCCATTTCAAAGCCCGTCGACCGACGGGCTTTTTTGTTGCAGGTGCGTTCGTCTGAATTGTAATATCTTTAGAAAGCAAAAATCTGAATCCTATGAAGCTTCTGAAACGGACCTGCATGCCGTTGCTGGCCTTCCTGTTACTGTGCGCCATGCCGGCACAGGCCCAGCGCAAGCCCCGCATCAAGGGCAACCGCCAGGTGATCGAAGTAACTGAGAACCTGCCCCCCTTCAGGCACCTGCGCTTAACTGACGACCTGGATGTACATCTGGAGCGGGGAGATTCGGAGGGGTATCGGCTCGAAATAGACGACAATCTGGTAGACGTGCTCCGTTTCGAAGTGACAGACAGTACCCTGGTAATCGCTTCGTTTTACCAGATTACCGGGGGCAGGCAGCTCGACATCACGGTGCGATACCGTGAACTGTCCTCGGTACGGGCCGAGGCGGGCAGCCTGGTTTCAGAAGAAGTCATCGATGGCAATTCCCTCGCCATCAGCGCCACGGAAGCTGCCGGCCTGCAGTTGCGGTTGCGCGCCCCCCTGATCACCCTCGAGATGGACGGCAACAGCCGGGCCGACCTCAATGCCGAGGCCGATTCCCTGCATGTGAACCTGGGGGGGCATACCGATGTGAGCCTGTATACCGTGAATCAGGGGATGGCCGTAGAACAGGGCGGTCATGCTTCCCTGGCCCTGGAAGGCGTCAGTGCCGAGGCTTCGGTTTATCTTACCGAACAGGCCAGCCTGAAGGCAGAAGGCCTGGTGGCCGCACGGCTGAAAGCCCGTCTGGACGCCTCAGCCGTTGCCCGGGTTCGCGCCGATTCGGAACTGGAACTCGACGCCTCGGGCGGATCGCGCACCTACCTGTACGGGCAGCCGCAGGTGCGCATAACCCGGTTCACAGACCGGGCTGAGCTCCACAAAGAGCCCGAGTAGCAGGTTTCTCAATTGTCTTTGGGCCCTGCCGCGATGATAGCGGCATTAACCCCCGCCACGTATTTTTTGAAGTTCTGGTTGAACAGGGCGATCAGCTTGGATTTGGTGGCGTCGAAGGCCTTTTTGTCATCCCAGGTGTTGCGTGGCACCAGCAGGGCAGAGGGTACCCCGGGGCATGACTCCGGGATCATGAAGCCAAAGGCTTCGTCTTTCACAAAGCCCACCTGCTCGAAAGCGCCCTCGTGGATCGCATCGATCATGGCACGGGTGTATTTCAGCTTGATGCGAGCGCCCACCCCGTACGATCCGCCCGTCCAACCCGTGTTGACCAGCCAGGCGGTAACCTCGTGTTTCTTGATCTTTTCTGCCAGCAGTTCGGCGTATTTATTGGGGTGCCACATCATGAAGGCAGCCCCGAAACAGGCGCTGAAGGTGGCCTGGGGCTCGGTAACCCCCATTTCGGTGCCGGCCACCTTGGCTGTATAACCCGAAATGAAGTGGTAGCTGGCCTGCTCGGGCGTAAGCTTGCTTACCGGAGGAAGCACCCCAAAGGCGTCTGCCGTGAGGAAGATGATGTTTTTAGGGTGCCCGGCCACGCAGGGCAACTGCACGTTCTCAATGAAGCGGATCGGGTAAGAGGCCCGCGTATTCTCGGTTATAGACGTGTCGGTATAATCTACCTTACGGGTTTTTTTGTCGTACACTACATTTTCGAGCACCGTGCCAAAGCGGATGGCATTGAAAATGTCGGGTTCATTTTCTGCCGAGAGGTTGATGGCCTTGGCGTAGCACCCCCCCTCTATGTTGAAGGTACCCTCGTCGGTCCAGCAGTGTTCGTCGTCCCCAATGAGCTTGCGCTTCGGGTCGGCGCTCAGGGTGGTTTTCCCGGTGCCGGAGAGGCCGAACAAAATGCTCACATCACCTGCCTTCCCCACATTGGCCGAACAGTGCATGGGCAGCACCCCTTCCAGGGGCATCAGGTAGTTCATGATGGAAAAGATGCCCTTCTTCATCTCTCCGGCGTACTGGGTGCCCAGAATGACCACTTCCCGGCGTTCCAGGTGCAAGTCTATGGACGTTTTGGAGGTCATCTCGGAGGTGTAGATATTGGCCGGGAACCCGCCCGCGTTGAATATCACGTAGTCGGGTTCGCCGAAGTCCTTGAGCCCGGCCGCACTGGGCATGATAAGCATGTTCTGCATAAAGAGGGCATGGTAGGCCCGGGTGCAGATAATGCGCACCTTCAGGCGGTATTTGGGGTCCCACCCGGCAAAGGCGTCTACCACGAAGAGGCGTTCGCATATATTCAGGTAGTCGATGGCCCGCTCGTGGTTCACTTCGTAGGTGTGCTCGTCCAGGCCGATATTCACAGGGCCCCAGTCTATATTCGCCTCCGATTGCGGATTTCGCACAATGCGTTTATCTTTCGGGCTGCGCCCGGTTTTCTCGCCCGAATACACCAGCAGGGCACCGGTGTCTGAAATGGCGGTGCCGGCCTCTTTGCGCAGGCCGATTTCGTAGAGGATGGGCACAGGGGTGTTGCGATGGACGTCAGTAACCCGGATTCCGTATTTCGTTAGATCAAAAGTTGCCATGGGTGGAAGTTTAAATGAGATCGGAGCCCTGAACCCGAAGGGAGCGGGAAGGCACCGGACCAGTACACAAATTATCAGAACTACCTGCCCGAAAATATGACAATTATCAAGGAAAGCCAAAGTTTTGACCCGGGGCTGCCGCAAAGCCCCGGGTTTGTTATCTTTGTTTAATCATGAACGAACACCTCGACCCTACAGCCGAACACCTGACCCCTGAAGAGCTCGATATTGAAAGGGCCCTGAGGCCGGTGTCGTTTGATGACTTTGCCGGGCAGGAGCAGGTGCTTGAGAACCTGAAGGTGTTTGTTCAGGCCGCCAACATGAGGCACGAAGCCCTCGACCATACCCTGCTGCATGGCCCCCCGGGCCTGGGAAAAACCACCCTGGCCCATATCCTCGCCAATGAACTGGGGGCGGGCCTCAAGGTTACCTCGGGCCCCGTGCTCGACAAACCCGGAGACCTTGCAGGGCTGCTGACCAACCTGGAGCCCCGGGACGTGTTGTTCATCGACGAGATCCACCGCCTGAGCCCTGTGGTCGAGGAATACCTGTATTCGGCCATGGAAGATTTCAAGATCGACATCATGATCGAGACCGGGCCCAATGCCCGCTCGGTGCAGATACACCTGAACCCCTTTACCCTGGTGGGGGCAACCACCCGTTCCGGCCTGCTGACGGCCCCCATGCGCGCCCGGTTTGGCATCTCATGCCGGCTGGAATACTACCACACCGAACTGCTCTCCACCATCGTGCAGCGGTCGGCCGACATCCTGAAAGTACCGATTTCGGAAGAGGCAGCCATCGAAATTGCCGGCCGCAGCCGTGGAACCCCGCGTATTGGCAACGCCCTGCTCAGGCGCGTGCGCGATTTTGCCCAGATCAAGGGCAACGGGCAGATCGACCTGGAGATTTCCAGGTTCGGGCTCAAGGCCCTGAACGTGGATGCCTATGGCCTGGATGAGATGGACAACAAAATTTTGGCCACCATCATCGACAAGTTCAAAGGTGGCCCGGTAGGCATCTCAACCCTGGCTACCGCTGTTTCCGAAAATGCCGAAACCATCGAAGAGGTCTATGAGCCCTTCCTGATCCAACAGGGTTTTATCATGCGCACGCCCCGGGGGCGTGAGGTAACCGAACTTGCGTACCGGCACCTGGGTCGGCTGAAAGGAGGGGCGCAACCCGATTTGTTCGGGGGCTAGCACGAGCGGCATGACTGCGTCAAAAAGGCCCGGTTCAGCCGGAGAGGAGGCAGGTTTCCTTCACGAAGTGTCGCTTTTTACCGTGCTTCGAAACCGCAGGCGCATTCTTCAGAACCCCCTTCCGTTTCACCGTGAAAACTTTGAGCGCTATGGCAATACGTTCGCCATTCGGGTATCCCCCCGGAGCCGGGTTGTATTTACCCGCGATGCGGATATTATCCGTCACATCCTGCAAAAAAACCACCGCAATTTCCGGAAGTCAGAACTGCAAACCCGCGATCTGGCGAAGTATATCGGCCACGGGATCTTAACCAGCGAAGGAGAAGTGTGGCGCAGGCACCGTAAGATGATTCAACCCGCATTCCACAAAGAACAGCTCCACGGGTTGCTTAACCTCATGTACGGGGCCATTCGCGACGAGCTGGCCCGCCTGCCGTCGAACCAGATCACAGATGTGTTTCCCCTGATGGGCGACCTGGCCTTTCAGGTGGTGGCCCGGTCCCTGTTCAGCGCCGAAGACCTCCGCAAAGACATGGACCGCCTGCAGCAAATAACCGAGACCAACCAGCGGATGCTCATCCGCGAAATGCGGCAGCCCTATCTGAAGTATTGGTTCCGGGTCTCGGGCCGCATTGCCCGCCATCTGAAATTATCGGCAGAAGCCCGGCACATCCTCGACCGGTTGATCACCGGGCGCCAGGCCTCTGGCCGGCAGCGCTCCGACCTGCTCGACATGCTCCTGTCTGCACGGTATGAAGACGGCAGCCCGATGCCGCGCGAACAACTCATCGACGAGGTTCTGATCCTTTTTACCGCAGGCCACGAAACCACGGCCAATGCCCTGAGCTTCACCCTGTACCTGCTGGCCCGGCACCCGCAGGAACAGGAGGTGCTGTATGAGCGTGTGAAAGACCTCGACTTCGAGGAGCCCGACAAGCGGACCCTGATGGAGGGCCTCGGCATTGCGCAGCAGTGCGTGGAAGAAGCGATGCGCCTGTATCCACCCGTATACGTCATCGATCGGGTTTCCCTCGAAGATGAAACCATCAAGGGGCAGTTTTTCCGGGCGGGCACCACCTGGCTGATGAGCCTTTATGAGCTGCACCGGCACCGCTCTCTGTGGGAGGAGCCGGAACAGTTCCGGCCGGCCCGCTTCGAGCCAGGCAGGAAAAGGGAAACCGCGGGGATCTACCATCCGTTTGGGGCCGGCCCCCGCATGTGTATCGGCAACAATTTTGCCATGTATGAGATGGCCATGGCCATAGGCCTGTTGATACAGAAATATCGGGTCAGCACAGCGATGACGTCCCTGGAGTTAAACCCGCTTATTTCGCTGAAACCGGGCCCGGTATTGCTGCAATTTACCCCCCGGGGAGCCGATTGATGGGCCAGGCCGGGGCACCACAAGGACCTGGGTAAAATCCACCCCCGCGAGATTCCTGTTCGCAATACCCGAAACGTTGTGTATTGTGATAATAAACTTACAAGTATTAACCTCCTTTACCTACTGATACACTCATGCAAGTTGCCTTGAATTTCGCTACCTTTCCCTGTCAAACAATCAATTCAACCTAAACAGTATGAAATCGTTAACAGTAAAACTGCTTTGCGGTGCCTCCTTGCTGGCCCTGGCCTGCAATGGACCGGAATCCAGTGAAAGATCTGGGCCCGAGCCGATGACCCAGGAAGAACTGGTAAGCCGGGGCGAATATCTGGTAACCAGCGGGGGATGCGCCGATTGCCACGCCCCTAAGATCATGACTGAACAGGGCCCGGCGCCGGATATGGACCGTTACCTGATGGGCTTCCCGGCCACCGATTCCCTGCCGTCGATCCCATTGGAAATGGCCCATGAGCCATGGATTCTCTTCAACCCCGATCTTACGGCTGCCGTAGGCCCATGGGGAATATCTTTTGCCGCCAACCTGACCCCGCACCCCTCGGGCCTGGGCACCTGGACCCTCGACCAGTTCAAGCGCGCCATGCGGGAAGGAAAATACAAGGGGCTGGAGAACAGCCGCCCGCTGATGCCCCCCATGCCCTGGCAGAATTTCAGGAATTTTACCGACCAGGACCTGGAGGCGATCTTTCTGTACCTGAAGACCCTGAAGCCCATCGACAACGTGGTGCCCGCCTGGCAGCCGCCAACGCCCTGACCGGTGGGGCATGCCAGCGCCCGGCCCGGCCAATGACTTTGGTGAATGGGCCGGATGGCGTACCTTCGGAACATGGGCCCTTCCACCTATAGCCGCATGATCAAAGCCGAGGCGCCGCGCCTCGGCTTTCTGGCCTGTGGGATTTCCAAAGCCGAATTCCT
>CAYWZF010000051.1:0-19135 GCA_964461555.1 uncultured Robiginitalea sp. | reverse complement strand
ATTGTTATTTATGAAGAAGTAGTTTTAGATGTGGCTAAATATATTTTGATGCGCATCAAACCCATACTGTTCGTTTTGGGATGCCTGATGCCCCAGGCCCTGTGGGGGCAGGGGCAGGCCCTGGCCGGCCGGGTAACCGACGGGGGGCAGGCCGTCGCATATGCGCATATCAGGATGGCGGAAACCGCTGTCGGCACCACCTCAGACACCCTGGGATATTTCCGGTTGGAAGGGTTGGGCCCGGGGAAACACCTGCTGGAAATCACCGCCCTCGGATACCGCCCCGGCCGCGTAACCGTCAGGCTGCCACAGCAGGGAGGAGACCTTTTGGTTATCCCCCTTGCGCCCCAAAACGAAATGCTTGACGAAACGGTGGTTACCGGCACCCTCAAAGCCGTTCGCCGCTCAGACAGCCCGGTGCCCGTGGAGGTCTACTCCCCGGCCTTTATCCGCAAGAATCCAACCCCGAACGTCTTCGAGGCCCTGCAACTGGTAAACGGGGTACGGCCCCAGATCAACTGCAACGTCTGCAACACCGGTGACATCCACATAAACGGCCTTGAAGGCCCCTATACCCTGGTGCTCATCGACGGCATGCCCATCGTCAGCGGCCTGGGCACCGTTTACGGGATGTCGGGTATCCCCAACAGCCTCATTGAACAGGTCGAGATCGTAAAGGGGCCTGCCTCGAGCCTGTATGGCAGCGAGGCGGTTGGCGGGCTGATCAATATCCGGACCAAGGATGCCATGGCGGCCCCGGAACTGTTTGCAGACACCTTCATGACAGGCTGGGGAGAGTACAACCTCGATGTGGGAGGCCATTTCAGGGTGGGAAACAAGGCTGACGTGCTGTCGTCCGTCAACTATTTCAACTACAGCAACCCCATTGACGACAATGGGGACAATTTTACAGACCTCACCCTGCAGAAACGCGTTTCCCTCTTCCAGAAATGGCAGCTGGAAAGGCGGGAATCGCGCCTGTTCAGCCTGGCCGGTCGCTTTTTCTACGAAGACCGGTGGGGGGGCGAGATGCAGTGGACCCCCGAGTTCCGGGGGGGGGATTCCATCTATGGCGAAAGCATCGAAACCCGGCGCTGGGAATTGCTGGGCACCTATCAGCTCCCTTTTGCCGAAAAGATGCTGTTCTCGTTCTCCTATAATGACCACCACCAGAATTCGGTGTATGGAGATGTCCCCTATCTGGCCGACCAGCGCATCGGGTTCGGGCAACTGACCTGGGACAAGACCGCAGGCACCCATGACCTGCTGGCCGGGCTTGCCCTTCGCTACAATTACTACGACGACAATACCCCCGCCACTGCGACGGGTACAGAAAACGCCCCCGACGCGGTCTGGATCCCCGGGGTTTTCGTGCAGGACGAATGGGCCCTGTCACCCGCCCATTCGCTCCTGACCGGCCTGAGGCTCGACCACCACCAGAGGCACGGGGCCATTTTTACCCCGCGGTTTGCCTATCGCTGGAAGAGCCCCCGCCACGATGTGGTACGGGTCAATGCCGGAACCGGGTTTCGGGTGGTCAACCTGTTTACCGAAGAACACGCCGCCCTGACCGGCGCCCGCGAGGTGGTCGTTGCCGAGGCCCTCAAACCCGAACGTTCGGTGAATGTCAATGTGAACTACCTCAAAAAAATCTACGCCCCGAACGGGCTGTTCCTCGGGGCCGACCTTTCCGTATTCTACACCTATTTCAACAACCGCATCCAACCCGACTACGATACGGATCCCAACAAGATCATCTATGCCAACCTGGATGGCAAATCGACAGCTGCGGGCCTGAGCCTGAACTTCGATGCCGCCTTCCCGGCCGGGTTTAAGGCCGGCCTGGGCTTTACCCTGCAGGATGTTCGCACCACGCAACATGGCCAGACCCTGCGACCCGTGCTTACCGAGCGCTATTCAGGGACCTGGAACCTGGCTTACACCTTCGAAAGACTCCACCTGTCGGTAGATTATACAGGCAACCTGTACGGCCCCATGCGGCTCCCCCTGCTCGGCGACCTGGACCCGCGCCCGGCCTACTCGCCCGTATGGAGCATACAGAATATCCAGTTTACCTACGGGGGGGTGCCCGGCCTGTCATTGTATGCCGGCATCAAAAACCTCCTCGACTGGACGCCCGGCCGAAAGGGCCCCTTTCTGATCGCCCGGGCCGACGACCCCTTTGACAAACGGGTGGTCTTTGACCCGCAGGGAAACCCCCTGCCCACCCCAGACAACCCCTACGCCCTGACCTTTGACCCCTCATATGTATACGGCCCCAACCAGGGCCTGCGCCTGTTTGCAGGCCTGCGTTATCGGCTTGACTGACCCCGCGATCGGCCCGAATTCGTATTTTTGGCCTTCGACCCCGCAGATCCATGCAGAAATTCGACTTTATCATCGTGGGAGGAGGCGCCTCCGGGCTGCTGTTGGCCGAGGCCATGGGCCGTGATCCGTGGTTTGGCGCGAAACGGATCGCCCTGCTTGAACGCGACCCCGAGAAAGGGAACGATCGCACCTGGTGCTTCTGGGAAGCCGGGGAAGGGCCGTTCGACCCCGTAGTTTTCCGGCAGTGGGACCGCCTTCATTTCAGGGACAGCTCTTTTGAAACCCGCCCTTCGATTGCCCCGCTGCGCTATAAGATGATCAGGGGTGCCGATTTTTATCGGGAATGGTACCGTCGGGTACGCAGTTATCCCAACATCGAGCTCATACAGGCGCAGGTTGAAAGCCTGGAGGAAAGGGAAGACGGGGTAAGGGTCTGCAGCCCGTCCGGGATATTTTTTGCCCCCCGGGTGTTCAGCAGTGTCGTCTTCAGCGACCTGGGGCGACTGATGCGGCCCTACCCGGTATTGAAGCAGCACTTTATCGGGTGGCGGATCAAAACGGATAAGCCGGTATTCGATGCCCAAACCCCCACCTTCATGGACTTCAGCATCCCCCAACAGGGCAACACCCGCTTTATGTACACCCTGCCCTTCGGGCCCGATGAAGCCCTGGTCGAATACACCCTCTTTTCAGAGTCCCTCTTGCCCGACGCCGAGTACGAATCAGCCATTGCCGACTACCTTTCGGGCCTTCTTGGCCCTTCCGGGTATGAAATCCTGGAGCGGGAAAAGGGGATGATCCCCATGACTTGCAACGATTTCAGCGCCGCAGACAGCCCCCACCTCACCCACATCGGGATTGCCGGGGGGTGGGCCAAGCCCAGCACTGGCTACACGTTCTGGAGCAGCGCCCAGAAAACCGCCCGCCTGGTAGAGGCCATCAAAGCCGGGAAGCCCCTTCGGATGGCCCGCAAAGACCGGTTTTGGTTTTACGACCTGGTGATGCTCGAGGTGCTGTACCGAAACAATGCTTCGGGGAGCAGGATTTTCAGCGGGATGTTTCGAAGGCTCCCGCCCACGCTCATCTTGCGGTTTTTGCACGAACAGACCACCCTGGGCGAAGACCTCCGCGTGATCTGGGCCTGTCCGAAAGGAATGTTTCTGGGGGGGTTGTGGCGAACCTTCCTCAAAAGTCTCTCCTGAGCAGCCACTCGCCGAATGCCCGCAGGGCCGATTTGGCCGCCGGGTTCCCATCCAGGCCGTCTAGCTGGTCAAAGGCGCGGGCCGTATATTCTGAAATTCGCGCCTGAATGGCCATATCGGCCCCGCATTGCCTGAACAGCTGCCGCACCCGGTCTACCTTGGCCTGCGGATCGCGTGGCCTGATGGTGAACAAATCGCGCAATTCCCGGGCTTCCGGTTCGGCCGACAGCTCGAGGGCCTGGAGGTACAGGTAGGTCTTCTTGTTCTCGATGATATCGCCCCCTACCTGCTTGCCGAAGGTCTCCGGGTTGCCAAAGACATCGAGGTAGTCGTCTTGTAATTGAAAGGCCATCCCGAGGGAAATCCCGAAATGGTAGATCGCCTGCTGCTCAGCCTCGGGCGCACCCCCGACCATGGCCCCCATGCGGAGGCCGCACCCCAGGAGCACCGCAGTTTTGGCTTCGATCATGCGCAGGTATTCGGCCAGGGTCACATCGTCTCGGGTCTCGAATTCCATGTCGTATTGCTGGCCTTCGCACACCTGCAGGGCGGTGCGGGAAAAAAGCACCGACATGGGCTTGAAGACTTCCGGCGGATAGGCTTCCAGGTGCTGGTAGGCCACGATCAGCATGGCATCGCCTGAAAGGATGGCCGTATTGGTACCCCACTTCTGATGCACGGTCGCCCGCCCCCTTCTCAGGGGTGCGGCGTCCATGATGTCGTCGTGGACCAGGGAAAAGTTGTGGAACACCTCCACCGCCATGGCGGCCGGCAGGGCAGATTCAGGCGGAGCCCCGTACAGGTCTGCCGACATGAGCGCCAAAACGGGCCTCATGCGTTTGCCTCCGATGTCAAGGATATAGCGTATGGGCTCGTACAGGCCTGAAGGCTCTCCGAAATCCTGACTGCGGGCCAGGTGGTCGAGGAATACCTTGCGATAGTGGGCGATGGAATCGATCATGCCCCAAAAATACGCCAAAGTCCGATCTGGTTCCAAGCCGGTGGATAAATCGGCTGAATGACGCATTTGTGCTTAACATGGTATTGTTCTCATCCCCTGAAGAAATAACCGGCCCGTATCAATGTTAAATAATTGTAAAACGTTGGAAACTTTTTTTGTTTTAAAAGTTTCCATTGTACTTTTGACCTCCCATGAAAGACCAAATTATCGATACTGCCAGTGAATTGTTCCTGAACCTGGGCTTCAAGAGCGTGACCATGGACGACCTGGCCGAGCATATGGGTATTTCCAAAAAAACCATCTACTCCCATTTCGCCAATAAGACAGAGCTGGTGGAAGAGTGCACCATTCAGTTATTCAACAGAACAGTGTATGGCATCAATTGTATCTGCGACCAGGGCATGAACCCGATCGAGGAGCTTTACGAAGTGAAGAAGTTTGCATTGCTCAACCTGAAGAACGAAAAGGCTTCCCCCCAATACCAGCTTAAAAAGTATTACCCCCAAATCAGCGACATGTTGCTCAAAAAGCAATTTGAAGTCATGCAAGATTGCGTGCTCACCAACATACGGCGAGGCATGGAAATGGGCATCTACCGCGAAAACCTCGACCCCGGATTCGTTTCGCGCATCTATTTTGCCGGGATCAGCAGCCTGAAAGACGACGCCCTGTTCCCCAGGCATATCTTCCCCATGGTGCACCTGACGGATATTTATCTGGAGTACCACCTCAG
Organism: uncultured Robiginitalea sp.; assembly: GCA_964461555.1. Lineage (GTDB taxonomy): Bacteria > Bacteroidota > Bacteroidia > Flavobacteriales > Flavobacteriaceae > Robiginitalea. The sequence goes on along the minus strand of CAYWZF010000051.1, from coordinate 13,911 downwards.
GGGCATTGTAACGCCGAAGGGGCGAACCATACTAAATAAGATCATCAACTCAAACCACGAATAAATGCGATTCCTTTCCCTTTGCCTGATCGCTCTGCTCATGCCTTTGGCAGGCCCGGCTCAGGATCTCCCCGTGCAATTCAGCCTTGAAGAGGCCATTGCCTACGCCCTCGAACACAATTACAGCTCGGTGAACGCCAGCCGCGACCTGGTAGATGCCCAGAAGCAGAAATGGGAAACCATAGCCACGGGCCTTCCCCAGATTGACGGGTCTTTTACCTACCAGGACCAGATCAAACAACCTTTGTCACTTATCCCGGCCGAGTTCTTCGGGGGGGAACCGGGCACCTTTATTCCCGTGGTATTCGGACCACCACGCACCACCACGGCCACCGCCACCCTGCGCCAGAAGATTTTCGATGGGTCGTACATCGTCGGCGTGCAGGCTACCCAGGCCTTCATGCGGTACAGCGAAAACAACAAGGAAAAAACCGATCAGGAGGTAAGGAAGAATGTGGTGGAGGCTTACGGCAACGTGTTGCTGGCCCGCGAGAGCGTGGCCATTGTGAGGAAGAACATCGATGCGGTCGAAAAGAACCTCTACGAAACTCAAAAGCTGTTTGAAAACGGCCTGGCCGAAGAAGAGAGCGTGGAGCAGCTGCAGATCACCTATTCCAACCTTAAGAACTATCTGAACAACGCGGTGCGCCTGTCTGAAATTACCCTGCAGATGCTCAACACCATCATGGGGCTCCCGCTCGACCACCCCACCCGCCTCACCCAGGAACTCGACGACCTGGTGCTGCAGCAAACGCTGCCCGATCTGCTCGACGCCCCCCTGAGCCTTGAAAACAATGTAGACTACAAGATGGCGCTGAACTACAACGAGCAGCGGTTTTACGAATTGAAGCTCGCCAAAAGCAGGGCCCTCCCCACCCTGAACGCCTTTATCAATTACGGCCGGACTGCTTTCAGCGACCCCTTCAGAATAGTCGACAGCGACGCGCAAAATTTCGAATCGTCGGTACTGGGCTTTGACCTGAACATCCCCATTTTCAGTTCGCTGGGGCGCAGTGCCAGCACCCAGCGGGCGAAGATCGCCCTTGAAAAGGCAAAGACCGAACTGCAGGAAACCGAAAAGCAGGTGGCCCTGCAACTCGAACGTGCCCGCAACGACTACCAGCTGGCCATCGAAACCTACCAGACCAGCAAAGACAACCTGGCCCTGGCCGAACGCATCGAGAACAAGAACAATATAAAATACACCGAGGGCCTTGCCACCAGCTTTGAACTGCGCCAGGCCCAGACCCAGTTGTACACGGCCCAGCAGGAATACCTGCAGGCCATGGTCGATGTCATCAACCGGAAAACAGCCCTTGAGAATATCCTCAACTTATAATCAAAAAATAACAGCAACTCATTCCTCTTTCAATCGCACAGCTATGAAAAAAAGCATACTTTCCCTCCCACTCCTTGCCCTGCTTCTCGCAGGATGCGGAAGGGATTCCGATACCTCCCTCGACACCCTGATATCCCAGGGTGACCTGGAGGCCCTCAAAGCCCGCAAAAAGGAACTCTACGACCAGCAGTCGGCCCTCAGCGCCTCCCTGAAGCGCATCGATTCGGTGATCGAAGCCCGCGAGGGCACCGGCAAAATACCGCTGGTGAGCACCTTGCAGATCGAACCGGCCCGTTTCGAACATTACCTGGAGCTGCAGGGCGATGTGCAGACCAAGCAGAATATTTTGCTGTACCCCGAAATGGCGGGCACCCTGATCCAGGTGCTGGTGCGCGAAGGCGACCGGGTGCAGAAAGGGCAATTGCTCGCCCGCATCGACGACGGCGGGATGGCCAGCCGCCTCGAGCAGCTCCGCACCCAGACCGAGTTGGCAGAAACCACCTTTGAGCGCCAGAAACGGCTCTGGGAACAGAACATCGGCTCCGAAATACAATACCTGCAGGCCAAGACGAATTACGAGGCATCGGTAAACGCGGTGCGGCAGGCCGAGGCCCAGCTGGCCAAAGCCAGCATCCGGGCCCCGTTCGGCGGCATTGTCGACGACGTGATGCAAGACGAAGGCAGCACGGTCAACCCGGCGGTGGGCACGGCCGTGATCAGGCTGGTCAACCTGTCTGACATGTATGTCGCGGTAGACGTGCCCGAGAGCTACCTCGAAAGCGTCAGGCCCGGCAAAGAAGTGCAGATCTTCCTCCCGGTGCTGGGCGAAAGCATCAGCACCCGGGTGCGGCAGACCGGCAATTTCATAAACCCGACCAACCGCTCGTTCAGCGTGGAGGTGCCGGTGCCGAACCAGAGCGGCCACATCAAGCCAAACCTGACCGCGCGCGTGCGCATCAACGACTACACCAATGAGCAGGCCCTGCTGATCCCTCCCACCGTCATTTCAGAAAATGCAGAAGGCGAACAATACGTCTATGTAGCGGTGAACGTGGATGAAAACGGGATTGGCAAAGCGGAAAAACGGGTGATTACCACCGGAAAATCACAGGGCAACGACGTGGAGGTGCTCAGCGGCATCGCGCCGGGTGAACAAATTATCACCGAAGGGGCACGCCGTATCAGGGAAGGGCAGGAAATTGAAATAATCGAACAGGCATGAGCAAGCAAAAACGAAACGCCAACAAGGAATTCAGGCTCGCTTCGTGGGCGATAGACAACCCGTCGGTGATCTATGTGATGATCGGCATCTTCTTTGTGATGGGGCTCTCGGCCTATTTTTCGATGCCCCGGGAAGATTTTCCGGAAGTACAGGAAACGAAGATCTACGTAAGTACCCCCTACCCCGGCAACACGGCCGAGGACATCGAAAGGCTCATCACCGACCCGCTTGAAGAAAAGCTCAAGAACGTGAGCAACCTGGTCGAGCTGACCTCCACCTCCCAGGAAGATTACTCGATGATCGTGGTGGAGTTCGACGAGAACATCAGCGTGCAGGACGCCAAGCTGAAGGTACAGGATGAGGTGGACGCCGAAAAAGCCGGGGAAGACTGGCCCATTTTCAATGGCGCCAAGGTAGAACCCAACGTGTTTGACCTGAACCTGACCGAATCGTTCCCCATCATGAACGTGAACATCACCGGCGACTACCCGGTGGAGCAGCTCAAGGAATTCGCCGAGGAGCTGCAAGACGAGATCGAGGACCTTATCGAGATCAAGGAGGTCGACATTCGCGGGGCCCAGGAACTGGAGGTGGAAGTGGCCGTGGACGTCTACAAGATGATGGCGGCCCAGGTGAGCTTCGACGATGTGCTCAATGCCATCCGCAACGGCAATATGACGCTTTCAGCCGGAAACCTCGATATGGGCGGGCAGAGGCGCACCCTCCGGATTCTCGGGGAAATCAAAAACCCGGCTGATCTGGAAGATTTCGTGGTCAAATCCGAAAGCGGGGACGCCGTGTACCTGAAAGACATTGCCCAGGTACGCTTCCACGAGGAGGATAAAACCACCTATGCCCGTGAACTGGGCCAGAGCGTGGTGATGCTGGATGTGAAGAAGCGCGCGGGCAAGAACACCATCATCGCGGCCGACAAGATACGGGAAATCATCGCCCGTGCCCAGGAGACCTACCTGCCCAAAGACCTGAATGTGACCGTGGCAAACGATTCTTCGAGCAGGACCCTGAACCAGGTAGACGACCTGGTGAACAACATCATTTTCGGGATCTTGCTGGTGGTAACCGTGCTCATGTTCTTCCTGGGCTTCCGCAACGCCCTCTTTGTGGGCTTTGCCATACCCATGTCGATGTTCATGTCGTTCATGATTTTGTCGGCCCTGGGGTATACGCTCAACACCATGATCCTCTTCGGGCTCGTCATGGGGCTGGGGATGCTCGTAGACAACGGGGTGGTGGTGGTCGAGAACGTCTACCGCCTGATGGAAGAAGAAGGGTTAGACCGCATCTCCGCCGCCAAAAAAGGGATAGGGGAGATTGCCCTGCCCATCATTATTTCGACCCTGACCACCGTCGCGGCGTTTGTGCCCCTGGGCATGTGGCCGGGCATTATGGGGGAGTTCATGATCTTCTTCCCGATCACCCTCTCGGTGGTGCTGGGTTCTTCCCTCTTTGTGGCCATCTTCATGAACTCCATGCTGGTCTCCAGCTTTATGGAGGTCGGCGACAAGGAGCTGACCCGGAAGCAGCTCATCCGCATAACGTTCATTCTGATTCCCCTGGGCCTGCTGATCTTCTTTGCGGGAGGACCCGTAAAGGGGCTGGGAACGCTGCTGGTGGTAACCGCCGGCATGTTCTGGCTGTATAAATATTTCATCAAGAAGTCGGCCAATCGCTTCCAGCGGCGCACCTTGCGGAAACTGGAGGATTTCTATGAAAATCAGCTCAAAACGGCACTTCGGGGCAAAAATGTGTACTGGTACTCGGGGGTCATGTTTTTGCTGTTGCTGGCTTCCTTCATCGGCTTCGGCATCTCCCTGGGCACCCAGCGCACCAAGGTGGAGTTCTTCCCCGACAACACCCCGAATGAGATTTACGTCTACATCGAATATCCGCAGGGGACTTCCATTGACAAGACCAATGCCCTGACCAAATCGATTGAGAAGCGGGTGTACGAAATCGCGGAAAGCGACACCTACATGAAAGGCGACCAGAACCTCCTGGTGCAGTCGGCCGTCTCCATCGTGGGGCGCGGTGCCGAAAACCCTTTCACCGAAGGAGGTTCGGCCGCAGAAATGCCGCACCGGGGCAAGATCACGCTGACCATGCGCGAGTACAAATACCGGGAGGGGCGCGATACCGAACAGCTGCGCCTGAAAATCCAGGAAGCCCTGGCCGGGATCTACCCGGGCGTGGAGATTTCCGTGGAAAAAGACGCCGTGGGCCCCCCGGCGGGCTACCCGATCAACATCGAGCTGCAGGGCCAGAATTACGATACCCTGATCAACCTGGCCGAGCGCATGCGCACCTTTATCAACCGCCAGGGCATTGCGGGCATCGAGGAGCTCAAAATCGACGTGAACAAGAGCAAGCCCTCCATGCAGGTGGAAGTAGACCGGAAAAAGGCCGGGGAACTGGGGGTCTCCGTGGGCCAGGTGGGCCAGCAGCTGAGGCGTTCCCTCTTCGGCGACAAGGCGGGCATCTACAAGAAGGACGGGGATGACTACGACATCAACGTCAGGTTCAGCGAAGACCTGAGGTACAACACCAGCGCCCTGTTCAACCAGAAGATCATCTTCCGCGACCCGGCTACCGGCCGCATCAAGGAGATCCCGGTTTCTGCAGTGGCTGAACACCGGAATACCTCGGCATTCAGCGCCATCAAGCACCAGGACGCCAAGCGCGTGGTTACGGTGTATTCGGGGCTCAAACCCGGGTTTACCGATGCCGGGGCCATCGTTTCCCAGATCCGGGACGCCATGGACGAATTCGAAAGCATGCCGGCCGGGGTGAAAATTGACTACACGGGGCAGATCGAAGAGCAAAACAAGCAGATGCAGTTTTTGGTAGGGGCCTTCTTCTCGGGCCTCGGGCTGATCATGCTCATTCTGGTGTTCCAGTTTGGCGGCATCTCCAAGCCTGCCATTATCATGACCGCCATCTTCCTCAGCTTTATAGGGGTCTTCGGCGGGCTGATCCTTACCGGCTGGCCCTTTGTGATCATGATGACCATGATGGGCATCATTGCCCTGGCAGGGATTGTGGTGAACAACGGGGTGGTACTGCTCGACTACACCCAGATTTTGATCGACCGCAAAAAAGTGGCCCTCGGCCTTGGCGAGCGCGACCTGTTGCCCCTGAAGGAAGTGACCGAGATCATCGTGAAGGGTGGCAAGGCGCGCCTGCGCCCCGTACTGCTGACAGCCATCACCACGGTGCTCGGCCTGGTGCCCCTGGCCATCGGCCTGAACATTGATTTCTTCGGCCTCTTTGCCAATTTCGACCCGGGCATCTACATTGGGGGAGACAACGTGATCTTCTGGGGGCCCCTGGCCTGGACGGTGATCTTTGGCCTCATCGTGGCCACTTTCCTTACCTTGATCATCGTTCCGGTGCTGTTCAACATCACCTACCGGATCAAACTCGCCTTCCGCGGGCGCAAGCCGGCAGCCCGTCCCGAGGCCCGCAGGCTGCATCAGGAAGCTGCCTGAGAACTGGCGGTCGCCCGCTACAAAGATTTCAGGGGGAAGTTCACATTTGTTTTGTGTGCTTCCCCCTTTCCATTGTACCTTTGGGGGCATTAAAAATCACGCCTATGTACCGTTCACATACCTGCGGGGAACTCAATGAATCGCATATCGGCCAGACCGTGTTGCTCGCGGGCTGGGCACACAAGGTCCGCGACAAGGGATTTGTAGTCTGGCTCGACCTGCGCGACCGCTACGGCATCACCCAGCTCGTGCTGGACCAGGAGCGCAGCGAGGCTGGCCTTCTTGAGCAGGCGCGGGGCATAGGCAGGGAGTTTGTGTTACAGGCCCGGGGTACCGTGGTGGAGCGGGCATCCAAAAACCCGAAGCTGCCCACCGGTTCGATCGAGATCCTGGTCGAGTCGCTCGAGGTGCTGAACCCCTCCCTTACCCCTCCTTTTACGATCGAAGACGAGACCGACGGGGGCGAAGAGCTGCGGATGAAATACCGCTATCTGGATATCCGGCGCAACCCCGTGAAAAGCAAGCTGCTGTTCCGGGCCCGGGTAGCCCTGGAAGTGCGGAACTACCTTTCGGGAAAGGGGTTCGTGGAGATCGAAACCCCCTACCTGATCAAATCGACCCCCGAGGGTGCCCGCGATTTCGTGGTGCCGAGCCGGCTCAACGCGGGGCAATTCTACGCCCTTCCCCAGTCGCCCCAGACCTTTAAGCAGCTGCTGATGGTGGGCGGAATGGACAAATATTTCCAGATCGTCAAATGCTTTCGGGACGAAGACCTGCGCGCCGACCGGCAGCCCGAATTCACCCAGATCGACTGCGAGATGGCCTTTGTGGAGCAGGACGATATTTTGAACACCTTTGAAGGGCTTACCCGCCATTTGCTGAAGACCATCAATGGGGTCGAGACGGGGCCTTTCCCGAGGATGACCTATGACGAGGCGGTAAGCAGGTACGGCTCTGACAAGCCCGACATCCGCTTCGGGATGGAGTTCGGGGAACTGAACGCCGTGGCGCAGCACCGCGACTTCGGGGTATTCAACCAGGCCGAGCTCGTGGTGGGCATCGCGGTACCCGGGGGAGCGGCCTATACCCGCAAGGAGATCGACGCCCTGATTGACTGGGTGAAACGGCCACAGATAGGGGCCTCGGGCATGGTCTATGTGCGCTGCCTGGAAGACGGCACCTTCAAATCGTCTGTCGACAAATTCTACGGGCCCGAAGACCTGGCTAGGTGGGCTGAAATCACCGGGGCCACCCCTGGTGACCTCATCTGCATCTTGTCGGGCGATACCGATGTAACCCGGACCCGCCTGGGCATGCTCCGCATGGAGTTAGGCCAGCGGCTGGGCCTGCGCAAGCCCGGGCAGTTTGCCCCCCTTTGGGTGCTGGATTTCCCCCTGCTCGAATTCGACCCTGAGAGCGGGCGCTACCACGCCATGCACCACCCTTTCACGGCCCCAAAACCGGGGCAGCTCGACCTGCTCGAAACCGACCCGGCCGCCGTGCGGGCAAATGCCTACGACCTGGTGCTCAACGGGAATGAGATCGGGGGCGGCTCTATCCGGATCCACGACAAACAAACCCAGGCGGTCATGTTCAGCCACCTCGGGTTCACCGAAGAGCAGGCGCGCAACCAGTTCGGCTTTTTGATGGACGCCTTCCAGTTCGGGGCCCCGCCCCACGGCGGGATTGCTTTCGGGCTCGACCGGCTCGTGGCTATTCTGGGCGGGCAGGAGTCTATCCGCGATTTCATCGCTTTCCCGAAAAACAACAACGGGCGCGATGTGATGATTGATGCCCCTTCTGTGATCGACCGGGAACAGCTGGAGGAATTGCACCTGGCGCTGCGGCTTAAATAAAGACGGAGGCGGCGCTTCCCATGATATTTTTAGTACTTTTAAAAGGAAAGTCCGGGAAATGGGAAATCAACCGCAACATGTTCTGACCCGATTCCTGAAATGGCGGTATAAGCACATTTCCCACAAGACCTTTACCCACCTGATGAGCGTGGTGATCGGCTTTTTGGCCGGCCTGGCATCGGTAACCCTGAAAAACGCCACCTATTTCATTGAATCGGCCCTTGACCGCGGGGTCTTGTTCCTGAGCAACCAGCTGTATTTTATCCTGCCCATCGTGGGGCTGACCCTTGTGTACCTGTATGTGAAATACTTCCACAAAGAACGGCTCGACCATGCCATTTCCTCGATCCTTTTCGCCCTCTCGCGCAAAAAGGGCATCATACACCCCAAAAAGATCCTGACCCCCCTGGTGACCGCCCCGCTGACCGTAGGCTTCGGGGGTTCTGTGGGGCTTCTCGGGCCGGCTGTGGCAACTGGGGCGGCCATCAGCTCGAATGTATCAAGGCTGCTGCACATCAGTGCCAAAGACCGCACCCTGCTCATCGCCTGTGCCTCCGCCGGGGCCATTGCCTCCGTATTCCAGGCCCCGATCGCGGCCATCATTTTTGCGGTAGAAGTTTTCAGCCTCGACCTGACCATGCTTTCGATGCTGCCCCTGCTGCTGGCATCGATCTCAGGGGTGCTGACCTCCTATTTCTTTTTGGGGGAAGAATCCCTGTTTACTTTCGACCTCAAGGATTCCTTTGGGGTGCGCGACAGCCTCTACTACATTTTGCTGGGCATTGGCACCGCTGTGGCCTCGGTCTATTTCACCCGCATGTATTTCGGGATCATGAAGTTGTTCAAACCCCTGAGGAGCCCGAAGTATCGCCTGTTGGTGGGCGGGCTGGCAATAGGCATCATGCTGTATTTCATCCCGCCGCTCTACGGGGAAGGCTTCGGCTTCATCAACAGCCTGCTGAAGGGCGATCACCTCCGGGCCCTGGGCTCAACGCCCTTTGACGCCTTTACTGAAAATATCTGGGTGGTGATCGCCCTCCTGATCGGGATTACCCTCTTCAAGGCCATTGCGATGACCACCACCTTTGCCGCAGGCGGATCGGGAGGGATCTTCATCCCGACCATGGTCATGGGGAGCGCCCTGGGGAACGTGATGGCGAAGATGCTCAACAACCTCGGCCTTGGCATCGAGGTGAGCGAATCCAATTTCACCCTGATCGGCATGGCCGGGCTCATTGCCGGGGTAATACAGGCCCCCCTGACAGCCATCTTCCTCATTGCCGAGATTACGGGGGGGTATGACCTGTTCGTGCCCCTGATGATTACGGCCTCGATGTCTTTCCTGATCACCCGGAACCTGATCGACCACACCATCTATACGCGCGAACTTGCCCGCTCAGGCGCCCTGATCACCCACGACAAAGACCAGACGGTGCTCACCCTGATGCAGCTCGACGATATCATAGAAACGAATTTCAGGCCGGTTCGCGAAGACATGAGCCTGGGCGAAATGCTGCATGAATCGGTCGCAAAATCCAAGCGAAACATCTTCCCGGTGCTCGACGCGGAAGAGCGCCTGAAAGGGGTCGTGCTGCTTGACGATATAAGGGAGTTCATGTTTGACGTGAACGTGTACGACAAAATCAAGGTGGCTTCGCTGATGCAAAATCCGCCGGAACAGATCTTTTACGGCACAGACTCCATGCAACAGGTGATGCAGAAATTTCAAAACAGCGGCGCCTGGAACCTCCCGGTAATAAAAGACGAAAAGTATATTGGCTTTATTTCCAAATCAAAGCTGCTCACGGCCTACCGCCGCAAGCTGATCAATTTTACCCACTGAGATGCGCACCCTGCTCCGAACCCTCATCATCCTGATCGTGCTGGCCTCTTTCGGCTCCATCATCTACGGCTTCACGACCCTCGAGGCAAATGAAACCCGGGCCAACCAATGTATCGGCTTCGGGGTGGTCGGGCTTTTTCTGCTGGCCATGCCCCTCTTCCTGATCTCGGAAAGCCGGGGCAAGAAGCTGAAAGATTACATGCTGACCGAGGAAAATATCCGGAAAATGAGGGGAAAGCAGGGTAAAACTTCTGAAAATCAAGAATTTTAGGTAATTTCATAATTGCCTGAGCGGGGGAGCCAAAATTTCTGCTACCTTCGCATTATTGTTTACTTATTATTTTTTTTACATGACTGGAACAGTTAAATTCTTCAATGAATCCAAAGGATACGGGTTCATTACCAACGACGCCACCGGGAAGGACATTTTTGTCCATGTAACCGCATTAAACGGGCTGCAACTCAATCAGGGAGACAAAGTAGAATACCAGGAAACCGATGGGCGCAAAGGGATGGTCGCTTCCGACGTGCGCCTGCTCCGATAACGAATTTTATTTTGAAGACTGCAGACACCGCGCCAAATGGCGCGGTGTTTTTTTTAGTTGAGGTTGCGCTTCTGGATGAAGAACCGCTTCAGCAGGTCGGCTGCCTCCTCTTCGAGGATGCCCCCTTCCAGCACGGTCTTCGGATGCAACTGCCCCCCCATGGCCGTAAAACCGCGCTGCGGGTCATACGCCCCGAAGACGATGCGCGAAATCTGGCTCCAGTAAAGGGCGCCGGCGCACATCTGGCAGGGTTCCAGGGTAACGTACAGGGTGCAGTTGGTGAGGTATTTTCCACCCAAAAAATTCGCCGCAGCCGTAATCGCCTGCATTTCGGCATGGGCGGTCACGTCGTTCAATTGTTCCGTGAGGTTGTGGGCCCGGGCGATGATGCGATCGTTTACCGTAATGACGGCCCCAATCGGCACCTCCCCCTTTTCGAAGGCGGCTTCGGCCTCCTGCAGGGCCTTCTGCATAAAAAACCGGTCGTCGAGCTTGAATTCCATGCGCTAAAAATACGATTTCCGGGCAGTATCACCGGGCTCCTGAAATTTCAATTTGACGTACATTTACGCCTCCGATGAACCTGTTGCAGCACATAGACGATCCGGCAGCCCTGAGAAGACTGCCCGAGAGCCGCCTCCCGGAACTGGCCCGTGAATTGCGTGACTGCATCATCGACGTGGTATCGGCCAAGGAAGGCCACCTGGGTGCCAGCCTGGGGGTCGTGGAACTGACCCTTGCCCTCCACTACGTGTACCAGACCCCTGAAGACCGCCTGATCTGGGACGTGGGCCACCAGGCCTACGGCCACAAGATCCTCACCGGGCGACGCGAATCCTTTGCCACCATCCGCCAGCAGGGGGGCATAAGCGGTTTCCCAAGCCGGGACGAAAGCCCCTATGATGCCTTCGGCACCGGCCATTCGTCTACCTCGATCTCTGCCCTGCTCGGCATGGCGCTCGCAGCCCGCCTGCAGGGGCACGAGCAGCGCCGGCACGTCGCCGTGATCGGCGATGCCTCCATTGCCAGCGGCATGGCCTTTGAAGCCCTGAACCACGCCGGGGTTGCCGGGGCCGACCTGCTCATCATCCTCAATGACAACGCCATCGGCATCGACCCCAGTGTCGGGGCCCTCAAGAAATACCTGACCCAGGTAAAAACGGGCCAGCCGCGGGAAGAGAACCTTTTCGAAAGCCTGAATTTCAGGTATACCGGGCCGGTAGACGGGCACGACCTGCCCGGCCTGCTCAGGGTGCTGCGCGAGCTGCGGGAACAGCCCGGGCCCAAGCTGCTGCACCTGGTGACCACCAAGGGGAAAGGCCTGCGCCAGGCCGAGGAGAACCAGGTAATCTACCACGCCCCGGGCCGGTTCGACCGCGATACCGGCGACCTGATAAAACCAGTCAGGGATGCAGCCGTCGGGCCGAAGTACCAGGATGTCTTCGGGCACACCCTGGTCGAACTGGCCGCCCTAAACCCCCGGATTGTGGGCATCACCCCCGCCATGCCCACCGGCAGCTCCCTGAAATACATGATGGAAGCCTTCCCCGACCGGGCTTTTGACGTGGGCATTGCCGAACAGCACGCCGTTACCCTGGCGGCAGGCATGGCCGCCGAAGGGCTACTGCCTTTCTGCGCCATCTATTCCACCTTCATGCAACGGGCCTACGACCAGCTGATCCACGATGTCGCCATCCAGGGCCTCCCGGTGGTTTTCTGCCTCGACCGTGCCGGCCTGGTCGGGCAAGACGGCGCCACCCACCACGGCATTTTCGATATTGCCTACCTGAGGTGCATCCCGAACCTTACCCTGATGTCGCCCATGACCAATGTGGAGCTGCGGAACATGCTTTACACCGCACAGCAAAACCCCACCGGGCCCATCGCCATCCGCTATCCGCGGGGCTACAGCACCGAACCCGAATGGCAGCAGCCCTTCGAACCCATCGAGGTCGGGAAGGCGCGCACCCTGCAGGAAGGCAGGCAGGCGGCCATACTGACCCTGGGGCCCCTCGGGCAGCGCATAAGGGATATCCTTCCCGAAACGCAGGCCCCTGCGGCGTTTGGCCATTACGATTTCCGTTTTGTAAAACCGCTTGACCGGGACTTGCTCCGGCAGATCGCCGGTACCTACCGCCAGGTGGTCACCCTAGAAGACGGCTGCCTGAACGGGGGCTTTGGGAGCGCTGTGCTCGAAGCCCTTTCGGACCTCGGTTACGGGGGGCGGGTCTACCGCCTCGGCATAGCCGACCGGTTCCCGTCTCACGGCACTATTGAAGAATTGCAGAAAGAGCAGGGCCTTGACCCGGCCTCCCTGCTTTTATTTTTGAACCGGATTGTTCATGAAAACTAATCCTTTGGGCCGGCTGCTGGCCAGCCTGTCGTTTATTTTTCTGGGGAGCTGCCTGTACGGGCAAGACAGCATCCCGCCAGTGGCCACAGACACCCTGCCGCTCGACACCCTGGTGATACGTACCCAGCAGCATCCCATTGAGATCGTGCCCCAGTCGGTAACCCTCACCAACCCCCGCATCACCTTTTACGCCACCAAGCCGCTCACCAAAAAGTTCAAGCGCTTCAGGGTGCCTTCGTTCTGGGATGAGATCAACGAGTTTGACCTGCAGCTCAGCGAAGCGGCCTTTGTAAACTGGAATGCGGGGGGCGACAATGCGGTTTCGGCCAACGCCAAGCTGTATTTCGCCCGCAACTACAAATTCCGCTATTTCCAGTACAACAACGACCTGGAGTTTCGTTTCGGCTGGAACGCCCAGGAAGGGCGGCAATGGCGCAAGACCGACGACGCGATTCGCCTGAGCAGCACCCTGGGGTACCGCCGCGATACGATTTCCAGCTGGTTTTACTCGGCCAAACTGAACTTCAACACCCAATTCGCCGATGGTTACAAATACCCCGACCGCACCACGCCCATCTCGCGCTTCATGGCCCCGGGCTACCTCTTCATGGGAGCGGGTGTTTCCTATATCCCCGAAGGCAGGAAGTTCAACCTCTACTTGTCGCCCCTCACCTTTAAAGGCACCTTCGTGCTTGACGAGGAACTTGCAAACAAGGGGGCTTTCGGGGTACAGGGAGCCCTTCTGGATGCCGAGGGCAATGTGCTGCAGCCCGGCGAGAAGCTCTTTGCAGAACTCGGGTTTCTGCTGAACCACAAATGGGAATTCCCGCTGGTGCAGAATGTGGTCGTGGCCCACGACCTGACCCTGTACACCGATTACCTGCGGGTCTTCGGGAATGTGGATATCGACTGGACCCTGAAGTTCAATTTCAAGATAAACGAATTTCTGAACGCTACCCTGCTCACCCAGATCATCTACGACGACGATATCAAGTTCGACCGCGAAGTGGCCCCCGACGGCACGGTGATCAACCCCGGGTCGCCGCGGACGCAGTTTCGCCAGCAGCTGGGCATTGGCATAAACTATAAGTTCTAGCCTTCAAACTTGATGGCTCGTTACGCCTGCGGCGTAACTCGCTCTTATTTGTTCATTTTCTTTGCTTGCCCAAAGAAAACGAACCAAAAGA
>CAYWZF010000050.1:0-19546 GCA_964461555.1 uncultured Robiginitalea sp. | reverse complement strand
ATTCGCCGCCAGGTTGCCTGAAACGGTGATCACAGGGGCATTGGGCCCGTCACCATCGAGGTCCTGGGACCGCAGGGTAATGGTGGTTCCGCCTCCCTGTGGAACCAGCGTAACGGTCATGGTGGTGATCGTTTCCTCTTCATTCACCGGTTCGGGGGCATCATCGTCATTTGAGCACGCCACGAATAGCGAGCCGGTTAGCAGCAGTGCGACAAATGTTTGGATTGTTTTCATGTCCTTGAAAGATTTGTGTTAATAATTGAGTTTTAATTGAAGGGTGATATTCCTGCCGGAATTGTCGGCGAAATAACGTTGGCGATTCAGGTAATCGCGATAGTTTGTATCAAACAGGTTGCTTACCGATAGAGCAGTGGTCAGCCGCGTTGCTGTGCCCATCCTGAATTCCATCCGGGATTGCAATCCGAATAACAAATAACCCGGCGGGGGCGTATTGATTTCAAGCAAAACTTCCTCCTGTTGTTCCGGGGAGAATACCGTGATATTGGGCGGGTATTCATTCTGTTCCAATACCCAATCGCTCCGGAGTGAAAATTCAAAGCCGTACCAGTCGTTCTTTGAGAAGGTGAGTTTATTCCAAAAATTAGCCGGGGGGATGTTGATGAGCGCCTGGTCAAGAGTGCGATCCTTGCCTTTTACGATCGAAAAGCCGTGGTCGCTCCTTATTGTCCCGGACCAGAGAAAATAAGCCGAGGCATCCAATCCCAGGAGGCTGGCACGGGTCTGACGGTATTCCCAGACGGGAAATGCGCCCCGTATGGTGAATTCCACGCCGGTAGGCTCCAAGAGGATAAAGTCCGAAATAAAATTGGCGTATGGCTCAAGCAGGAATCCCCAGCTATCCCTGTTTTGCTCCAGGGAAGCCGATACCTTATGGGAGGTCTCACTGCCGATGCGCAGATCCCCGAGTTCAATGCGGGCTGCTGAATGGTGTAGCCCGTCACTAAACAATTCGGCGGGGTTTGGGGCCCGCTGGGCAAGGATGTAGTTCATTCGCAGCGCATTCCGGTAGTCCCACATGTGTTTCACCCCTGCCGAAGCCGAGAAGTTGTGATAGTTGAAGACCGGGTTCGTAAGCAGTTGGGTTCCCAGGTCTTCCTTGACAAAGTCCGCAAAATCTTCGTCATAGCCCCGTTCTTCCCAGCGGGAGGTCCGGTAGTACTTCAGGGCATCTACCCTTGTGAAATCGTACCGGAAGCCGCTATCAAGGCTCCAGGAGTGGTTCAAACGGAGTTCCCCGGTCAGGAATGCGCCCAGGTCGTATTTGTCATAGTCCGGGATCAGCCGGCGTACACCGGTGGCGGGGTTTGCAAAATTGTCCTGGTACCGGGCCATAATCCCGGCCTGCAGCTCATAGCTGCTATTGGAGTCCCATTTGAAATCCGAATTCAGGGTATGCGTGGTTAATTGCAGGTCGATAGACGGGGTATTGCGATCGTCCCCCACACGGATATCGTATTCAAAGCGCTGGTTCTGTTGGAAATCATACTGGACCTGCCATTTTCCCGTTCCTTCAAACCTCCTGTAGTAGTTGAGCTTCCCGATATGGTGGGTAACTTCCTGGCGGGGCGGATTCAGATCATACGTGAAGGGAAGGATGATTCCAGGCTGCCCGCTGTTGATGCTGCGGATCAGGTCATCGATATTGCCGATGTGGGAGGCCCTCAAGATGGCAATATCAGCACTGTAGTAGGAATATCGTGCATCAAAGCCCCATTCAAAAAGCCGCCTTCCGGCCTGAATGAACCCCGCCCGCTCGCGTATCCCCGTATTCGACAGCACATAATCGGGGGCTTCCTGATCCCCGAGGATTTTATAGGAGCCCTGTGCCCGGATGAACCACCCGCTTCCGTAGGTTTTGGTCAGGGAAGAAGTGAGGGTCCCCCCGCGTCCGTTGCTCACCCCGCTCAGGATGGTCTGCCCGTACAGGCTGTCTAGCGCACGCAGGCGGCCGGGCTCCAGCACCACAACGCCTCCAATGGCATCCCCGCCGTACTGCAGGGCCGAAGCCCCCTTGACCAGCGTTACGGAACCCGCCGCGTTGATATCGATGTTCGGGGCATGTTCATCGCCCCATTCCATATCCTGCATGCGCACCCCGTCGTTCAGGATCAGTACACGGCTCCCGTTCAACCCGTGGATAACCGGTTTCACAATATTCGCCCCGGTATTCAGGGACGAAACACCATTCAGTTCCCGGAGCGCGTCGCCCAGGGTAGCCGTACTGTAGCGTTCCAGGACCTCCTGTTCCAGGACCACCTCCTGTGCCGAATTGGTTTGGTCGACGCCGGCCTGCCCAACAACATCTACCTGTTCCAGTTCCTCAATGTGGTGTTCCAGGGAAAAATCGACGGTTTTATCGGAATTCAGCGAGATCCTGTAAAGCGTGGTCCGGCACTCCGAATGGGATAATTCAAATTCATATTCCCCCGGGCAAAGCCCCGTCAGCCGGTAGTTTCCGTCAATATCCGAAACCGTGGCCTTCCCGGAAGCCAGTTCGACAATCGTCGCCCCGACCAGCGGGCTCTTGTCGTGAAAATCCACAACCGTTCCCTTCAGGACGAGGGTGCAATCCTGAGCAGACAGTTTCGGGATAAGCCCGATACCCAAAAGAAAGAAGATGAAAAAGGGTAATCTCATTTAGCAGTGTGAAAACTAGGTATGTTGTATCAGGAAGAAAACAACAGGAAAACTAGCACGCTGCGGGAGGAGGTCTGGAAAATTGAATTGGCGGGAAGGGTGTTGAAACGGCAAGTACCTGAAGCTCCGTAATCTTAACTGCCGGAACCAACTTTGCTTCAGGCTGCGGGTAATTTATTACCTCAGGAGTGACAAACTCGGCCTGCTGGCCAACTATTGCCAAATGGCACCAGGAACAAGTTTCAATTGCAGCCGTTTCTGAATCACTATGGGAAAAAACATGCAGGGACGAGGCTTTGGCCACCATCAGAAGTGCCAGAAGCAGTAACGATATGAGGTGTCTGCCCTTACCCATAGCCTGCAAAGTAACCATTATCCCCGAAATCGGACTGTTAACAATTTCATAATTCCTTGGGGTAATGACCTTCCGCCCTAAGGAACCAGAAAGCCCAGCCCCATGCGCCTCAGCATCTTTTTCTCAAAATTCCAGAAAAAGCGAAACTGGCCGAATACCCAGCCGAAAAACACCAGCAACACCTGGTAGAAGGGGAAGATCAGCAAGATCCGCAGGGTCCAGTACAACCAAGGGCCCCAGGCTGCAGCCCCGTCCCGGAGGCTTTCCAGCCCTATCCAGTTCAGGAATGGCCGGGCCACCCATACAGAAGCAGAACCCGTGATGGCAAAGACCACACAAATCACCACCAATTGGAAATTGGTTTGGATACCCCAGCGCGCTTTCAACTTATTCCAGACCATCACTTTCAGGTTGCGTGCAAATGTATGCATTAAATCCGGGGAATCCACGGCCCCAGCCGCTGCCGGTACTTTCGCTGGAAATAGATGAAGTAGTTATAAAGCTTGTAATTGACCTCATAACCGTAGTCGATGGCAGGATCGTAATCGATCTGCAGTTCATAGAGGTCCGGGTCGAATTCCCGGGGGTTCAACACCCGGTTGTTCCAGTTTTGCACGTAAATGGCATTCCGGTTTTCCAAAAAGGTCTGGGAGTAGTACCCTTCCGGTTTGGCGATGCTTACCAGCCAGTTGTAAAACCCGGGTTCGATAATGACGATTTCGTACTTCGATTCCGCATCGGCAATGCGTACGCTGTCGGCAACTTTTTCTGCAAAAACGGCCTGCTCTCCCGGCTCAACCGCAACGGGGCGGGGTGAAGAGCAGCCGGCCCAGGCTATCCAGCCCAGGGCCATCCATGGCATAAGGGTCTTCATTTTCATAGCTCCAGATCATTTCCTATAAGATACGAAAAAACCATCGGAAGGCCCGATGGTTGAACGGTGGGTTGTGTGCGAACCGCCTACTTGCCGAAAAGTCCTCCCAGCAGGTCGCCGAGACCGCCTTTGTTTTTGGAGTTGCCAAGCATCATACCGGCCACGTCGTCGAGCACGCTGCCATCCCCGTCGGCATCGATCAGGCTCGAAATGAGGTCCCGGTTGCCCTGGGGCTGCCCCCCCAGCATGCTTCCCAACAGAGAACCCAGGTCCCCGGGATCCGAAATCTGGCTGTGGGCCCTTTGTTTGCCCAGGATGCCCATGACGATGGGGGCTGCTATCTTGAGGATGTCGGCGATGGCAGAGGCATTCATGCCCGATGTCTGACTCAGGGCATGCTCCACGGCGGGTTGCCGGCTGCCCAGGACATGGCCGAGGATGCCAGCCCCGTCATTCAATATGCCCGGGTCAATGCCTCCTGCGAAAAGGCCGCCCAGATCATCCAGAATGCTGCCATCATGCCGGGATGAAAGGGCATTCATCAGGCCTTCGGCCCCCTGGGGAGTTGATGCGTTTTTTTTCATGGCCCCCATCAGCAGGGGCAGGGCCATGCTTAGTACGTTGGCTGTTGCGCCTTCGGGCTGCCCGGTTTGGCGCGACACCCCCTGAATCATTTCGCGCCCCAGGGAGCTGTTCAGTAAATCTGATAATCCTGACATAATTAAGTGCGTTAGTGATCTCCTAAAATACGAAAAATACCCCATTCACTTTTACTTTGGTCGGGAGAATCC
This sequence comes from uncultured Robiginitalea sp., assembly GCA_964461555.1. Classification (GTDB taxonomy): domain Bacteria; phylum Bacteroidota; class Bacteroidia; order Flavobacteriales; family Flavobacteriaceae; genus Robiginitalea. Next base: position 14,868 of record CAYWZF010000050.1, on the reverse strand, counting down.
ATCAAAATATCCTTCAAAAAAAGAGGAATTGAGAAATTCAACTATATTTAGCCCATGTCCGTAGGAAAGCTCCCCAAACAACCCCCGAAATGGGTTTCTTACTACAGCGCAGGCAGGTTGCTGCACTGGTCGCTTCTCTTGTTCCTTCTGGAATCTCTGGTCTATTACGAAATGCTGAGCAGGGCCCTGGCAAATGGCAACCTGTTCTGGATTGGGTTTTGGATCTGGTCTTTCATGTTCTCGTTCATCCACATTTTCCTGGTGATCATGGACAGCTGGTCGCGCTTCCAGGACTACAAAAAGGCCAAGGACCTGTTCTTCATGTATGGGGTACGTCCCCGCCTGGCAGAGCGATTCATAGGCTCCAAATGTCAGCGCAATGCAGCCTTGCAGGCAGCCAGGGAGCTGGGCCTCGAGGCTGACCTGAAAGCGCATTATCAGAATCGCGGGGTCAAATGGTACCATTACGTCCCGTATTTCATGGTGAGCGACCCCTACTTCATGATCCGGAAGGCCTTTTGGCAAAGGACCTTCCTCGAAAAGTACTACGAATCCAGGTTCGACTACCACCAATTAGAATTGCAGGGTGCCCTATGATTCTGGCCGCAGAAGGAATCTCCAAATCATACGGAAGTTTGCAGGTGTTGAAGGGGGTATCCCTTGCCCTCGGGAGGGGTGAAATCTGCGGGCTTATCGGCCCCAACGGCGCGGGGAAATCGACGCTTTTCCGGATTTTGCTGGGCCTGGTGCGCAGCGATGCGGGCCAGGTACACATGCATTCACAGGCGCGCAAGCCCCTCGGGGGCATCATCGAAAAACCGGCCCTTTACGGCTATTTGTCAGCGGTGGATAACCTCCGCGTATTTGCCCGGGTCCAGGACCTTTTTCTGTCAAAGGAAGGGGCCGGCGAGCTGTTGGTTAAGGTCGGGCTTTCCCCCTTGCGGAAAGACCCTGTCCGGCATTATTCCATGGGGATGAAACAGCGCCTGGGTTTGGCCATCGCCCTGCTCAACAACCCAGATTGCCTCATCCTGGACGAACCTTTTACCGGCCTGGACCCCATCGGCATCAGGGATTTGCGCGATTTGGTCCACCGCCTGGCCGGGGAACGGAAAATAGGCATCCTGATCTCCTCACATAACCTTGCGGAACTTGGCGACCTCTGCGATCGGCTGTTCGTTTTGCACCAGGGAGAAATTTTGCACTGCGGCCCCGCCCGTGAAATCCTGAACCGGGCTGCACGCACCTACATGCTTTACGGGAGCGGCTTTCAGGCATCGGCCTCCCTGCAGGCCCTGCAAGCCCGTGCCGGGGATACCAGCGCCCTGGTAACACCCGGTGACATGCCTATAGAAAACCTGCTCAGGAACCTTGCCACGGAACCGGGGGTATCTGTCAGCGCCTGCATCCCCCAACTCGATCTTTCCCTGTTGCTCGAAAAGACGCCGGCATGAGAAACCTCCTGTTTGTTGAGCTTTTCAAGATCTTTCGCCAGCGAAAAACGTATTACGCAATCGCTGCCGTGTTTATCCTTGAGGCCATCATCATGGTCAGCGCCTATGTTCAGGGCCGTGAGATCCTTGATTTGCTGCTCGAGAATCTGGCCGAATCCTTCGAGTTCAGGGGGAATCTCCTCAACGGCAACTTGCTGGTGTACCTGGTGCTGAATTCATTTTGGTTCCACATCCCCCTGATCCTGATGGTGGTGGTTTCGGGTTTTCTCACCACCGAATACCAGGATCGCACCCTTGAGGCCGTCTTGCTGCAACCGGTCTCCAAATTCAGGTTCATTGCCGTTAAATACCTGGCCGCCCTTATTTTTACCTTATTCATGCTCATTGTGCTGATCGCGAGCGCTTTTGCCTTCTCGTATGCATTCTTTGGGGATGGAGACCTGGTGGTGTACCTGGAAGGGCTGAGCTTTTTTGAGCCGGCCGATGCCTTCAAGAGACTCCTGATGGCGTTTCTGGTTGGGTCCCTCACTATGATCTTCTACGCAGTGGTCAGCCTGACCCTGGCCGTGCTGCTTCGGGAGGCCACGGCCACCTGGATTGTCGCCGCCCTTTTCCTGATCGGCACCACGCTTTTACTGCGCTTCGATTTCGGACCGGCCTGGATCAACAGCTATTTTTTCCCCAAGCTTGCCGATACCTGGCAGTATTTGTTCTACGCGCAAATTCCGCTGAAAACCATCGCGCTCAACAGCCTGGCGCTGCTGGTCTATATCTTTCTGGCCGCCTGGGTTGGGATTTCTGTATTTGTTAAACGGGACATATCATGAGAAAGTACGTCTGGCTGATCGGGCTTATGGGAATGGCCACAGCCCTGCACGCCCAGCAGGTCGACCCGGTTTTGACGCTGATCAAGCAACGCCTTGATTCCATTCCGCGGTTTGAAGTAACCGTGCAGATGGCAGTAGATATCCGCCATGTAAACATGCCTGATAAATCGGCCGAACTGACATACGAAAAAGGCACTTCAGTGCATATCGAATCAGAAGACTTCGTGCTGATCCCGAAGCGGGGCCTCGATTTTGGGCTGCTGGAACTTTACAAATATCCCTTCATGACCCTGAATCTGGGAAAGGTAGATTTTCAGGGCCGCCCGTGTGAGCTGATCAAGGTAATCCCCACCACCGATGCCTCAGACTATTCGATTGCAACGCTTTGGCTAGACCCCCGGGCATCGCGCATCCTGAAATCGCAGATCAGCACAAAAAAGAACGGGGTTTTCGATATATCTTACCAATATGCGGCACCCGGTGACATCCTACCTTCCCTGATCCGGGTCGATTTCCTGGTGAATGATATCCGCATCCCCCTGCGCTTCGTGGGCAGGGAGGCACAGGTAGACAAGGAACAACTGAAAGCCGACCCGGGGCAGAAAGGCGCCATCACGTTGCGGTTCTCAAATTACCGGGTAACGCGTGTTCGTTGAGGAGGGCGCCTGAGCCTATCCCTTTTACGGCCTCAGCAGGTCGATTACCTGTTGGGCCAGCGCCAGGGAGGCCCTTTCCTGGGCTTCCGGGGTAGACCCGCCAATATGGGGGCTCAGGGAGAGGCCCGGATGCATCAGTACCTGAATTTCCGGGGTGGGCTCCGACTCGAAGACATCGAGGGCGGCGAATCGCAAATGCCCTGATTCCAGGGCTTCAAGCAGGGCCGGTTCGTCGACCAGACCGCCCCGGGCGGTGTTGATAAGGGCTGCCCCGGGTTTCATGAGCCCCAGTTCACGGACCCCGATAACCGGGCCCTCCTGGGCCGGCAGGTGCAGGCTCACAAAATCGGACGAAGCGAGGAGTTCTTCGAAAGCCATGCTTTTCAGGGCACATTCAAAGGTTTGCCGCCCTCCCTGGAAAGTTACCGGTACAACTTTTTCGGCCAGGTGCGGGTCGTGGTACATCACCTCCATGCCCACGGCCAGCCCCAGGCGTGCCACGGCCTGGCCCGTAAACCCCATCCCGACGATACCCAGGGTTTTGCCGCGAATTTCGGTGCCGCCAGAATATGCCTTTTTAAGGGCTTTGAAACGCTGGTCTCCCTCAAGGGGCATATTGCGGTTGGAATCGTGCAAAAACCGGGCGCCCCCCAGCAAATGGGCAAAGACGAGCTCGGCCACCGAATCGGCCCCCGCCCCGGGTGTGTTGACAACGTGCAGGCCTTTCTGACGGGCATGGGCCACGTCTATATTGTCTGTTCCTGAGCCCACCCGCCCCAGCAACTGCAACCCCGGGCAGGCGTCGATCACTTCGCGGGTGACCTGGGTGGCCGAGCGAACCAAAAGGGCTGAAATATCCTCCTTCCTGATAAAGGAAGCTAGTTGTGGCTGGGCTACCCGGGTGGTCAGTACTTCAAAACCGGCTGCTTCCAAAGCCGCTATGCCGGCCTCAGAGAGTCCGTCGTTTGCTAAAATTCGCATTTTCATTGATTTCTTTCAGGCTCAGGCCCGGCGTTCCAGATCGCTCATAACGTCTACCAAAACCCCCACGCTTTCCACAGACAGGGCATTGTACATAGAGGCCCGGTATCCCCCCAGGGAGCGATGCCCGTTCAGCCCCCTGATCCCGGCCTCCTTCCACATTGTGTCAAAGGTCTCCCGCAGTTTCGGTTCGGTGAGTTCGAAGGTGGCGTTCATCAGGGAACGGTCTTCCTTTTCTGCATACCCCCGGAATAGCGGGTTCAGGTCGATCTCGGAATAGAGCAGGTTCGCCTTTTTCTCATTGACCCCCTCAATGGCGGCAATGCCCCCCTGTTCGGCAAGCCATTCCAGGGTAAGCAGGGAGGTATAGACGGCAAATACGGGAGGGGTATTGAACATGCTTTCCTTGGCAATATGTACCTGGTAATCGAGCATGGACGGGATTTTGCGCGTAACGTTCCCGAGGATGTCCTTTTTGACCACCACCAGGGTTACCCCGGCCGGCCCCATGTTCTTCTGTGCCCCGGCGTAGATCAGGTCAAACCGCGAAAAGTCGAGGGTTCGTGAAAATATATCGGAGCTCATGTCGGCCACCAAAGGAACGGTGGTTTCGGGGATTTTACGGAACTGGGTGCCGTAAATGGTATTGTTGGTGGTCAGGTGCAGGTAATCAAGGTCGGCGGGAACCTCAAACCCCTTTGGGATATAGGTGTAGTTCCGGTCCTTTGATGAGGCGACCTCCACGACTTCCCCGAACAATTTGGCCTCCTTGATCGCCTTGTCGCTCCAGGCGCCGGTATTGATATACCCGGCTTTGTTTTCCAGAAGATTGTATGCCACCATCAGGAATTCCAGGCTGGCCCCGCCATGCAGGAAGAGGGCCTCGTACCCCTGGTCCTTCAGGCCCATGAGTTCAAGCACCAGCTGCCGGGCCCGTTCCATTACGACCACAAAATCTGGGCTGCGGTGCGAGATTTCGATCAGAGAAAACCCGATGCCGTTAAAGTCAAGGACGGCTTCGGAGGCCTTCCGGAGCACCGATTCCGGGAGGATGCAGGGGCCTGCGCTGAAATTGTGCTTGCTCATGAACACTATTTTTAGGCAGCCAAAGTTCCGAAATATCCCTGAAACAGCGAACAGCCCGACGGCCTATTTTCCTGCGTTTCTCAACAAAAAGTCAATTGTGTCAACCCCGTCGGCATAATCGGCCAGGCCGGGTTGCTGGCTCGTGCCGTATGGTATGGCGCCCTTGATTTCGGCTGGCCCCACCACGCATTGCAGGGCTCCTGCCTGGCCTTCCAGGAGCTGCCATAGGGCCGGCAGCGATTCATAGGACTCGTAGAACAGCGTGCCGATGGGGGAGCCCAGGCCGGAATCTTCCTTGAGCAGCAGAAAGCCGTTGTCGAGCATATGGGCACCGCTCATCAGGTAAACGGCCTTATTGTAGTCGTAATTATTGGCGTATTTCTGATGGTCGGCCAGGTGCCTGAATGCGAAGAATGCCTTGAAAAGCCGATCGAAATCGTATCCGGAAGGCACGAATAGCTTTGATACGCTGCGGCATCCCATCCCGAAGTACCTGAATACATCCTCGGCCAGCCCCTGCAATTCCGCTTCCGATTCGCGCCCCGTCAAGATGGCGACACTGTTGCGGTTTTTGCGGATGATATTGGGCCAGGAAGCAAAGTAATGGTCAAAATACCGGCTTGTGTTATTGCTGCCGGTGGCGATCACGGCGTCAAAACCCTCGAGCTTCCCGTCTGTAAAGCGGATGCGTTCGGCCAGGGCAGGCTCGGTTTGCTGGAGCCGGGAGGCCAGAAAGGGCAGCAACAGGCGGTCGTTGGAAGGGCACCTGACCAGGGCCCGGTTTCCGGTTATCAATGCGCAGAGGAAATCGTGGAACCCCACCAAGGGGATGTTTCCGGCCAGGACAAGGGCAATGGTCAGGCTCCGCTGCCCGGCCCGCGGATATGCAGAAAGCCATTCTGCCAGGTCGGCTTCCCGAAGCAATTCACCCCATTGGCGCATCGCATACAATACCTGTTCACTTGTGTACCAGGCATTTTGCTCATGTGTTTTTTGCAGCAGTTCTTCCCAGGGGGCAAGGTCTTCCGTTCCCCCATCGGCAACCCCGGGGCCCGCATTTAAACCGGCAGCCGCCTGCCTGAGCGCATCGCCCAGCCTGGCGAAGGCGTTGATCAACATGTCAGGATGCGCCATTTGATTTGCCTGCAAGGTGTTTTGCCATTACCTTTGTGCAAAAATAGCATGTGCCGGGTCGCAACACAACCGATCCGGAAAGTTTCTCCTTAAAAATAGAATAAGTCCATGGCCATAATAATCACCGACGAGTGTATCAACTGCGGGGCTTGCGAGCCCGAATGCCCCAATAACGCCATATACGAAGGAGCCGATGAATGGCGCTACAGCGATGGCACCTCCCTCAAGGGCAAGGTGGTCCTTACAGATGGCAGGCAGGTAGATGCCGACGCCGTACAGGCGCCGGTCAGCGATGAGATCTACTATATCGTGCCCGATAAATGTACGGAGTGCATGGGCTTCCACGAAGAGCCCCAATGTGCTGCGGTATGCCCTGTAGATTGCTGTGTGCCCGACGAAGGCCACGTCGAATCCGAAGAGGAACTGCTCGCCAAGCAGCGCTTCATGCACCCTGAAGACTGATTCAGTCCTTTTTCACCCTGAAATTCCGCATCGCCTCAAGGGGTTCGATCACTTCTGTATCCTGCCAGATGGTGGGCTCATAGTGGTCGAGCTTTACCAGGTAGACTTTTTTAGGTTGCGGGGCCTTCTCGAGAGCGGCTGCATCAGGCCCGTCCAGCGGGCGCAGCAGGGCCGATTCTGACTGGCGTACCCCGCCTTCCATAAAGAAGTCGAATTTCACCTTTTTGCCCTGGGAGCTGTTCTCAATGAACTTTAAGTCCCGGTGCAAATAAATATAATTACCGTATTGTTGCTGAACGAAATAGGGGAAAAATTGATTGGTCTCGTTTCGTCGGAAAATGACAGTGCCCCGACTCAGATTTTCCTCAAAGCGGATACCCAGCAATAGCTTCAGATTCACTTTTTCTCCTGTCTTTCCGGGGGCGTACTGGTAATCTGCCTTGAGCACGGCAAAGGTGTTTGCATCCACGAATAGCGTCCCGGAGTATTTCGCCTTGCGGCGGTCGGGTTCAAACCCAACGGCATACACATAATTGCCGTCAAAATAGGTGGCTTTCAGAAAGGTGTATTCATAAAGATCCGGGTCGAGGAATTCGCGGAGTCGGGTCCCTTCCTTCCAGCTCGCGATGTCGGCCAACCCCCGGGCTTTTCCTTTCAGGTAGGAGAGCTTGGTGCTGTCTTCCGGTTCCGATTTTACAAATTCCTCCGTGGGTGAAATGCTGTCTTCGATCTTGAATAGGCCCGTTTTGAGCTTGTAGGTTTGGGTGCTGTCAAGGTGCGAAAGCACGATGCGCTTGGCCCGTTCCTGTATGTTGTCCATGGAAAAATCTTTGTTGTGGTCGACCAGCTCCGTTACCCGCTCTACCTGCAAGAGCGACGCCGTATCGTTTTGGGCCATGTAGGCGCCGCTGAAATCAAGGAATTTTCGTGCATTGCTCTTTACAATGTCTTCCCCGAGCTGCCTAAGGCGGGCGTCAGCCTGTTGCAGGGCGGCCTTGTTCAGGTCTGAGGCCTTCTCCAGTTCCAGATCGAGTTTCTCGAACTGCATGTGCTCCGATTCCCGGTAAAACAATTGGTAGGGCATCCCCTGTTTCGGGTAGTTGGCAGGCAGGTTCTCCCGTACCAGGCGCACGATTTCATCGGCTCCGGGAATACGGGTACCAAGTTGTACCTCGTTGAGTTGTATGGCTGCCGGTTCGAGCAGAATTTTCCGGTCAACCGCTGCGAATTGATCCCGCCCCAGGGTCAGGGTCTGGTAACCCATACAGGAGATCTGCACCCCTGCCGGGCCAATTTTATCGCGATCGAGACTGAACAGGCCTTCCTCGTTGCTGATCGTTCCCTTGTCAGGACCTGTCAGTACCGTGGCGAAAGCAATGGGTTCCCCGGTAACTTTGTCGTTAAGTTGCCATGTTTCCTGTTGGGCAAACAGAGAAGCGGAACCCAGCAAAGAAAGCAAAAAGCCACAGAAGGCGGCTGAATACGATGGTTTCATGGAAAGTGTTATACACCTTAGACGAGTAGTTTGCCAAATTGTTACTTAAGGCGCCGGTAAATACGCCGGCCCAAGCATGCCTCAGCTCCTTTTAGAACGGCGCATGCAGCATAGCGCCAACAGATCCCTGATGGTGGAAAGACCCTTGTAACCGGTTATTAAGGGAAATTCCGGCAGGCTTCCCACGGGGCTATTTTCCCGCGTGGGAACCGGCGGAGAAAGCGTATATTTGCCGCCAAAATTAAAAGCCCCATGAAAGCAGGAATCGTCGGTCTACCCAACGTTGGCAAATCTACCTTGTTCAATTGCCTGTCGAACGCCAAGGCACAGAGCGCCAATTTCCCGTTTTGCACCATCGAGCCCAATATTGGGGTGGTGAACGTGCCCGACCCGAGGCTTGAGGTGCTTGAGAGCCTGGTAAAACCCGAGCGCGTGGTGCCGGCCACCGTCGAGATCGTCGACATTGCGGGCCTGGTCAAAGGGGCCAGCAAAGGGGAGGGGCTGGGCAACCAGTTCCTGGGGAACATACGCGAAACCGACGCCATCTTGCACGTGTTGCGCTGCTTTGACAACGACAATATTGTGCACGTAGACGGGTCGGTAGACCCCATCCGCGACAAGGAAACCATCGACATGGAATTGCAGCTCAAAGACCTGGAGTCGGTCGAGAAAAAACTCGAGAAAGTGGGCCGGGCCGCCCGTACGGGCAACAAAGAAGCCCAGAAGGAGGCCGCTGTGCTGGAACGCATCAAGGCCGGGCTGGAAGCAGGGACCTCGGTGCGCGCCATCGCCTGCGAAGAAGAGGAATACCTCGAATTCGTCAAGCCCCTGCAATTGATCACAGACAAGCCCGTGCTTTATGTCTGCAATGTGGATGAAGCTTCGGCCACCACCGGGAATGCCTATGTGGAGCGGGTAAAGGAGGCCGTAGCCGGCGAACAGGCTGAAGTGCTTGTGCTGGCCGTGGCCACAGAGGCCGACATCAACGAGCTGGAGACCTACGAAGAGCGCCAGCTCTTCCTCGAAGACATGGGCCTGGATGAACCCGGCTCTTCCAAGCTGATCAGGGCGGCCTACCGCCTGCTGAAACTCCAGACCTACTTCACGGCCGGGGTCAAGGAAGTCAGGGCCTGGACCATCCACGTAGGCGATACCGCCCCCCAGGCCGCCGGGGTGATCCATACCGACTTCGAAAAGGGCTTTATCAGGGCCGAGGTGATTGCCTACGACGATTATGTGAAATACGGCAGTGAGGCCAAAGTGAAAGAGGCAGGCAAGATGCGCGTGGAAGGCAAAGACTATGTGGTGCACGACGGGGATGTGATGCATTTCCGGTTCAACGTTTAACGGCAATTCTTCCAAAGCGGGAGTAATCAACAGGTTGCGGCAGCATTGTTAATTACTTTAACAGGGCCTGACTTTGAAATCTGACCCTAAATTTTATATTAGCAGGTTAAACCCCGAGTTATGTCTGAAACTATGTATACGGAGGATAATATCCGTTCCCTTGACTGGAAGGAGCATATCCGCATGAGACCCGGGATGTATATCGGCAAGCTTGGAGATGGCTCCTCGGCTGATGACGGCATTTACATCCTGGTAAAGGAAGTGGTTGACAACTGCATTGATGAATTCGTGATGGGGGCTGGCAAGACCATCGAAATCAGCATCCGGGACGAGCAGGTTACCGTGCGTGACTACGGCCGCGGCATCCCGCTGGGGAAGGTGGTCGACGTGGTTTCCAAAATGAACACCGGAGGGAAATACGATACCCGGGCCTTTAAGAAGTCCGTGGGGCTCAACGGGGTGGGGACCAAGGCGGTGAACGCCCTCTCTTCCTTCTTCCGGGTGGAATCGACCCGTGACGGGCAATCCAAATCGGCAGATTTCAGGACCGGTGAACTGGTAAGCGAGGAATTGCTGGAAGAGACTTCGCGCCGGCGGGGGACCAAGGTGATTTTCACCCCCGATGAGACCATCTTCAAAAAGTACAAGTTCCGCAACGAGTACATCGAGCGCATGGTGCGGAACTACGTCTACCTGAACCCCGGGCTGACCATTGTATTCAACGGGGAGAAATACCATTCCGAAAACGGCCTGAAAGACCTGCTGGAAGACTACAACCCGGCCGAAGACCTGTTGTACCCGATCATCCACCTGAAAGGGGAAGACATCGAAGTGGCCCTGACCCACAGCAAGACGCAGTACAGCGAGGAGTACCACTCCTTTGTGAACGGGCAGCACACCACCCAGGGGGGCACCCACCAGGCAGCTTTCCGGGAAGCGCTGGTGAAGACCATCCGCGATTTCTACGGTAAGAATTACGACCCATCTGACGTGCGCAAATCCATCATTTCGGCCATCTCGATCAAGGTGATGGAGCCGGTTTTCGAGAGCCAGACCAAGACCAAGCTGGGCTCTACCGAGATGGGCGATGGCCTGCCGACGGTTCGCACCTACATCAACGATTTTGTGGGCACCCAGCTCGATAATTACCTGCATAAAAACCCCGATGTCGCCGAGAAGATCCAGCGCAAGATCATCCAGGCCGAACGGGAGCGCAAAGAGCTTTCAGGCATCCGCAAGCTGGCCCGCGAACGGGCCAAAAAGGCGAGCCTGCATAACAAGAAGCTGCGCGACTGCCGCCTCCACCTCGACGACATGAAAAGCGACCGCCGTCTGGAAACCACGCTCTTCATCACCGAGGGAGATTCCGCTTCGGGCTCCATTACCAAGTCGCGCGATGTGAATACCCAGGCGGTTTTCAGCCTGAGGGGCAAGCCGCTCAACTCTTACGGCATGACCAAGAAGATCGTGTACGAGAATGAGGAGTTCAACCTGCTGCAGGCCGCCCTCAACATTGAGGAATCCCTTGAAGACCTGCGCTACAACAACATCGTGATCGCCACCGATGCCGATGTGGACGGCATGCACATCAGGTTGCTGCTCATTACCTTCTTTCTTCAGTTTTTTCCCGAAGTCATCAAGGAAGGGCATCTCTACATCCTTCAAACCCCCCTCTTCAGGGTGCGGAACAAAAAGGAGACCATTTACTGCTACAGCGAGGAAGAAAAGCACCTGGCCATCGACAAACTAAAGGGCAAGCCAGAAATTACCCGGTTCAAGGGGCTGGGCGAAATTTCCCCTGATGAGTTCAAGCATTTCATCGGAGACGATATCCGCCTCGAGCCCGTGATGCTCGACAAGGCCATGTCCATTGAAGAGTTGCTGACCTTTTACATGGGCAAGAATACCCCGGAACGCCAGGACTTCATCATTGAGAACCTGAAGGTGGAGGTAGACCTGGTAGCCGAGAACCAATTGTAGAAAAATATCCTGTCCTTTCCCTATGGAGGAAAACGAAGCATTGAACGAACCACATCCCGATCATGAAGCCGGGCAGGAAACCCTGACCCGGGTTACCGGCATGTACAAAGACTGGTTCCTGGATTATGCTTCCTATGTGATCCTGGAGCGCGCCGTGCCGGCCATCGAAGATGGCTTCAAGCCGGTGCAGCGCCGGATCATGCACGCCCTGAAGGAGCTCGACGACGGCCGGTACAACAAGGTGGCCAACGTGGTGGGGCACACCATGCAGTACCACCCCCACGGAGATGCGAGCATCGCCGATGCCATGGTACAGCTGGGGCAGAAAGAACTCTTGATAGACACCCAGGGCAACTGGGGGAACATCCTTACGGGCGACGGGGCGGCCGCTTCCAGGTACATCGAAGCCCGGCTTTCCAAATTTGCCCTGGAAGTGGTTTTCAGCCCGAAGATTACGGAATGGCAGCTCAGCTATGACGGCCGGAAAAAGGAACCGGTAAACCTGCCGGTCAAATTCCCGCTCTTGCTGGCCCAGGGCGCCGAGGGTATCGCCGTGGGGCTTTCCACCAAAATTTTGCCCCACAATTTCCTGGAGCTGATCGATGCCTCGATCAAGCACCTGCAGGGCAAAAAATTCAAATTATTTCCCGATTTCCCGACGGCGGGCATCATTGACGTCAGCAACTACAACGACGGGGAGCGGGGCGGCAAAATCAGGGTCAGGGCCCGCATTTCCCAGCTCGACAAGAATACCCTGGTCATCTCGGAAATCCCGTACGGCACCAATACCTCCACCCTGATTGACTCCATCCTCAAGGCCAACGACAAGGGAAAGATCAAGATCCGGAAGATAGAAGACAATACGGCGGCCGAGGTGGAGATCCTCGTGCATTTGCCCGCCGGCATTTCGCCCGACAAAACCATTGATGCCCTGTACGCCTTTACCCTGTGCGAATCGTCCATTTCGCCCCTGGGCTGTATCATCGAAGACAACAAGCCCGTCTTTATGGGGGTCAGCGAAATGCTGAGACGCTCCACGGAGCACACGGTAGAAATGCTGCGGGCCGAATTGGAGATACAACTCGGCGAACTCGAGGAGCAATGGCATTTTGCCTCCCTGGAGCGCATCTTCATAGAAAACCGCATTTACCGCGACATCGAGGAGGAAAAAACCTGGGACGGGGTCCTGAAGGCGATAGCCGCCGGACTGGCGCCCCATACGGCCCATCTGAAGCGGGAAGTGACCGAAGAAGACATCGTTCGGCTCACCGAGATCCGCATCAAGCGGATTTCGCGCTTCGACCTCGACAAGGCCCAGGAGCAGCTCGACCAGCTAGAGGAAAAGATCGCGGAAACCCGGCACCACCTGGGCCACCTGACCGAATACGCCATTTCCTTTTTTGAGGAACTGAAAAAGAAATACGGGGCGGGCCGGGAGCGGAAATCGGAAATCCGGATTTTCGACGAGATCGAAGCCACCAAGGTGGTTATCCGCAACACCAGGCTCTACGTCAACCGGGAGGAGGGCTTTGTGGGTACCGCCCTGCGCAAAGACGAATACGTGACCGACTGCAGCGATATTGACGATATCATCGTCTTTACCCAGTCGGGGGAAATGATGATCACCAAGGTAGATGCCAAGACCTTTGTGGGCAAGAATATCATCCACGTGTCGGTATTCAAGAAAAAGGACCGGCGCACCACCTACAACATGATGTACAAGGACGGGCGGGGAGGGGCCACCTTTGTGAAGCGCTTCAACGTTACCGCGATCACCCGCGACAAGCTCTACGACCTTACGGGGGGCAAACCGCATTCCGAGGTCCTGTACTTCAGCGCCAACCCGAACGGGGAGGCCGAAATCGTCACCATCAACCTGCGCCAGTCGGGCAGCATCAAAAAATTGAAATGGGACCTTGACTTTGCCGATGTGATGATCAAGGGTCGCAGTGCCAAGGGAAATATCGTCACCAAATATGCGGTTAAGCGCATCGAGCTCAAAGAAAAGGGGCTCTCTACCCTGAAGCCGCGGAAGATCTGGTTCGACGACACCGTCCAGCGGCTCAACGTGGATGAACGGGGCGAATTGCTGGGCGAATTCACGGCTGAAGACCGCCTGCTGATCGTCAGCCAGAAAGGGACCATCAAAACGGCGATCCCCGACCTGAACATGCACTTCGACGACGATATGATCGTTCTTGAGAAATGGAACCCAGACAAGCCCCTTACGGCCATCTACTGGGAAGGGGACAAGGAACTTTTCTACGTCAAGCGGTTCATGATTGAAAACCCTGATAAGGTAGAGAACATCCTCACCGACCATGCCAAATCGTACCTCGAAAAGTTCTTCACCGATTTCAGGCCGGTGGCCGAGGTGGTATTTGCCAAGAAGCGCGGGCAGGAACGCAGGCCCAACCTGGTGGTCGATTTGGAGAGCTTTATCGCCGTGAAGGGGATAGGTGCCATGGGCAATCAGCTTACCCGTGAAAAGGTACTGGAGATCAATGCCTTAACACCCCTCCCATATGAGGAGCCCCCGAGGAAGGAGCCCGAGGAGATCGAAGTGGTCGATGAAGAAGACGTGGAGGCCGGCCCTGAGAAGCCTTCGGGCCCTGAAGATGGAGAGCGCCCCGGGCCCTCAGCGATCAACGGACAGGGTACGCTCTTCTGATTTCCCCCTGTTTTGCTTAATCGGTTATTCGTCGGGCAAGGCATTCTTGATCTCCCCCGCTCCCAGGCCGTCGCAGCTCTGTTACTCCTGCCCACCAGGGGAAATGGCAATGGAAAAACAAAAATACCCCCTGGGGATACTGCAAATCCCGACTTCAAAGACCCAAAGGGTGCGCGAGTTCGTTTTGAAGCTTACCTGCTTTCAGGGTCAGCAATTCGGTCAGGGCAACGCCTGGCTGTCTGGATTGCAGGGAGGCCTATTCGACCCTGATGGCTGTACCCCGGACGGCCTGGGGCGTGCCTACCAGTTTATACTCAAACGTATAGGCATTCCCGGAAGTTGACAGAATTTTGATATGGATGGGCTTCTCCTCGGCCCGGGTTGCCGGGTTCAGATTTGTAAGGATGTATTCACAGTCGTTGATCCAGCGTACCGAGGCAGAATCGGTCTTCCCCTGGAACCGGGAAACTTCCAGGTTTCCGCTGCGGGTAAATTCCGTGGTTTGCTGCTGCCCGTCCAATTCAGCGGTAAACCGGAAGGTGCCCTCACGAAAACGCGCGCAATTGCGCTCTGGGGTGTAACAAGCTGCAAGGAGCAAAGGCCAGGCGAGGCCAATCAGTCTTCTCATGGGGCAAAGATAGGCCTTACGGCATTTGGTCCGGGGCTTTTTCGCCCTTTCCCGGAACATAGGTTTGGAACGTCCCGTCGGTATAGCAGATCATTATCCGCTCAATCCCCCGTTCCTTTACACGGCGCCCCGGCATGGCAGGGAGGA
>CAYWZF010000049.1:0-19792 GCA_964461555.1 uncultured Robiginitalea sp. | reverse complement strand
GGTACAGCATTACCTATGGCGGGCAGTTCGAAAACCTGCAAAGCGCCAAGGCCCGTCTGGCTATTGCGGTTCCGATCGCCCTGGCATTGATATTCCTTATGCTGTATTTCGCTTTCAATTCCGTGAAGGAAGCGTTAATCATTTTCTCGGCCATCCCGCTCTCAGCGGTGGGCGGGGTGTTGTTGCTCTGGCTGCGCGATATGCCTTTCAGCATCTCGGCCGGGGTGGGCTTCATTGCCCTGTTCGGGATCGCCGTACTGAACGGCATTGTGCTGATCGAACATTTCAAGGAGCTCCGTAAGGAAAAGGAAGAGGATATCGAGTTGCTCATCCGGCAGGGGGCCGCAGACCGGCTCAGGGCCGTATTGCTAACCGCTTCGGCGGCAGCCCTGGGCTTTTTGCCCATGGCGGTTTCTACCAATGCCGGGGCAGAGGTACAGCGGCCCCTGGCAACCGTGGTCATTGGCGGCCTGGTAAGCGCCACCCTGCTGACCCTCATTGTGCTTCCGGTATTGTATTCCATCTTTTCACGAGATCACACCCCAAGGATCTGGATCGGCAAAAAAATCAAAAAAGCAATGGCCGTGGTGGCCTTCCTCGGGATCGTCGCCCCCCTTGAAGCCCAACAGCCATCGGTTGGGCTCGACAGCCTGATCAGCCTGGCCGAGGCCAACAATGCCGGCCTGCTGGCTTCCCGCACCCGTTGGGAATCGGCTGAAGCCGGGAAAGGCACAGCCCTCGATTTTGAAAAGACGGAGCTTTTTTACGGGTACGACAAGAACAACATTGCCAACAACCGCCCCCTGGAAGTATTCGGGGTGCGGCAGGGATTCGAATTCCCGACGGTATACGGCAAACGGTATAAGGCCGGGTACTACCTGGCCGAGACGGCCCGGAACCAGTATGAGGCCGACCACCGGCAACTTGTTAGGGATATCAGCCAGTTGTACAACCGCTTTTTGATCGCCCGCCAGAAGGTGCGCATTTATGGCCACCTCGACAGCCTGTATCTGGCCTTTGCCCAGGCCGCCGACAGGCGCTATGAGCTGGGGGCCACCAATTACCTGGAAAAGGTAACGGCCCGGGCCCGGCAGCGGCAGACCCGGTTGAAACTGGAAGCAGCCCGGACCAACTCCGAAACCCTGGAGCGCGAGATTGCGGGCCTGGTACAGGCCGAAACTCCTATATATCTGGCCGAACCCGAACCTGTTCGCCTGATGGTAAGCACCCCCGAGCTGGTCGACCTCCCAGAGATACAGTTGTTGGGTAACCGCCTGCTCGCCCAGAAATTCACCCGGCAGACCGAGCAACATCGCCTGCTGCCCGACCTGAGCCTGGAGTATTTCCAGGGCAATAACGGTGCCATCGATAGCCCCCTGGAGGGCTACAGCCTGGGGGTGAAGTTACCCCTGCTCTTCAATGGGCAGGCCGCGCGCATCCGCACAGCCCGCCTGGCCGAAACCGCCCTGGCGGAAGAAAACAAAGACATCGGCATCAGGCTGCAGTCGCAACTCGATCAGCTGCAGGCCCAATTGCGGCAGCAGAACGAAGCCATGGCATATTATGAGGATGAGGGGGGCGCCCTGGCCGACGCCATCCTCAAAGCCGCCGAAAGCAGCTTCCGCAGCGGGGAAATCGATTTTTTCCAGTATATCCAAAGCCTCGAAAACAGCTATGATATCCGGATTTCTTATCTGGACCAGCTCGAGATGTACAACGAGACTGTATTGAACATTAACTATATTACCTATTGAGCCCTATGAAGCCATTTGCCTATTTCCAGTCGCTGGCACTCCTGACCCTGGCGATCCTTTCCCTCTCCTGTAACGGTGGCGACAAATCGGCCGCCGGGAGTGGCTCCGAACCCGACGACGGCCTCATCCATGTCAGCGAGGCGCAATTTGAAAAAAGCGGCATGCAGTTGGGCCAGCCTGCCCGGAGGGTCTTTCCGGAGGTCTTGCAGGTAAGCGGCACCGTAGACGTCCCACCTGAAAGCCGGGCTGCGATCAGTGCAGTCAACGGAGGGTTCGTACGCGACATTTCCCTGCTGGTAGGAGACCATGTGAAACGGGGCCAGCGGATCGTTACCCTGGAGAACCCCGAATTCCTGCAACTACAGCAACAGTATCTGGAAACCCGCGAACAGCTCCCTTACCTCAAATCGGAGTACGAACGGCAAAAAACCCTGTTTGAAGAACGGATCAGTTCTGAGAAACTGTTTCTGCAGGCTGAAAGCCAGTACCGCACGGCCCTGGCCCGGGTCAACAGTCTGGGGCGGCAGCTCGAGCTGCTCAACATCTCCCCGAAAACAGTAGAATCCGGGGCGCTCAGTTCGCTCAGCCCGGTCTTCTCCCCCATTGACGGGTATGTCACCCAGGTGAACGTGCGCAAGGGCACCTTCGTGTCACCGGCTACGGAAATCATGGAGGTTGTCAACAGCGATCACCTGCACCTGGAACTGACCGTTTACGAAAAGGATGTGCAGCGCGTGCGAATCGGCCAGGAGATCCACTTCAGCCTGCCGGAACTCTCCGACAGCCTGTACAAAGCCGAAGTGTATCTGATCGGGACGGCCCTGGACGAAAACCGGACGGTAAAGGTCCACGCACACCTGAAAGACGAAAAGAAGGCCCATTTTCTGGTGGGGATGTTCGTGCGCGCCCAAATCGAGCTGAATGGGGCCACCCGGCAGGAATACCAGTCTCTCCCCGAAACAGCGGTTGTTTCCTTCGCAGGTGCTTCCTATGTACTGGTCCTTGAAGCTCGTTCTGAAGAGGGGTACGCCTTCCGCCAGGTCGAAGTGGCCGTGGGGCCATCGTCACAGGGTTTTACTGCCCTCCAGGCAGGGTCAGGCCTGGACGACGGCAGCCAGGTTTTGGTACAGGGGGCGTTTAACCTGATCGGGCCGCAGTAATTGGTGCCCTGCGACATTCAGACAAAGAGCAAAATCACCGTGAGCAGAAAACCAGCCCCGGCAAAATACAGCCCTTTCTTGTAAACGGGCGCACCGGGCAGGAACATAAAAAACGCCGATACGGAGAAGAAAAGCAGGGCAACCCCGAAGAAGATCCCCAGCCAGAAAAGCGGGTTGGCCGAATGCATTTTGTGGAGGTTGTTCATCTTTTCGAGAACAATCGGCAGGCGTTTTTCGGTGTAGTTCGCCTCGCCGGTGGCCGAATTGTAAGTGCCGCCGTCAAAATAGATCACATCTCCCTCGGTCTTTTGGGCCTGGAACCCCCTGCGGCGCAGGGCCGCCCCGAGTGCCTCCCCTTCCAGCCCCGTTTCGAGGGTTGCATTTACGGCCACTTCGCTTTTCATATAATCGGTATTCCGGAAGGTCAGCACAATGCCGCTGATGGCGTAAACAGCCATGATGCCGGCCAGGAAAAAGCCGAGATAACGGTGGAATACCCTGAACTGGTTGCTGATTTGGCGGGAGTTGAATTTCATGATAATAGGGGTGTTACTTGGTTTAGGTTTACAGGCCCACAAGGCTTTTCCAGCCGGGCCGACCTTTAGATGCCAAATTCCGGGCAAGGTTTATTAGGTGCTGCGCGGGTCCAGGCGGGTCAGGATCGGGTTGAAGGCCTTGGACGCCACCCTGACCCGGTCGCCCACTGCCAGGCCGGCGGCTTCCTCTTCCAGCACCACCACCTTCACAACCTGCGACTGGATGCGGATCGTGACCACCCATACCAGATCTTCGCGCTGGAGTCGCAGCACCTCTCCGGTGAACTGGAATTTACCGCTGGTGGCCCGGCTGAGAAAAACCTCGTCAGGGGTGCCCTCGCGGGTTATGAGGCCCTTTTCCATGAAGCACACCCGGTCGGCGAGGTTAAAGATGTCGCCGGCATCGTGGCTGATGATCACCAGGGTATAGCCATATTGGCGATGGGTTTCCAGCAGGTACTCCTGCAACCGGTGGCGGATCTCCGCATCGAGGGCGGCCAGGGGTTCGTCGAGCAGCAGCAATTCGGGTTCGGAGGCCAGGGCGCGTGCAAGGGCCACCCGCTGTTTTTGCCCGCCCGACAGGTTTCCGGGACGGCTGTGTTGCAAATCGCCCAATTCCATGATCGCGACCAGCTCCGAAACCAGGCCGGGGTTGCGCCGGCCCCGCTGGGCAAACTGCAGGTTTTCGAGCACCGTCATGTTGGGGAACAGGGCGTAGTCCTGGAATACGAAACCGATGTTGCGCTTTCTGGGGTTCAGGTGCAGGTTGCTCGTGGCGTCGAACCAGCAGGCCCCGTTTGCTTCAATCCGGCCGGAGTCGGGCTTCATAAGGCCGGCCAGCATTCGCAAGGTGGATGTCTTGCCGGCGCCGGAAGGCCCGTAAAGCGCCACCCGTTCCCCTTTCCTGATTTGCAGGTCAAGGCTCAGGGGCATGGGCCCCCCGGCATCGCGCAACTCTTTGGTAATGCGGCAGGAGATCATTTCCAGAAGCGTTTTAAATACCCCCCGTTTACCAGGTATACCGCCAGCAAGATGCTGAAGGTGATAACAAACAAAACCCCCGAATAGAAATTGGCCGCTTCATAATTCAGGGCTTCCACCTCATCGTAAATCGCGATGGAGGCTACCCGGGTACTGCCCGGGATGCTGCCACCTATCATGAGTACCACCCCGAATTCCCCGACCGTATGGGCAAATGCCAGCACGATGCCCGTGAGCAAAGAAGCCTTTATATTGGGCAACAGTACCCGGAAAAGGGTCTGAAACGGCGTTTTTCCAAGTACCCAGGCCGCCTCCCGCAGCGATTCGGGCAGGGAGGTCAGCCCCGACTGTATGGGGTGAACCATAAAAGGCAGGCTGTAGATCACCGAGGCCAGCACCAGGCCGGGAAAGGAAAAGACCAGTTTGATCCCCAGCCACTCGTTCAGCCATTGCCCGAATGCGTTCCCGGGGCTGAAGGCGACCAGGAAATAAAACCCCAGGACGGTGGGCGGCAGCACCAGGGGCATGCTCACCAGGCTTTCGACAACCGGCTTGACCCGCGAGCGGGTGTAGGCCAGCCAGTAAGCCAGGGGCACCGACAGCACCAGCAAGACCAGGGTAGTCACCAAAGCCAGTTTAAAGGTCAGGATAAGCGGGTCCCAGTTCATGATTCAGTCAGCATGATTTCACTCGACGCAATAAGGGCCAGCACCTCCTTCCCGGGTTGCAGCCCGAGTCGCCGGGCTGCCCGTGCCGCGACCACCGCGGTGATGGGCCCGGCCTCACAACGCAGGGCCACCCGGCTCAGGAGTGCCCCCTCTTCCAATCGCTCTACCCGCGCTGCGATCTGGTTCTCCAGGGTGGTGAGGCTCCCTTCCCCCAGGGCGAGGATTACTTCGGTTTCTTTGAAGAGGACTCCGATCGGGCCTCCTTCAGTCAGATAAGGGGCTGTTTCGGGCGTTTCAATGACCACAGCCTGAACCTGCACCCCCCCTGAGAGGGCCACGGTAACCTGCGAGAGGTGGCCACTCACCAGAATTTCATCAATCTTTCCGTACAGTCTGTTCATGGGTCGAATACCCGTATTTTTCCAAAATGCCGGCCGCTTCGGCCGATGAAAGATACTCATAAAAGGCCAGCGCCCCTTCCTGTTTTCGGGAAACTCCCTTCAGGAGCAAAACCCCCTGGGCAATCGGGGCATAGGTATCTGTGTCGACTTCCTTCCATCGACCTTTCCCCTGCATCTCCCCAGAACGCACGGCAGCCATGGCCGTGAAGCCAATTTCTGCGGCCCGTGAAACGATGAACTGATTGGTCTGGGCGATGCTTTCCCCAAAAACCAGCTTTTCCCGGACCGCCTCGTACAGGCCGTAATGTTTCAGAACTTCTACGGCAGCCGCCCCATAGGGGGCCGTTTCGGGATTGGCCACGGCAATATGCCGGACGGCCGGGTCAGCAAGCCCCGGCAGGTCGGGTTCGAGGGTGTCGCTCAGGGTCCAGAGGACCAGCTTCCCATAGGCGTAGACCTTGGGCGGCTTTTCTGCCAGGCCCTCCCGATACAGGGTCTCCGGATATTTCATGTCGGCCGACACGAAGAGATCGAATGGCGCCCCCTCCCGAATCTGGGCCGTGAGCTTGCCCGAAGAGCTAATGGTCAGGTTGCATGAGATGCCGGTCCCGTCCGAAAAGCGATCCACGAGTTCCTGCATGGCAAACTGCATATTGGCGGCCGTGGCAATGGTCAGGGTGTCGCTTTGCGACGGCCGGCCGCACCCTGAAAGAAAGAGCGCCAGGGTGGCGGCCAGGCCGACATACGGGAAAAAGGAATATCGTGAGAAAGCCATCTGGGTGGGTGATTTCAACATCCTGCCCGCCATTGCAGGGCAGAGTGGAGTAAATTTACGGTTTTCCCGCAATGCCCCGGCCCTACTCCGGGGAGGAAGCCGCCGGGACCTGCTGGCTCAGGCAGTGCAGGGTTCCGAAGCCCCAGATCAGGTCGAGGGCATGGATGCCGATTACCTCCCGGTCGGGGAAACAGGCTGCCAGCACGGTCAGGGCACGGGCGTCGTTCACATCGTTGAAGGTGGGCACGAGCACCCGCCTGTTGATGATGAGGAAATTTGCGTAACTGGCCGGCAGGCGCAGGCCTTCATACACGATCGGGCGTGGCATCGGCAGGGTGACGATCTTCGGTTGGGAGCCGTCTTGCAGCCGCGACTTCTTAAGCAACTCGAGGTTTTCGAGCAGGATGGGGTAGTTTTCGTCTTCAGGATTCTCTTCCACCACGGTGACAATGGTATCCGGGCTCACGAACCTGCAAAGGTCGTCGATATGGCCGTGGGTGTCGTCGCCCACAATGCCTTTGTTCACCCAAATCACATGGGTGATGCCCAGGAACTCGCGGAACACGGCCTCATAGTCCTCACGTGTAAAGCCGGGGTTGCGCACCTGCACGCTGGGGTGCAGCAGGCACTCTTCAGAGGTGATCAGGGTGCCCTTCCCGTTCGACTCCAGGGCCCCGCCCTCCATCACCACCGGCCTGCCCCGGTAAACCGCTTCCAGTGGCTGCTGGCCGAACCACGAAGCCACCGTGCCGGCCACATGCCGGTCGAGGTGGTAATTCGTGTACTTGGCCCAGGCGTTGAAGGCAAATTTCAGGAAGGCCCTTTTCCCCTTGCGGTAAACGCCGATGGGGCCCGAATCGCGCATCCAGCTTCGGTTGGTCTTGCCGAGAATATACTGAACCCGGTCGGTGCGCACCTCGGCCCGTTCCAGCTTTTCGTGAACGGAAGCCTGGAAATCGCGGTCGCGCACCAGCAAAAAGACGGTTTCGACCTCGGCTACCTTTTTGATAAAGTCAACCAGGGCCCATTGTATGGCCCCGTATTTTCCGGGCCAGTCTTTCCCGTTATGGGGGAAGCAGAGCAGCACCCCTTCCTGAGGTTCCCACTCGGCCGGGAAACGGATTGCGCCAGCCGGTTCCATCTCAGCGAAGGGCGCGTTTGGTGAGGTCCCCGTAGGCATCAATCCGGCGGTCCCTGAAAAAGGGCCAGTTCTGGCGTACATTCTCCATCAGGGCAAGGTCTACCTCGGCGTACAGGATTTCTTCCTGGTCATGGCTGGCCTGGGCCAGCACCTCCCCTTGCGGCCCCACGATAAATGAGGCCCCCCAGAATTCGATGCCATCGCCTTTTGGGAGGGGCTGCTCCAGGCCAATGCGGTTGGCAGCCGCCACAAAGACCCCGTTGGCCACGGCATGCCCCTTCATCACATTCATCCAGGCATTGTATTGCTTGTCGCCGAACTCCTCCTTTTCAGAAGGGTGCCACCCGATGGCCGTCGGATAAAAGAGGATTTCTGCCCCCTGCAGAGCTGTAAGGCGAGCGCCTTCGGGGTACCACTGGTCCCAGCAGATCAGGGTCCCGATCTGGCCCGCCCGGGTCGAAATGGTCTTAAAGCCCAGGTCGCCGGGGGTGAAGTAAAATTTTTCATAAAACAGCGGGTCGTCGGGAATGTGCATTTTCCGGTACAGGCCCGCCTCGGTGCCGTCGGCATCGAGGATGTAAGCGCTGTTGTGGTAGACCCCGGGCATGCGCTTTTCGAAGAAGGGCACGATGATCACCACCCCCAGCTCTTTGGCCAGGGCGCTGAAGGTTTGGAACGACACGTCATAAAGGGGCTCGGCCAGCTCGAAGTTGGCCACGTCTTCGCTCTGGCAGAAGTAGTGGCTCGAATACAGCTCCGGCAGGCAGATGACCCGGGCGCCTCCGGCCGCGGCCTTGCGGATCCATTCGGAACATTTCTTCCGGTTGTTCTCGGGGGCGTCATTCAGGTTGAGCTGGATGACGGCGACGGTGTAGGTGCGCATGGGTATCTGGTATTTGTTTCTTAAGACATTCGTTCAGCAAACCCAAAAGTAAAAACATAAAAGCAAACACTGGCAGGGTGGGAGCAAAATTAAACTGGGAAGCTGTTTCGGAGAATATTCCTTACATTTTGGCAGACCAATCCCTTGTGAGCATGCATCCCAGAATTCTTTTTTTCACGGCCATCTGCGGGGCAATTAGCCTTTCTCTCACCGGTTGCCGGCCCAAAGGCCTTCAACTCCCAGGCCTGGAGCAAACAGTGGAGGTATTCCGCGATTCCAGCGGCATCAACCATATCTACGCCCAGAACGAACACGACCTGTTCTTTGCCCAGGGGTACCTGGCCGCCCGCGACCGGCTGTTCCAGTTTGAACTCTGGCGCCGCCAGGCTACCGGCACCCTTGCCGAGATACTGGGCGAACGCGAATTGGAACGCGACCGGGGGGTGCGCCTGTTTCGCTTCCGGGGCGACAAAAAAACCGAACTGTCGCACTACCACCCCCGGGGCGAGCAAATCGTGGACGCCTTCGTAGCCGGGGTGAACACCTATATCGAAGAAGCCCGGAAAGACCCGGGGTCGCTCCCGGTCGAGTTCAGGCTGCTGGGCATCGTGCCGGAGCCCTGGACCTGGGAGGTAGTGGTCTCGCGCCACCAGGGCCTGCTCGAAAACGTGGAGGATGAGTTGAACATAAGCCGGGTGGTGCGCACCATCGGCGCCGAGGCTACCCGCAAGGTGTATAATTTCCACCCCAACGAACCGGAGTTGGAAATTTCCCCTGAGATTCCCACTGAACTGCTTTTCAAAGACCTGCTCGGGCCCTACAAGGCCTTCCGCCGCAAAGTTTCTTTTAAACCGGAAGACGTACTCCCTGAAGCCCGTGCCACCGCATTCGATTTCGGGGAAGACCAAACCACGTTGGCAGAAGCCGGCACCGACCAACACCCAAGAGACCGGTTTGGGCTGGGCAGCAACAACTGGGCGGTGAGCGGGGCCCATACCGAAAGCGGCTACCCGTACCTGGCCAACGACCCCCACCGTTCCCACGCCATCCCTTCCCTGCGCTACTGGGTGCACCTGAATGCGCCGGGGTGGAACGTGGTCGGGGCCGGAGAACCCGAGATTCCCGGCGTATCCATCGGGC
Organism: uncultured Robiginitalea sp.; assembly: GCA_964461555.1. Lineage (GTDB taxonomy): Bacteria > Bacteroidota > Bacteroidia > Flavobacteriales > Flavobacteriaceae > Robiginitalea. Next base: position 10,353 of record CAYWZF010000049.1, on the reverse strand, counting down.
ACAATGAGTATGGCGCCTGGGGGCTTACCATCTTTTCAACCGACCAGGAAGACCTGAAGGTGTACGACATCAACCCCGACAACCCGTACCAATACTGGTACAAAGGCACCTGGCGCGATATGGTGGGAGTGGCTGACACCATCCGAATAAAAGGCAGGGGCGACGAAATTACCACCCATTACTACACCCTGCACGGGCCGGTGACCTTCATTGACACCCTGTTGCATAAGGCCACGGCGGTACAGGCCGCCTGGCTGGAACCGGGCGGGGCCCCCTACCTGGCCAGCCTTCGGATGGACCAGAGCCAAACATGGGAAGAATACCGGGAGGCCTGTACGTATAACCACGTGCCGGCCGAAAACATGATCTGGGCTGACCGGGAGGGGAATATCGGCTGGCAGGCCACAGGCCTGCCCCCCATCCGGAAGGGGTTCTCAGGCCTGGTGGCTACCCTGGGCGACGGGTCGCAAGACTGGGACGGCTACCTGCCCATCGCAGAACGCCCGAACACCTATAACCCGGCATCGGGCTTTATTGCCACCGCCAATGAGAATGTAACCCCTGCTGAATATCCCCATCCGGAGGCCCTGGGTTACCTGTGGTCAGATGATTTCCGGGGCCGCCGCATCCGGGAGGTGCTCGGCAGCGGCAAAAAAATCACGCTCGAAGACATGGGCAGGCTTCAGAACGACTACCTCTCCCTGCCGGCCAGGCAGCTGGTCCCGCACCTGCTTCCCCTGACCTTTGACAGCGACCGGGCCCGTGCCGCGGTAGACAGCCTGCGCAACTGGGATTATGTCCTCGACAAAAACTCGGTGACCGCCGGCATCTACGTTATGTTTGAACGCAAGCTCTGGGATGCCATCGATTCGATTGTTCTGGGGCGGCAGGTGCGCGAAATGGCCGGAAGCACGGAACTGACCCGCATATTGCAGTGGATCGAACAACCCGAAAAGATATTTCCTGCCAACCCCGAAGAGGAGCGCGATGCCTTGCTGCAGGCCAGCCTGCTGGAAGCACTCGCGTCCCTCGAGCAAAAACTTGGGCCCGACATGGGCAAGTGGCAGTACGGTCAGCAAAAATACAAGCACGCCCTGATCCGCCACCCGCTGAGCCCGGCGCTATCAAAGGAGTGGCGGCAGAAACTGGATGCGGGGCCGCTGCCCCGGGGCGGCTACAGCTACACGCCCTCGGCAAATTCCTACGGCGACAACAACGTGTCTGGGGCGTCGTTCCGCATCCTGATCGACACCGAAGATTGGGAACGCACCCAGGGCATCAACACCCCGGGCCAGTCGGGCAACCCCGACAGCCCTTACTACAAAAACCTGTTTGAAACCTGGGCCAACGACGCGTATTTCAACGTGCCTTATACCCGCGAGGCCGTGGAGCGGGCGGCAGCTGCCTCCGAAAATTACAGGCCGGGCCGGTAGAGACCCCCTGCCCGCTTATATTTGCAGCACACCCGGCAATCGATCTGTCCTATGAAAAGAATCGTCTTGTGTTGTGTAATGGGTTGGCTGGGTACAGTGTCCCAGGCCCAACTGATAGCCCATGTAACCCTTGTAGATGGCAGCGGGGCCCCGGCCACGGTTGGCTCGGTTCGGATCCTGGACGGGAAAATTGCCGAAACCGGCGCCTTGCAGGCAAAGGAAGGGGAAACCGTCGTGGAAGGCAGGGGCCTGGTACTGGCCCCGGGGTTCATTGATGCGCACAGCCACCATTGGGACGACCTTCGGGAACATCCCGGGGGCCTTCCCGTAGTTAGCCAGGGCATTACAACCATCGTGGTGGGGCAAGACGGCTTCAGCGATCCGGTGGATTCGCTCGAATCCTGGATGGAACGGAAACCCATTGCCGTGAACGTTGCCACCTTTACGGGCCATTCCAGCCTGCGCGAACAGGCCTTGGGTGCCGATGACGTTTACCGCATGGCCAGAGCCCCAGAACTGGATGCGATGAAAGAATTGCTCCGGGCCGACCTGGAGAGGGGTTCCCTGGGGCTTTCGACCGGGCTGGAGTACGAACAGGCCTTTTTCTCCTCGACGGAAGAGGTGGTGGCGCTCGCACAGGCTGCCGCAGATGCCGGCGGACGGTACATCAGCCACATCCGAAGCGAAGACGTGACCCTTGAAGAGGCCGTGGAAGAAATCATCCACATCGGGGCCCTCACCCGCATGCCCGTACAGCTTACCCATATCAAGATCGGCATGGCCTCCAAATGGGGCAAGGCGGCCGAAATACTCGGCCGGCTCGACAGCGCCCGGGCCCGCGGCATCGACATTTCGGCCGATATCTACCCGTATGATTTCTGGAACTCGACCCTGAGGGTGCTTTTTCCCAAACGCGATTACGACAACCTGGAGAGCGCCGAATTTGCCGTACGCGAAACCCTGAACCCCGGGGCGTCCTACCTGGTTGCCTTTGCCCCGGTTCCCGAATATACAGGCATGACCATCGAAGCTATCAGCCGCAAACGCGGTGAATCCCCGGCAGAAACTTTGATCGCCCTCATCAGGCTGGCTTCCGAATTTCGCATGGCCCACCCTGATTTTGAGGGGGCTGTGGAAGCCGTCGCAGCCAAGGGGATGTCTGATGCCGATATTGCCACCTTTATGGCCTGGCAACATACCGGGATTTGCTCAGACGGCAATGCCGGGGGCCATCCGAGGGGCTATGGGGCCTTTCCGCGCGTATTGGCCCGCTATGTCAGGGATTCTGAATTGCTTTCCCTGGAGGAAGCCGTCCATAAAATGACCGGGCTGACTGCCGCCAACCTCGGCATTCCGCGCAAAGGCCTGATCAGGCCCGGATATGATGCCGACCTGGTACTTTTTGACCCGCGCACCATCCAGGACCGGGCCACCATCGAAAACCCACAGGCCCTGGCTGATGGCATTCACATGGTTTGGGTTGCCGGACAACTGGTTTACCACGATAAACGCGCCCTCGATGCCCGTCCGGGAACCCTCCTTAAACGAACCTCATCGCAATATGCAGAATAAAGAGTCCCATCGGGCCCTGGTGCTAACCCAGGGCTATTTGGTCCGCAATGATGCCAAGACCGCCCACGGCCTGATACGGGGCACCGACCGGTTCGAGATTGCCGGCATTATCGACGACCCGGGGACAGCCGGGAAAGATGCGGGCGAGCTGCTCGATGGCACCCGCCGCAACATTCCCGTATATGCCGATCTGCAGCAGGCCCTTCGGCACGAATCAGACATCCGCTACCTTATCATTGGCATTGCCACCATAGGCGGGGTATTGCCCGGGGAAGTGCTGCAAGTGGTACACCAGGCGGTTGAAGCAGGGCTCAGCATTGTAAACGGGTTGCACGATTTTTTAAATGAAAAGCCCGAACTGGTGGCACGCGCCCGCGAAAAAAGGGTGGCCCTGATCGATATACGCAAACCCAAGACCCGCGACCAGCTGCATTTCTGGACCGGGGAAATTTTCAAGGTGCCGGTCCCCATTGTGGCGGTGATGGGCATGGATTGCGCCATGGGCAAGCGCACCACGGCGCGGATGCTCTGCGAGGAAGCAACGGCCCAGGGCCTGAGAGCCACCATGATTTACACCGGGCAGACGGGCTGGCTGCAAGGGGGCAGGTATGGTTTTATCTTCGATTCGACCCTGAACGATTTTGTGTCGGGCGAACTCGAACACGCCATTGTGAGCGCCTGGAAAGAGTCCTCCCCCGACCTGATCTTCCTGGAAGGGCAGTCTTCATTGCGCAACCCCAGCGGCCCCTGCGGGCCTGAAATGCTCATCTCGGGCAATGCGAAGCATGTGGTACTGCTCTTTGCCCCAAAACGCCATTTTTTCGACCATATCGAGGCCTGGGGCCCAATTCCGACTGTCGAAAGCGAGATTGAACTCATCGAAAGATACGGCTCGCGGGTAATCGCCACGGCCATGCATACCGAAGGATGCACCCCTGAAGAGGCCCGGGAGCTGCAGGAAGCCTACCAGGTGAGGCTCAGGCGGCCGGTGCTTCTCCCCCTTGAAGAAGGCGTAAGCAAGCTCATCCCGGTTCTGAAAGAACTCTGTGAACGCAATACGCCAAAAGCATGAAGATTACAGCCATCAGGTCCCACAGCAAGAAGCTGGCCCTTACCAAACCCTATACCATTGCCTACAACACGTTTTCTGAGGTACATATCGCCTTCCTCGAAATCGAATTGGCCAACGGCATGGTGGGCTACGGGGCCGGCAGCCCGGCCGAAGATGTCGTGGGCGAAACCACGGCACAAACCCTGGAGAACTTAAACTCGGAATTTGTACAGGGGCTGTGCGGCAGGGACATCCGCACCTTTCAGCAGCTTATCTTTGAAAGTCAGCGGCAGTTTGCACGGTTCCCGGGCACGGTTGCCGCACTCGACATTGCCCTGCACGACGCCTTCGGCAAGTTCCTGGGGCTCCCCATCTCGGGCTTTTACGGGCAAAAGCACAACGGCCTGCCGACCTCTGTGACCATCGGGATCATGGATGCCGCTGAAACCCTGGCCCAGGCCCGTGAATACCAAAAGCAGGGGTTTAGGGTGCTGAAGGTCAAAACGGGGCTCAACCCGGCTGCCGATGTAGAAAGGCTTGCAAAACTCCGGGAATCCTTCGGGGCAACCTTCACCCTGCGGGTCGATGCCAACCAGGGCTATGACCTGGCACAAACACGGTACTTTCTGGATGCTACCCGCAAACTGGATGTGGAGCTGCTCGAACAGCCCATGCCCGTTGGGAACGAAGCCGAAATGGCCGCCCTGCCGGAAGCCGATCGCAGGCGGTGCGCCGGGGACGAATCCATCAAGGATGCTGCCGCGGCCCTGAAATTTGCCCCCCTGCACTATTTCGGGATCTACAACATCAAGCTCATGAAATGCGGCGGCCTGGCCGGGGCCCGTACCATAGCCGGCATGGCCGAACACGCGGGAATCGAAGTGTTCTGGGGCTGCAACGACGAAAGCCGCATCAGCATTTCAGCGGCCCTGCACATGGCCTACGCCTGCCCCAACACCCGCTACCTCGACCTTGACGGCTCCCTTGACCTGGCCGAAGACCTGGTGCGCGACGGCTTCGAGATACGGGAAGGGCGCATGTTTATTGGCGACAGGCCGGGATTCGGGTTTTTGCCCCTGGTTTGAGCTCCGTATCGCCCGTAAAACATCCGGTCTGCCGGGCCTTGTCAAGGGGCCTTTTCCTGTATTGCGCGCGATTCCACCACCTCCAATCCGGCTGACAAAACATCCCTTTTCCGGAACAATAACCGGGTGTAGAAAGGCGCCAGCAGAATCCCGATTGAAAAGCAGCAAGCCGACCAGAGTGTTAACGGCAGTTCAAACAGTTCGTTTAACATCCAGCCTGTATTGGCCAACAGCCACAAGGCGATCAGGGTGTTTTCAAGGCGCAGAAACGCGGAACGGGAAACGGCGATCAGATACAGGGTAATGCCGATGGTCGGAAGCGCAAATAGCAGCGAAATGTACTGAAAATATACCTTGTAGGCTTCTATATGCAGGGCCGCAAACCAGGTGGAATCTTTGACGATCCAGAGGGGGAAGTGGAGGTATTCCAGCATCTGGGCACTTTTCTTGAGGTTTTTCAACGTGGTTGAGATTACTTGGTTGTGCGCCAAATGTAGAATAGATTCTTCATTCCCGAACCATGCCCGAGGGGATAGAATATGCCTCCCTGCACTCACACCCAATCCCTCTGTGCTTAACCGAGTTTTGGCCAGCCCGAATCCCCTGAAATATGCTTTGCAATCAGATCGAGGTTAGCACCGCCTGACGGGAAAAAAGGAAGACTTTCGGGTACCTGGTTCTGAAATCCCCGTTCAGACCTCGATTACCGCTCCCTGCACCGCCATTTGTACGGGGAAATCTACGTGCGTTTTTTGCATCAGGCTTTCGAACATGGCATCAAGCACGATATCGGAATGCCCTGGGTCGTGATGGAATAACACCAGGCCTTTTGCCCCTGTACGGGCGCCAAATTCAACCGCCATTTCCATGGAGCTGTGGCCCCATCCGAATTTGCTCTGGTATTCTTCGCGGCTGTACTGGGAATCGTGTATAAGAAGATTTGTTCCTTCGGCCAGGCCAAACCCGGAAACCCAGTCATCTTCAGGATAAAGAGCATTTCGGCCGATCACGGGTTCATGATCCGGAAGGTAGGTGACCCCCTTGCCTTCCGATTCCACCCTAAACCCCAGGGTGGGCCCGGGGTGGGAAATGTATTCAGAGGTTATCCGGAATGTGCCCAGCTGCATCGGGGTTTCGGGCATTTCCTCAATCATGAGCCTGGAAGGGATATCCCGCAGCGGGATGGGGAACAGCGGGGGGGATAGAAACCGGTTCAACCGCATCTGAAGCGATTCACCACTGTCTTTCGGGCCCCAGATGTGTACCTCCTGGTTGGGGTTGAAAAGGGGCTTGCAGAATGCCAGCCCCTGTATGTGGTCCATGTGGAGGTGTGTCAGGAATATATCAATGCGCTTGGCATCCTGGTAGGCATCGAAATCGATCCCGAGGATTCCCGTGCCGGCATCCATGATGATGTGCTGATCTCCCCCGATGATCTCAATACAGGGCGTATTGCCCCCATACCGTTGATTCTCGCGGGAAGAGGTGGGATATGATCCCCGGGTGCCGTGCAGCTTTACCTTCATAGGCGAAGATCGTTGTCCCAGAAAATCGCCATGGCCCCCCGGAACTTACCGGAACGCCCGATAATCGGCAGGGCGGTTACCGATATCTTGGTAGAATTCCCCTTCAGGCTTTTGATCCAGAAGGTGCGGTGCGCGGGTATCTGCGTATTGATGGTTTGAACCAGGGGCAGCCCTTCGGGCGGGATGAGGGTCCCGTCCTCTTCATGGGGAAAGAACGAAGTACCCCAATCGCCGACGGGCATGGGGCCGGTATCTTCGAACTTCTTGCCCAGTACCCCTTCGGCCGGCTGATTGTAAAACAAAAGGTTCCCCTCCGGGTCGACCAGGAAAACAGGGACAGACAGGGAGTCAGCCAGCTGGCGGCTTAAGATCATCTCAATAGCTTGCGATGGCACTGAAAATTGGGATTAGGTGATTTGTCCTCTTAAATATATGTAATTATGCTCCACGAATTCAATATTTTATGGCAAAATGCAGGCAAAGGGGTTTAATAACCATATTTCCTATATGTTTTGTGGGTTTTATTTTTAAAAAGTCCGTAACCAGCAAACGCCACCGGAAGGTAACCCGCCCCAAAAAAGCATTCTTCCCCCCTAAAGCTTCCGGAAATGGCCGAGGCATTGATTCGATTGCCCTGCCCCCTGAAGCTGTGATCAGGGTCCCGGGTCAGTCGTTCAAAACAGCATCGGCTTCGATTTCAACCCGATACCCGTCGCCCACCAGGCGGGCCTCTACCAGGGTATTGGCCGGGTCTATGCCCTTGAAGCGCTCGCCGTGAGCCCCTGCCACAGCCTCCCAGTCGTCGAGTTGATTCACGAAAACCCGGGTGCGCACCACATCCTTCAGGGTGGCACCCAGCGATTCGAGGGCCGCCTCGATCTTGTCGATCACGAAATGCGTCTGGCTGGCCGCATCCTGGCCCCCGATAATCCGGGTGCCATGGGTTGCGGTGGTGCCTGAGACGTAAATCGTGTTCCCCTTGCGCACCGCCCGGGAGTACCCCGCAAATCCTTCCCATACCGTGCCGCTGTACACCTGCAACCGGTCGCCCGTCCCTTTGACCGGCTCAAATACGGCCGGGATGCTTTTCAAATGATGGCTCAGGTCTCCCGAGGCGGTGAGAAAGGGCGGTTTGCGGTATTCGTCCCCGCAATCTCCGGGGATGGGCCTGAGTTGCTGCTGAGCGGCCTGAATACAAGCTATGTCTTCGGCATCGAGATCTATTTCGAGCAGTTGCCTGTGTTCGCCTATGTGCGCATTTTCCCCGAGGCGTGCACCCACAATAACCGCCCCCACCGATTCATTTTCAAGTACATAGCGGCTGGCGATGGCCGCAATGGTGGTTTGGTGCTTGTCGGCTACCTGTCTCAGTTCGCGCAGCAGGCGCTGGAACAAAGCCCACCCCCCGGCCGCATCGATGAACCGCTTGTATTTCATTTCGGACCATGTCGAAAGGGCATGGGCTTCAGGCTCAGGTTTCCCCAGCCACTTATCGGTCAGGAACCCCCCGGCCAGCGTGCCGTACGCCAGCAGTTTGACATTGTAACGCCCGCAAATGCGTTGCATGGCGCCCTGGGCCCGGCGATCGAGCACGGAATGGGATACCTGGTTGCTCACTACCAGAATGCCGCTGGCCAGCGCCATGCCTAGATGGGCGGCATCGAAGTTGGTGACCCCGATGTTCCGGATCAGCCCTTCTTCCCGCAGCTCGCCCAGGTAGAAAAGCGCATCGAGCCAGCTGGGGTCGGGGTAGTGCCAGGCGTGAAACTGCATCAGGTCGAGGGTGGTTTGCTGCATGCGGTCAAGGGCGGTTTCGACCGCCTTGCGCACCTGGTCTTTTGAGATTTTCCCGGGTTCGGGCACCCATTTGGTGAACAGCCTGACCGACTCGGGGTCGTCAAAGCTGTTCCTGAAGGTGCCGGCTATGATCTCGCTCGACCCGTAGTGGTCGGCCATATCAAAAGCCGAAAATCCGGCACGGGCGTAAGGCTCCATAAAACGCGCCGTCTGCACCGGATCAAGCACCCCCTGCTTTCGCTCCATGTCGGCAATCTGCCACAAACCGATTACCAGGCGGGGAATGGTAAGGGAGCCGGATAAACGAACCTGTTTTTCCATAATCTACTCGTTTGGGAGTTTTTTAAAGCGTTCCGCAAGGTCTGAAGATGTTTTCCGAAGCTTTCTCCATTTGAAGACAAACACGGCACTGGCCAGCCCCATCACAAGCAACCACACATAGGTCGCATGAAAATACCAGGCTGCCACTTCCCGGGTAAGGTCTTTATACGCATGGATGGCCAAAAAACCGATGAGAAAGACAACCCCGGCCCACCCGATCAGGAGTTGGGCCCTGCGGTTTTTGAAGATCGAAATCTGTTGCGCCAATTCGGCATTCACCCTCGGAAGGGCAAGCACCGAGAGGCTCATCAGCAGAAAGTTGACGAGCATGGAGGTTACCATGATGTCGATCCCCAAAAAGAAATCCCCGGCAAAGTGCGACCCCAGCACCCCAACAGAGGCGATGCCCCCGGCGCAGAACAAGGCCACATGCGGGCTGAGATATTGCGGGTGGATGCGTGTGATCGCCTGGGGGAAAATACCATCGCGGGCCCAGGCGAACATGAGTCGCGATACCGACAGGAGCATCGAGGGAAGGTCGTTGATCAGTGCAATGGCGGCCCCGAGCAAAATGACCAGGTCAACCCCTTTGGGAAGCACCAGGCTCAGCAGCCCCGGCGCCGTTACATCCCGGACCTGCGCCTGCCCGGCCACATAGCTCCAGGGCACGATGTGGTAGACCGAAAGGGTAAAGAGCATATAGAACAGCCCTACCCCCAGTATGGCGATCAGAATGGCAAGCGGCAGGTTGCGCGTCGGGTTGACTGCCTCGCTTCCGGTCTGGGCAATGGAATCAAAGCCGATGAAGCTCGAGAATAAAACGGCCGCGGCCGACACCAAAACGGGCCACTGAAAATCGGGGGGCGGCTGGGGGTTGAATTCAACGCCTTCTTTGACGGCCAGCGCCTTAAGAAAATCGGATGCATCGTAAAAGAGCCCCGACAGGATCACGATGCCTCCCAACACAAAAATAATGACCACCATGGGCAAAAGCCATCGGGTATAGGTCTTGATACCCCGTATGTTGACATAGACAAACCCCCAAAGGAGCCCCAGGGCCAAAACCACCCTGATCAATGGCAGGTCGAGGGTTTGAGCCAGGGCGCTCAGCCCGGCGCTTTGGGCAATATCGCGGAGGAACGGGATGGTGATATAGGCCACCACCCCAATTACGATCGAAAGGCCGAACCACTGCGAAAAGCTGGCTGCAAACCCGAGATACGGGTTGAGCCCGCGGCTGGCGTACAGATAGCTTCCGCCGGCCCGTGGCATGGCCGAGGCCAGGATGGCATAGGCCAGGCCTGCCAACAGGGCCGGAATGGCGGCAAACAAAAAAGCGCCCAGCACATTCGGGCCGATTTCCGGCACGCTCCGGTGGATCATCACCGGCACCACATTGATCGATGCGCCCACCATCGATGAGACCCCCGTGGCGATCACTGCAAAAAGCCCCATCTGCCGTATCAGGGTTGGCCGGGTATTTGAAGTTCTTTCGGGCATCCTAAAAATCATTCATGGGTTGCATCCGTTAAAGGTGCAAATCCGATTTCGTTCCGGCAAGCGAAAGA
>CAYWZF010000048.1:0-20106 GCA_964461555.1 uncultured Robiginitalea sp. | reverse complement strand
TCTCAACAAATTTTGTGGAAAGCAGCCCCTTCAGCCAGGGGGTCAGGTCATGCAAAAAGCACCGTCGGGGCGGTGCTGGTCGGGGCCTGGTCAGGTATGGGCTTTTGACGGCGTTTACAGGAGGTCCGGCAGGGCCTATTTTTCATAGGCATCTGCGTGCACCCGGGCCACGGCCCGGCCCGACGGGTCGTTCATGTTGCGGAAGGCCTCATCCCATTCCAGGGCGATCCGGGTGCTGCAGGCCACGGAGGGTTCCTGGGGCACACTCAGGGCCGCTGCGTCGGAGGGGAAGTGCGATTCAAAAATGCTGCGGTAGTAATATTCCTCCTTGTTGGCCGGGGTCTGGATCGGGAAGCGGAAATGGGCGTTGGCCATCTGCTCGTCCGAAACCTCGCGGGCAACCACCTGCTTGAGGGTGTCGATCCAGTTGTAGCCCACCCCGTCAGAGAACTGTTCTTTCTGCCTCCAGGCCACGCTTTCGGGCAGGTAGTCTTCGAAGGCCTTGCGCACGACCCATTTCTCCATGCGCTGGGGGGTTATCATCTTGTCGCCGGGGTTCAGGCGCATGGCCACGTCCATGAACTCCTTGTCGAGGAAGGGCACACGCCCTTCGATGCCCCAGGCAGCCAGGGATTTGTTGGCCCTCAGGCAGTCGTACATGTGCAGCTTGTCGAGCTTGCGCACGGTCTCTTCGTGAAAATCGAGGGGGGCGGGAGCCTTGTGGAAATACAGGTACCCGCCAAACAGCTCGTCGGCCCCTTCTCCGGAAAGGACCATCTTGATCCCCATCGACTTGATGACCCGGGCCATCAGGTACATGGGTGTAGAGGCGCGTATCGTGGTGATGTCGTAGGTCTCCAGGTGGTAGATCACATCGCGGATGGCGTCGAGCCCTTCCTGAATGGTGAATTTGATCTCGTGGTGGATGGTGCCGATATGGGCGGCCACCTTCCGGGCAGCCGCCAGGTCGGGGGAGCCTTCAAGCCCCACCGAGAAAGAGTGCAGCTGGGGCCACCAGGCGTCGGCCTGGTCGTCGGATTCAATCCGCTTCAGGGCGTATTTCTTGGCGATGGCAGAGGTGATGGAAGAATCGAGCCCGCCCGAAAGCAGCACCCCATAGGGCACATCCGACATCAGCTGGCGGTGCACGGCGTCTTCGAGCGCCTTGCGCAGGGCGGCAATGTCGGTAGGGTTGTCTTTCACGGCCTCGTACGACATCCAGTCGCGCGAATACCAGCGCTGGAAGCCCGGGGTCTCGCTGCTCAGGTAGTGCCCGGGGGGGAAGAGCTCTATTTTGGTACAGGTGCCCTCCAGGGCCTTGAGCTCAGAGGCCACGTAAAACGTGCCGAACCTGTCCCAGCCGATGTACAGGGGAATGATCCCCATGTGGTCGCGGGCGATCAGGTAGCTGTCGGTACGGGTATCGTAAATGGCAAAGCCGAAGATCCCGTTGAGCTCGTCGAGGAAGGCAGGGCCCTTTTCCTGGTAAAGCGCCAGGATCACCTCGCAGTCCGATTCGGTGCGGAAGGCGTACCGCCCCTCAAATTGACGGCGCAGCTCGCGGTGGTTGTATATTTCGCCGTTGGCCGCCAGCACCAGGTCCCCGTCGGGGCTCAGCAGGGGCTGCTTGCCCGAAGCCGGGTCTACAATGGCCAGGCGCTCATGGGCGAGGATGGCCTTTTCAGAAGCGAAAATGCCGCTCCAGTCAGGCCCGCGGTGGCGCACCACCCGCGACATTTCCAGCAGCCGGGGGCGCAGGGCCTCGGCCGGTTGTTTCAAATCAAATGCGCAAACAATTCCACACATAAATCAGTTTCTTTATTTAAATTGAAAGGCAAATATGATCCTTTAATGTAATTAATGAAATAAAAAAGACATTATTGATTATATTTTGTTTGATATTAATGCATTTTTGTTTCTTTATGATATTTTGATACTGGCTTTCGCGGGCTGCTGCCGTAAATTGTAAGGGCCGGGAAATTTAACGACCTTTTAATAGGGAAGACGCCCAAAAAGACCGTAGTTTTAACACGCAAAAAAATCAGACTCATGAAAAACACACTTACACTAGCCGCTCTGGCCCTGACCATGGCCTTTACCTCCAACCTGAGCGCCCAGGAATTCCCGGGCCTTGACAAAAGCCCCATGGACATGGCGATCTATCCCGGACGCGAACCCGAAAAGGTAGTGCGCGTGATCTACAGCCGCCCCCAACTGAAAGGGCGTTCCCTGTCAGACCTGGCGCCCGACGGTAAGGTTTGGCGCACCGGGGCCAACGAAAGCACTGAAATCACTTTTTACAAAGACGTTACCTTCGGAGGGGCCGCGGTGCCGGCCGGGACCTACTCGCTCTTCAGCATCCCGGGAGGCTCAGAATGGACCGTTATCCTGAACAAAGGCCTGAACCAGTGGGGGGCGTACGCCTATGATGCCGGGGCCGACCTGGTACGGGTCACCGCTTCGGCCAGCACGGCTGCGGATTCGCTCGAGCCCTTTTCGATCGCCTTCCAGGAGGTCTCAGGAGGGGTGCACATGGTGATGGCCTGGGGCAAGACCCGGGTGGCCGTGCCGATTTCGTACTGACAGGCGCTGCCTGAAACCATTCAAACCGGCCCCTGCGGCCGGTTTTTTCATTTAATACACCTTTGCACCCCCCACATAGGTCTCAAGCACCCGTATGTCTTTGAGGGCTGAAGGCTCCACTTCCATCAGGTCCTGGGAAAGGATGGTAAAATCTGCCCATTTCCCGGCCTCGATGCTTCCTTTTTCTCCTTCTTCAAAATTCGAATAGGCCGCCCAAATGGTCATGCCCCGCAGGGCCTGCTCGCGGGTAAGCACCTGGCCGGGCATAAAGCCCCCTTCCGGATACCCATCCCGGTCCTGGCGCGTAACCGCCGCATAAAAGGTTTGGAGGGGGTCTACCTGCTCTACCGGGAAATCGGTGCCCAGGGCCACCCGGCCCGAAGCCTCCAGCAGGCTGGCAAAGGCATAAGCGCCGGGCATGCGCCCGGGCCCAAGCCTTTCTTCGGCCCAGTACATGTCGCTGGTGGCGTGGGTGGGCTGCACGGAAGGCAATACTTTGGGGCCAAAGAATTCCAGATCGGCCGTGTCGAGGATCTGGGCGTGTTCTACCTTCCAGCGCGGGTCTTCAAGCGGCCCCAGGGCGGCGCGATAGGCCCTGAGCACGGCCACGTTGGCCGAATCGCCAATGGCATGCGTATTCATCTGAAAGCCGGCCGCGGCGATGCGGCCGGCCAGGGCTTCCAGGTCGGCGGGCGGGGTGATCATGGCCCCGAAATGCCCGGGCTGGTCGCTATAGGGCCGTTTCAGGGCCGCCCCCCGCGAGCCCAGGGCCCCGTCGGCATACACCTTCACAGACCGCACATTCAAATGGTCTGTCTTGTACGGGCCCCGGCCGAGATAGTGATCGAGGTTGGCCGGGCTGTTGCTTACCATGGCGTAGACCCTTATGGTCAGGGCCCCGGCCTGCTGCAGGCTGTCGATCAGGTCGATGGTGCTGCGGTCAAGTCCGGCATCGTTTACCGTAGTCAGTCCGTTCTCATAGCAGATTTCCTGGGCGGCCAGCAAGGCGCGTACCCGCGCGGCCCGGTCAGGCTGGGGCCATTGCGACATGACCAGGTCCATGGGGCTGTCTACGAGAACCCCTGAAGGCTTGCCGTCTTTCAGGACCACCTCGCCCCCGGGCACCCGGGTGGCCGCAGTGATCCCGCCCAGGTCAAGGGCCTTTTGGTTGACCAGCAGGGCATGCCCGTCGACGCGTTCGAGGGCCACGGCAACATCGGGGAACAGGGAGTCAAGCGTCCTTTTGTCGGGGAATTCCCTGACGTCCCAGTCGTTCTGGTCCCATCCCCGCCCATAGAGAAAAGGGGCCCGGGTCTGGCTTTGGAAGTCGCTTACGCGCTCGAGCACTTCGGCAAAACTGCGGGTGCCTACCAGGTCTACCACTTCCTGGTTCAGGCCCAGCCCGTAGAAATGGCAGTGTGCATCAATCAGGCCCGGCACGATGGTCTGGCCACGGGCATCGAGCTGCCGGGGCGCGGCATACTTCGCCAAAATGGCCTCTGAGGCGCCGGCTTCCAGAAAACGGCCATCTTTCACCACAAAAGCCTCAGCCCGGGTAAAAGCTCCGTCTGCCGTGTAGACACGGGCATTATAGACAATCAGGTCAGCCTGCTCAGGGGCCTGCCCGCAGGCCATAAGGGACAGCAGCAACAGAGAAGTGATGAATCGAAGCATGGAAGTGGTTTTACCTAAGGGCTAAAGATACTCATTTCCGCTCACCCCCTCCGGCCCGGGAACGGATCCGGAATTCGACCCGCCTGTTCTGCCGGCGCCCCTCGGGGGTGGCGTTGTTTCCCACGGGCCGCGAAGCCCCGTAGGCCTGCCAGCGGATCCGGTCCGGCTCCAGGCCCTGCAACCCGAGATAGCCGGCAACCGCCCGGCAACGGCGTTCTGACAGGGCCTGGTTGTAGGCGGGCGTGCCGAGGGCATCGGTATGGCCCCTCAGCTCCAGCAGATAGGCGGGATCGGTGCGCACGAAGGCGCTGAGTTTCCTTAGCTCATCTTCCCCGGTAGGGGTCAGCCGGGCCGTATCAAACTCGAACAGCAGGGCCGGGAGCACCAGCAGGCTGTCGAGCGGGTAGGTTGCCGTGGCAGCCTGGGGGCCCTCGCGCCTTACCGAAACCCGGTCGAGGTAGTAATAGGCCCCCTTGTTGGAAGAGCGCCCGGTCCCTTGCTTGCGGGTCTGGCTGTTGGGGAGGAAATTCCCCAGCACCAGGTAGCGTTCGGTGCCCCGGGCCACGAAATCGATGCGCACTTCCTGCCAGCCTTCGGTTTCTGCAAGGTAGCCGGTGCCCTTGCCTTCCAGGTAGTGGTACTGGTTGCCCTTTTGGGCGTACCAGAGCTTTTTGGACAGGTTCTTCTTGGTGCGAACCCGCAAGGCCTCCCGGGAAAAAAGCACCCCCAGTCCCTCGACGGCAAAATCGGAGCGCTCTGACAGGCTCACCCAGAAAGAAACCTGGTAGGGCCGGTCCTTTTCAAGGGGTTGCAGCAAAGCCACCTGCAGGTATTCGCGGTAATCGTCGGGGGCGTAGGCATAAAACCCCGCATACCCCTCCCCTTCCAGAGTGCCCTGCCGGCCGTTGAAATTCTCCGGGGCGCCCATGGTTTCACTGCAGGCGTGGAAAAAGTCGGTCGACCCCTGGGTGGGGGTGTCCCACTGCTCCAGGTCGCCGGCCGCATTGCCCAGGTGCCTCGGGCAGTGCCGGAACTGTTCAAACCCCGGGTTGGGAACCAGGTTCTGGGCCCGGGCGCCCTGCACAAATGCGAAGAGGCCGCCTAAAAGGAATATGAAAGGGGTGCCCAGGTGCTTCATGGGGTGCATACCATTCCCATGAAGATACAATATTCGGCCCGCGGAAGCCTTTTTTCAGGCCTGCCCCTGCTACAGGTCGAATTTATAGCTCACTCCAACGAGAACCTGGAACCCCTGCACCGGGAACTGGGCCCAGCGCTGGTAGGCATTGTTGGCCAGGTTGCTGGCCCGGGCGAAGAGCGACAACTGCTCGTTGACGTGATACCCCACCTGCAGGTTGGCGTCAAAAAACCCGTCGAGGGTCAGGATGGTAGCCGGGTACAGGGAGGGGTCGGTGTTGGGCAGGGCCACCGAGGCAAAATCTTCCCGCTCGCCCACATAGAAAAGGTTGGCCCCGAGGTACCACCCTGAGCCGATCTGGTAGTCGAGGAAAAGGCGGGCCTCCACGCTGGGCAGGTTCCAGGCCGGGTTGTCGGTTTCGGTGCTGTAGTCGTAGGCCGAAGCGCTCAGCCCGAGGCTCAGATTGCGGTTAAGGCTGTATTGCAGTTCCCCGAAGATCCCCAGGGTTCGCAAATCGTCGTAAAAGACCCGGAAGGAATTCCCGTAGACATATCCCTTCTCGTCGCTGCGGGAATCGTTCTGGGGGTTCAAAATAAAGAGGGGCCGGAAGTTTTCAGCCGTATACGAACCTTTGAGCGTATAGCTGAGCTCGGGGGTCAGCTGCCCCTTGATGCCCAGGTAGGCTTCGTACTGCCGGTCGGTGGGCTGCACCGCCAGGGTGGGCGCCACAAAGGGGTTTTCCACGCTGAAATCGTAGTAGGAATTCTGCTGCAGGCCGCCTTCCACGCCCCCGAAGGCGATCACGGTTTCGTCCATGACCTGGTAGGAGGCCTTCACGGCCGGGTAGATGTAGAAGTTGCCCTCGCTGCGCTCCAGGTCGGTGCCGTAGACAAAACGGGCCCCGAGCTCCAGGCGCAGGTCATCGCGCAACAGCAGCAGGCTGGGGGTTACCCCGGCCTGCAGGAAGCCGTAATTGAAGGCGCCCGAATTTACATATTCGCTTTGGTCCGAATTCGCGAACCGCCCCCCCACGTAATCGAGGTGCACCCCCAGGCTCAGCGTTTCCTCGGTTACCGGGAATTCGAACCTGGGCGCGAGCCGCAGCCGGTTTTCCCACGAATCGGCCGCATCCCAGAACCGGCGCGCCAACAGGGACGCATCTGTGAAATAGGTGTCTTCGAGGTGCACCTTCCCTTCCAGCTGGCCCCGCAGGTAATTCTGGGTGGGGTCGATCCCCGCCACCACCGCCGGGTCAAATACGCCTTCAGGCAGGCCGTACCAGTTGTAGAGCCGATGCTCCAGGCCGGCCCCTGCGCTCCAGTTCCAGTCGCGCTCGCGCTGTGACCAGGTCACGTCGAGGGCCGAATTGTAAAAGTCGGTGTCAAGGGGCGTGGCGTCGAGCTGGCCCCTTGACGAAAGGTGGTTGAGCCCCACGTCGAGGCGTTTGCTGCCCCGGTCAAAATCGCGGCTGACGTACAGGTTGGCCAGCGCATTGTTGTAATTGCCCAGCCCCAGGGAAGCATAGCTGTTGAACAGCTTCTCGGGGGCCGTACGCTCCACGGCGGCTGCCTTCCCTTTTGAGGGGGTGAAGGTGGAGGCCACGGGAACAGAATTGATGCTGTAGGTGACCGGCTTTTTCTGCAGGGCAATCGAATCGTTCAGCACCGGCAGCGCCTTGATCTTATAGGCGTCAGAAACGGTTGGGGAATAGGAGCGCACCACCGTGACGGTTTCGGTCCCCAGCTTGTCGTCTTGCGCCTGTACGGGGCCTGCCAGCATGAAGCCCAGAAGCAGGCCAAAAGCCCGCATCCCTTTGCGTGTGTCCATAGGCTATTTGTTTCCGTCCGGGTCAACGTCTGCGTTGCGACGGGCTTCCCGGGCTTTGATTTGAGTTAGTTCGGTCCGGGCCTGCTCCACCAGGTCGGGATAGGCCCCAAAGTTGGCGATCACGTTTTCCAGGATGTACGTGGCCTGGAAGGCGTCGTCGAGCTTGTCGAAATTCTGCGCCATCAAGATCAGGCCCCTGCCGCCCCATTCCTTGTAGGCGGCAAAATCTTTGGCCAGGCGCTGCACCGCCTGGTTGGAGGCCTCGTAGGCGCCTTCTCGCTGTTTGAAAAGGGCATCGTAATACAGGGCCTCGGCAGCGGTCTTGCCCGTGGCGATCTGCAACACTTCGGCGTAGGCTCGGCGTGCCTTTTCGGCATCTCCGGTCTCCCAGGCCGAGCGGGCGATCATCAGGCGCGCATCGCTGCGGATGCGGTCATCGAGGGATGGGCTCGCCAGCACCTTTTCGGCATAGGCCAGGGTTTGGGCGTAATCCTTCCGGCCGAAATAGCCCTTCATCAGGTTCGACTGGGCGAAAGTGCGGTTCTGGGGAATGTCGGCCGTGCTCTCAAGCTGCTGCAGGTAAGGCATGGCCGCCGGGTAGTCGTCGCGCGAAACAAGGATCTCACAAACCCGGGTCAGGGCCTGTTCGCCCATCTCCCCACCCCCGGAAGCGGCCACCTCCCGGAACTTTTCGAGGGCCTGGTCGGCATCGCCCTGGCTGAAATAGAGCTGGGCCAGCTTGAAGCGGGCCGGCCGGTTGTTGGACCCGCCGGGGAATTGTTCGAGGTATTTTTCAAAGGAACGCCGCGCCGCTGCCTGGTTGCCCTCTGCAAACTGGCGGTCGGCCGCCTGGTAGGAGGCAGCTTCGAGCTCACTGTCGGTAACCTCCACAAAATCGAGCCCGCGTGCCCAGGCGGCATACTGGTCTACCTGCCCCAGGTCTACGTAGATGAGCTTGGCGGTCTGCACGGCCTGCACGGCTTCCTGCGTCTTCGGGTACCGGTCGGCCACCTCCCTGAAAACCTCCAGGGCCGGCTGGTTCTGGCCGGCGTTGTAGAATACCAGGCCTTTGCGCATCAGGGCGGCAGGCACCAGCGAACTCTTCGGGTGGGCCCCGGCCAGGCGGTCGTACGTCTGTACGGCTTTCGCGTCGTTCCCCTCCTGCACGTAAGAATTCCCGAGTTCATAAAGGGCATCGTCTACCAGGCTGGAATTCGGGAAGCGGGCCGTGAAGGTGTCGAGGGCCTCGCGCTTGGTTTGTTCCTGCCCGATAAAGCCGTAGCTCATCGCCTTCTGGTAGGCCGCATAATCGCGTTCGGGGCTTCCCGAGGCCAGGGCCTGGTCGTAGGCCCCGATGGCATCCCGGTAGCGGCTGCTCACAAAATAGCTGTCGCCCAGCCGCATGAAGGCATCGGTTTTCATGGGGCCCGCCGGCGCAGACGAGGCAAAGGCCTGAAAGCCCGCCGCAGCGCGCTCGTACTGCTTCAGCTTGAAATGTGCGTACCCCTGCTGGTACCCCAGGGTGGCGTATTCTTCGGTCTGGGGGGCCGCCGGGAGCTGCCTGAAACGCTCATAGGCGGCCAGGGCCTGTTCGTAATTGCGCAGGGCAAAGGCCGACTCGGCTTTCCAGTAGACCGCCCGGGCCGTAAACCGGGGCTCGGCCCCGGCCTCGAGCGCCTTGTCGAAATGCGCGAGTGCCCCGTCGTAATCTTCGGCCAGGAACAGCTCCACACCCCGAAAATAGGCCACTTTTTGAAAGGTGGCCTTGCTGGCGTAGCCCCGGTTGGCTTCGAGGAGCTCCATGGCCCCCTGGAAGTTGCGGGAAGTGATGTAGGAATCTACCAGCAGCTCCTGCAACTCGGCGCTGTGGGCATCGTTCGGGTAGCGCTCGAGGTACGACCCCAGCACGGTGGGCACCGGCTCGTAGGGGTTGCCGACCTCATAGCTCAGGCGGGCGTAGTTGAGCAGGGCATCCTGCGCGATCTCGGGGCTGTATGCCATGCGGGAGGCGTTGCGGAAGGCATTGAGCGCCTCCTGCTTCTTGTCGAGTTTCAGATAGCACTCGGCCAGGTGGTAGTACGCGTTCTGGGCCACGGGGTCATCGCCCCCGATGATCTTGTTGAACTGCTGCACGGCATTCCCGAAATCGCCCTGCTTGTAATAGGCATAGCCGAGCAGGTAGTAATCGGTATTGCTCCAGCGGCCCCGCTTGCCTTTGTACTCAGACAGGTAGGGAACGGCATTCTCGTACTGCCCCAGGTTGAAATAACTCTCCCCGATGATCTTGTTGAGCTCGGAAACCTCGGTGCGGTCTGATTTGGGCAGCTGTTTTTTGGCCTGGGCGATGGCCTCCTCGAAGTTGCCCAGCTTGAAATTCATGTCGGCCTGGTAGTAGGAGAGCTTCTCTTCGAGCACCTCCTGGTCGGTGATCTGGTCGAAGCGCTGGTTGGCCTGTTGGTAATCGTCTTGCTGGTAGGCGATGTAGCCCAGGTAATATTTTGCCTGGGAGCCGAATTCCTGGGAGGTGCTCACGCGCTGCAGGTAGGGCTCGGCCTCCCCGGGCTTGTCTGACGAGAAAAGCCCGTAGCCCATCCTGAAATCATAGCGCTCGCGTTCGCGGCGCGACAGGGACGAGAGGTCTACCTTCCGGTACCATTTGACCGCATAGGGGTAGCGGCCATTCTCGAAATAGTAGTCGGCCACGTCCATATAGGCCGAGTTCCGCCGTACCGAGGTAGGGTACTGCTCCACGAAATCTTCCATGAGGCGGTCGGCGCCCAACTGGTTCAGGCGCACCGCGGCGTTGGCGATGTAATAGGCGCTGTTGGCTTCGGTTTCGGGGTCTTCGGTCTGGTCCCTGACCTGTTCGAACAGGGTCTGGGCAGCCTGGTACTGTTTGTTGTTGTAGAGCGCCAGGGCGTCCTGGTAGGCTTTTTGCGGATGGGTGTAGATGGCGGATTCCTGCCCGTAGGCCACGGCCGAAATACCGGCCAGGGCCAGCAATACGGTGAGCTTCTTTCGCATAGTGTTCTCTTGGGTTAACGAATAACCTGCTTCCCTAATAACGGGAAAACGCCCTGCCAAGTATGCAGGCCAAACGAAATACGGGATTTTAGCCGCGCCCTTGGGTCGTTCTGGGTGGAACTTATTACTTTTATATCAACAAAAGCAAACTATGGCCGAGCCTGTATTAAGCCTGAAAGATGTAGCCGTTTACCAGCAGGAAAACCTGGTCCTCAATGAAGTGAGCCTGGAGATCAGGCCCGGGGAATTCGTGTACCTGATCGGAAAGACCGGGAGCGGGAAAAGCAGCCTGATGAAGACGCTGTACGCCGACCTGCCGCTGGTGGAGGGGCAGGGCCGCATCGTGGGCTTCGACCTGAAGACCCTGGCCGAAAAGGACATCCCCTACCTGAGGCGCAAGCTCGGCATCGTCTTCCAGGACTTCAAGCTGCTGCCCGACCGGAATGTGCACAACAACCTGCTCTTCGTGCTCCGGGCCACGGGCTGGAAAGACCCCGATGCCATGAATACCCGCATTGGCGAAGTGCTCGCCAAGGTAGGGATGAAGACCAAGGGGTTCAAATTCCCGCACGAGCTCTCAGGGGGCGAACAACAGCGCATCGCCATTGCCCGCGCCCTGCTGAACGACCCGGAGCTCATCCTGGCCGACGAGCCCACCGGCAACCTCGACCCCCAGACCAGCGTGGAGGTGATGAAGGTATTGCAGGAAATCAACAAAAACGGCCGCACCATCCTGATGGCCACCCACGACTACGCGCTGATCCTGAAGTACCCTTCCAAAACCCTCAAATGCGACGGCAGCAAGGTCTTTGAGGTGATCCAGAAAGCGGGCTAGCCCCTCCAGGGCGCCGCCCCACTCAAGGCCGGTGAAGGGCCGCCGGTATTTTCCTGGTCGAAAAGGCAGGTTTGCCATGGGCAGGAATCCAGGCTTCCTTTGTATCTTGTTGCAAGACAGTGCCCGACTCAGGATGCCCGCCGGCTGCCTGAAACAGGGTGGAAATACGGCCTCGCATGATCTACCGCAAAAAGCAACAGGCCCCGGACGTGAAAAAATCCGCGGCCGTCGGAGGATTGCTCTTTTTCATTTCGCTGGTGCTGCTGGCCGTGACCGGCCCGCTGGGCTTTCTGTACGGCCTGGTGCACAGCCTGCTTTCGCGGGGGCTGCGCGGGGTGGGCGAATACCTGCTGCAGCTGGCCGTGTCGATCGACCAGCTGGGCAATGTGCTGATGCAGCACCTGCTCAATGGCCTCTGGATCAGGACGGGTGGCTACGCTTTCGGCAACCGGGACGAAACCATCAGCAGCGCCCTGGGCCGCAACAAACGGGAAGGGACCCTCACGGCTTTCGGCCGGGCCATCGACGCCCTGCTCGACCGGATCGACCCGAACCACAGCCTGAATTCCATCGACTACTACATCGAACCCACCAGCCGCACTATAGAAGCCGTATGCTGGTTGCAGCTAGAGGGAGGCAGGGCCCTGTGCACAAGGAGCCGGGGGCATATGGCCTACCTCATCCCGGGGGGCAAGCGACAGGCCTGGGAAAGCGAGCACCAGGCCCTGCTGCGCGAAATAAGGGAAGAGCTGGGGGTGGAACTCAAGCCCGACAGCCTCCGGCAGGTGGGTATCTTTGAGGCCCAGGCCGACGGGCAGCCCACGGGCATGCTCGTGCGGCTTTCCTGCTACGAGGGGGCGTTTTCGGGCCAACCCGTCCCTTCGGCCGAAGTGGTGGAGCTGGTTTGGCTGGGCTATGCCGACCGGTCGCTGGTGGCCCCGGCCGACCGGCTGATATTTGACCTGCTCCACCAGCAGGGCAGGCTCCCGTGAAGCGACCCCATGCCATGCCGATCTTTTTTTGTTACTTTGCCCCGGATTAAGCTTCAGTGGAATGGAAGTACTCGGCATTGACGTGGGAGGTTCGGGCATCAAGGGTGCCATGGTCCATATGGAAACCGGAGAAATGCTCTCGCCACGATTCCGGATTCCCACGCCCCCTTCGCGCACGCCCGAGGCCATGGCCGGGGTGGTCGCCCAGATTGTGCGCCATTTCGACTACAAGGGACCCGTTGGTTGCGGTTTTCCATCCGTGATCAAGCACGGCATCTGCAAGTCGCAGGGCAACCTCGACAAGGCCTGGGTCAACCAGAATGTGGAAACCCTTTTCGAACAGGCTACCGGGAACGACTTCACCGTGATCAACGACGCCGACGCGGCCGGGTATGCCGCGATGAACTACGGCGTGGGCCGCGGCATGAAAGGCTTTGTGGTGATGATCACCATCGGCACCGGCCTGGGAAGCGGGGCCTTCCTCGACGGACGGCTCATCCCGAACATGGAACTGGGGCAGATCCCCTACAAGAAATACGAGAAGATCGAGACCTGGGCGGCGGCCTCAGCCAAGGAGCGCGAAGGGCTCAGCTACAGGAAATGGGGCAAGCGCTTCAATAAATTCCTGAAACTTGTGGAGCTGATTGCCGCGCCTGACACGATCATCCTGGGCGGGGGCACCTCGAAAGACTACGACCTGTTCAAAGACTACATTACCATCGAAACCCCGGTGATTGCGGCCGGGCTGCAGAACGACGCCGGCATTATCGGCGCGGCCACGGCCTGCCTGGTCAACCACCCCGAACTGAAGCTGGGCTAGAACTTGCCGCCCCGCTTGCGGTCGGTTTCTTTCAGCAAAATCTTGCGCAGCCGGAGGTTCTTTGGGGTCACCTCCACATATTCGTCTTTCTGGATGTATTCCAGCGCCTCCTCGAGGGAAAACTTGATGGCCGGCACAATGCGGACCTTGTCGTCAGAGCCAGCTGCCCGAACGTTGGTGAGTTTCTTGGTCTTGGTCACGTTGACCACCATGTCGTCGCCCCTGGAATTCTCCCCGATCACCTGCCCTTCATAGATATCTTCTCCCGGGTCGATGAAAAACCGGCCGCGTTCCTGCAATTTGTCGATGGAATACGGGATGGCCGTGCCGTTCTCCATGGAGATAAGCGACCCGTTCTGCCGCATGGGGATGTCGCCCTTCATGGGCTGGTATTCCATAAAGCGGTGGGCCATGACGGCCTCGCCGGCGGTGGCGGTCAGCAGCTGGTTCCTCAGGCCGATGATGCCGCGCGAGGGGATGTAGAATTCGCAGTACATGCGCTCGCCCCGGGCTTCCATGTGGATCATCTCCCCTTTTCTTATCGACACCATTTCCACGGCCCGGCCTGAGACCTCCTCGGGCAGGTCAATGGTGAGGTGTTCGACCGGCTCGCATTTCACCCCGTCTATCTCTTTGATGATCACCTGGGGCTGGCCGATCTGCAGCTCATACCCCTCGCGGCGCATGGTTTCGATCAGCACCGAGAGGTGCAGCACCCCCCGGCCGTAGACCATGAACTTGTCGGCGCTGTCGGTGGCCTGTACCCGAAGGGCCAGGTTCTTTTCAAGCTCCCGCTCAAGGCGTTCTTTGATGTGGCGGGAGGTGACGAATTTGCCGTCCTTGCCGAAGAAGGGGCTGTCGTTGATGGTGAAGAGCATGCTCATGGTAGGCTCATCGATGGCGATGGTCTTCAGGGCCTCGGGCTGTTCGAAGTCGGCCACGGTGTCGCCGATCTCGAATTCTTCGAGCCCCACCAGGGCGCAGATATCCCCGGTCTGTACCTCGGTGACCTTGTTGCGGCCAAGCCCTTCAAAGGTAAACACCTCCTTGATGCGGGTCTTGACGATGCGCCCGTCGCGCTTGACCAGGGAAACGGGCTGGTTTTCGCGCAGGCTGCCACGCTGCAGGCGGCCAATGGCGATGCGGCCCGTGTAGGAGGAGTAATCGAGGGAGGTGATGAGCATCTGCGTGGTGCCGGCCTTGGGTTTGAAGGTGGGGATGTGGTCGATCACCATCTCGAGCAGGGGCTCGATGCTGGAGGTAGGGGTCTTCCAGTCGGCGCCCATCCAGTTTTGCTTGGCAGAGCCATATACGACGGGGAAGTCGAGCTGCCATTCCTCGGCCCCGAGCTCGAACATCAGGTCGAAGACCTTCTCGTGCACCTCCTCGGGGGTGCAGTTCTCCTTGTCTACCTTATTGATGACCACGCAGGGCTTCAGGCCCATGTCGAGGGCCTTTTGCAGCACAAAACGCGTCTGGGGCATGGGGCCCTCAAAGGCGTCTACCAGCAGCAGCACCCCGTCGGCCATGTTCAGCACCCGCTCTACCTCGCCCCCGAAATCGGCGTGGCCGGGGGTATCGATGATGTTGATCTTGGTTTCTTTATACATTACCGAAACGTTCTTGGAGACAATGGTGATGCCCCTTTCCCGTTCCAGGTCGTTGTTGTCGAGGATGAGTTCCCCGGGCTGCTGGTTGTCGCGGAACAACTGGCAGTAATGCATGATCTTGTCGACCAGGGTGGTCTTGCCGTGGTCTACGTGGGCGATAATGGCGATGTTGCGGATATCTTTCATAAAGCGCTGAAAACGGGCGCAAAGATACGCCGAAATCCGGATTGCACAGCACGCGCATGGCAAATTCGCTCCGGGCATCAGAAATATTCCCCCGTTTCTGCCCTGGCAGGGTGGGGAGAACGTAGTATCTTTATTTACAATCACTTCAAACCCCTTGCCATGGACATCCTTGAAGAACTGCAACACGAGCTGGCCTCAGAGTACGAGATCACCAAAAAATTCATCGCCCATTACCCCGAGCAGCTCAACGACTGGCGCCCCCATGAAAAATCGGGCACCCTGCTTTGGCTGGCCATCCACGTGGTGGAGATCTTCGCCTGGCCCTATGCCATCATGAATACCCCCTACCTCGATTTCGCGGTTACCCCCTATGCCCAGCCCCCCCTGAAAACCCGGGAGGAACTCCGCAAAAAGCTCGATGCCGATTACCAGCTCGGGGCCGAAACCCTGGCTGCCCTGAAGCCGGGGGAACTCGACGGCACCTGGGACGTGCGCCAGGGAGATACCGTCTTTATGAAATGGTCGAAATACGGGGCCATCCGCCATGCCTTCAAGCAGATCACCCACCACCGTGCCCAGCTGGGGGTCTATTATCGCCTCAACAACGTCTACGTGCCGGCCAGTTACGGGCCGTCGGCTGACGAGCGGTAGTGTGGTTTGGGGCTGCCGCCCCACCCCTGCTTTCAAGATACCTCCCGGGGCTGCACCTTCCTGCCAGGCTCGTTAATTGTTACTGCTTTCACTCCTCAAAGGGGAAAACCGGTCGCTCCTTTTTTCTGGCAAACGGGTTCCACCCCAGGTTCAGGTGGAGGGATGGCCCCAGGCCAGCCGGGTTACGGTTGCTGAAGTACCACCCGGCCCCCACCTCCAGGTTCAGGCTCCAGCCGCCCTTGTACTGGCGCTGCCAGCCGTATGCCGGGCCAAGGAACGCCAGGTCACGCCCTGCATTATCCATATTCCCGGCCAATTCCCATTTTGTGAAAAAATGGCTGAAAGTGGCAGCCAGGTAGTCGCCCGAATTGCCGGCAATATTCCGCCCGAAGGCCTCGCGACGCCTCAGGTTGGTGTAATACCGCGACTGGGCGCGGTAGGCAGGGGCCAGGGAAAACCCTTCTTCGGGGGTGGCAAGCCCAAGGCCGATGCCGGCCCCGACCGTGAGGTTGGGAATTAGCCCAAACTCGTAATGGAGGCCGGGCATGAGCAGGTTCAGCTGCAGGCGGTGCTTTTCGAGGCGGATCGTGCCAAAGCCCCACTCCGAAGTGCGTTGGCCGTACAGGGGACCGACCGCGAAAACCAGGGCAAGGGGGAGGAAGTAGCTTCTTTTCACGCGCATCTGTTGGCTCTTAAAAGTAGGAAACAGACGTGCTGAATGTGCTATCTTTGTCAAAACTTTAGGAAATGGAACTGTCGAAGATCCCGCAAATCAAGCATACCACCTCTGGCAATTTCTTCTTGCTGGCCGGTCCCTGCGCCATCGAAGGCGAGGAGATGGCCCTGCGGATCGCCGAAACCGTCGTCGGGATCACAGACAGCCTGAAGATTCCCTACATCTTCAAGGGCAGCTTCAAAAAAGCGAACCGCAGCCGGGTCGATTCCTTCACCGGGATCGGGGACGAGAAAGCCCTGAAAATTCTGCGCAAGGTGTCGGAGACCTTCGGGGTGCCCACGGTAACCGACATCCACCAGGAATCGGATGCGGCCCTGGCCGCCGAATATGTGGATGTGCTCCAAATCCCCGCCTTTCTGGTGCGCCAGACCGACCTGGTGGTCGCCGCTGCCGAGACCGGCCGGGTGGTGAACCTCAAGAAAGGGCAGTTCATGAGCCCCGAGAGCATGAAGCACGCCGTGGCCAAGGTGACCGAAACCGGCAACCAGCAGGTGATGGTCACCGACCGGGGCACCATGTTCGGCTACCAGGACCTGATCGTGGACTTCCGGGGGATCCCGGTGATGAAGCAGTACGCCCCGGTGGTGCTGGATGTAACACATTCCCTGCAGCAGCCCAACCAGGCATCGGGGGTTACCGGCGGCCGCCCGGAGCTTATCGAGACCATCGCCCGGGCCGGGATCGCGGCCGGGGTCGACGGCATCTTCATCGAAACGCATTTCGACCCGGCCAACGCCAAGAGCGACGGGGCCAACATGCTGCACCTCGACCGGCTCGAAGGCCTTCTCAGGCGCCTGACCGACATCCGGGCCGTAGTCGGGAAATTCTAAAGGGGATCAGCAGCAGTTCACGCCGATTTCTTTCATGAAATCATAGGCGATGCGCTGTACATATTTGGCAGGAGTCTTTTCTGAGATGCGGACTTCGCGCCGCACCAGGTCCACATCGAAATGAAAGGAGGAGAAGTCGCCCTGCAGTTCCCGCTCGAGGCGCGCCATCAAAAAACGGGTGATGCGCGGCCGCAGGTGGTACTCCAGGTCGATACAGAGCTTTTTATGGGCCGGATCGTCATCCTGCCCCAATATCCAGTTAAACGTCACTGTTTCAAGTACAAAGCCTGGTAATATACAAAAAGACCCCTATCTGCTTAGAATTGTTGATAAGTTTTGTCACGGGATTCGTGCCGAAGGCGACCCAGCCGAACACAAAACTTGCCAAAAATTAATGTTACCTTTCCACAATCCTCTCCCTGTTCTGCTACTTTAGGGGGTTTAAAGCACTGTCATGAAAAATAGCTACCTGATCATCGCCGGCCTGCTGCTGGGCAGCCTGCCAGGCCTTTCCGCCCAGCACAGCCACGCCGGGGCTACCCCCCTCGAATACCCGGATGTCCCCGGATACCAGACCATCATCACCGACCTGCACCAGCACACCGTCTTTTCGGACGGCAGTGTCTGGCCCGACATACGCGTGGCCGAAGCACTGCGGGAGGGCATGGACGCCATTTCCCTGACCGAACACCTCGAATACCAGCCCCACGCCGCCGACATCCCCCACCCCGACCGGAACAGGTCGTACGAAATTGCCATTCAAGAGGCGGCAGACCACGACCTGATGATCATCCGCGGGTCGGAGATCACCCGCCAGGCCCCCATCGGGCACAGCAATGCGGTGTTCATCAGCAACGCCAACGAACTCCTTTCCGACAAAGCCGAGGTGGCCTTTGCCCAGGCCAAAAAGCAAGGGGCTTTTATTTTCTGGAACCACCCGGCCTGGTACGCCCAGCAGCCCCAGGGCAACCCGGTGCTCAGCGATTTCCAAAAGGCGCGCATCGCAGCAGGCGAGCTGCACGGCATCGAGGTGATCAACACCACCGATTACTCTGAAGAGGCCCTGGCCATCGCCCTGGAACAGGGCCTGACCATCATGGGCACCAGCGACATCCACGGCCTGATCGACTGGGATTATACCGAGAAGGGCAACCACCGCCCGGTGACCCTGGCCTTTGCCCGCGAACGGACCCCCGAAAGCCTGAAGGAAGCCCTCTTTGAAGGGCGCACCGTGGCCGTGTACAACCAATTGCTGGTGGGGCGCGAGGCCTACCTTCTGCCCCTGCTGAAAGCCTCCCTCGAGGTGGTCAGCAGCAGCTACATCGAAGACACCGAGATCCTGAAGGTGGAACTGAAGAACCCCACCAGCAGCGACCTGCTTTTCGAGAACGCCATGGAGTACACCTTTTACAGCAGCTCGCCCGTCTTTGAGATCCCGGCCGGGGGCACCTACACCCTGAACATCAAGACCCTGGAGAAAAAAGAGGCGATCACCCTGAAGCTACGGGCCCTCGGCGCCTACACGGCCCCCAAGGTGCACCCCGTGGTGACATGGGAAATCAAGGCTCAATAAGAGGGGTTATTCCTTCCCGTCCACATAATCCTGCAGGTGGGCATAGCGCGGGGTGAGCTTCCCGCCCCGGGTCATGCGCGCCCGCTCCAGGATGCCGTCGGCATCGCCATTGAAAAAGGCCGGGATCACATGCTTCACAAATGCCGCCCCGAAGCCTTCGCTCGCATCGCGCGGCAGCTCTGCCGGCAGGTTGTCTACGGCCATCACGGCGATGGCCCCCGGGTTGCGGTAATCGGTTTCTCTTTCGCTTTGCGGGTCGTACCCATACACCGGGTCGGCAATGGTCGATGCCCGCAGGGTGCAGGCCACCGGCCCATCGATATCACAACTGATGTCGGCCACCACGCGTATCCTGAAATCGGGGTGGCGGGCATCTTCGCGCGTAAACAGGTAGGGGGCCCCCTGACCATAGAAATGCCCGGCCATGTAGAGGTCGGTTACCCGGGCAAAGCGGAAGAAGTCGGAACGGTACTCCCCGGGGTTGGCAAAGAAATCGGCCTTGCTGCCCCGCACCCCGTCTTTGCGCTTGTTGTATTCGGAGGCATCGATCTGGCAGTAGACGGGCTCATTGAATTCCTTATGCAGGTAATCGGCTACCGTCACATGGCGCAGCCCCATTCCATCGAGCATTTCGCGGGCCCCGCTCCCCACCCGCCCCCGGCCGGTGAGCAAAATCTTCATGGGGGGCAGTTTCAGTTTCCGGAGTTCGGCGATAAGCGCCTGCTGGTCTTTCAGCTCGCGGGCCTTTGGCAGGGTAAAATTGCCGTGTTTGAGCCCGAAGGCCCGAAAGGCGTTATAGGCCCCCACTATGCCGGCGTAACGGCCGAAGGCGACCAGGCGTACGCCTTTGGGGTCGGTGAGCAGTTCGTGGTCGTAGAGCTCGATATGCTTCTCGAGCACGGCCCGCAGCAGGTTCCGGTTATAGGGCTGTTTCTTGATGGTATGGGAGAAAAAGAAGTACTTCCGCCCGGGAATAAGGGCATCTGCCGGCACTTCCTTGACCCCCAGCAGCACATCGCACGAGGCCATGTCTTCGCTCACCCCGATGCCGGCCTGCAGGTATTCCGCATCCGAAAATACCCGGATGGGGGAAGGTTCTACCCGGATTGTTGCCTGGGGAAACTGAGACACGACTTTTTGGCAGGCCGCCGGAGACAGCACGGCCCGGTGGTCGGGCGGTATTTTGCGTTCTCTGATGAGTCCGAACTTCATGGTTAGGTTTGGTATGAAATTTGCTCAAAAATAGGAGGAATCGCAGGGGTACGCAAACGAATCCGGCGATCTGGCCCCCAGAGGCGGTAACCGGCGAAAATTGCGTACCTTTGTCCTCCTTCGGAAAGAAGTTCTTTGAAAATAGGGGGCCGACTGGTTTTGACAGCAAGACCAATGGCTACGTAAGCATGCCGAGCGCTGGAGCACAGCTCGTAAATCTCATGATCCGACCCTTTTAAATGGCGAGTCTAACTACGCTTTGGCTGCCTAATTGACTGAATCACAGTAAGTCATGGCCTAGTCCCGCAAGGCGGGAAAGCTGAATGTCCCCGGGTTGCCCTTGTTGACGGCGACCCATCCGGGGGCACCATCAAAGTCAACATCGTGCGGTTTTCGCTTCGCAAACCGCACTAAA
>CAYWZF010000047.1:0-20283 GCA_964461555.1 uncultured Robiginitalea sp. | reverse complement strand
AGAAGAAGAAGAAGAAGAAGAAGAAGAAGAAGAAGAAGAAGAAGAAGAAGAAAGATTCAAACTGATTCCCCCAAAAACCCGGATAAGACATGGCAAAAACAATCAACCAGCGCATGACTGCCGACTTCGAGGGCGATTTTGTGGTCTTCCTGATCGGCATGCGGATCAACCGATTCTGGAAATTCCGCAAATGGATACCTGTTGCCCGGGCCATGCCCCGAATGCTCCGGGAGCTCAGCCAGCAACCCGAAAGCGGATTCCTGGGCTTTCAGATGTTCGGGGGGCTGCCCCCGGTGATCGTCCAGTACTGGAAATCCTTTGAGCACCTGGAAGCCTACGCCAAAGACCGGGACGGGCAGCATTACCCGGCCTGGAGAGCATTCAACAAGCATATCAGGAGCAATGGCGATGTGGGCATCTGGCACGAAACCTATCAGGTACGTGCCGGGGAATACGAATGCATCTACAACAATATGCCGAAGTACGGCCTCGGCAAAATCGGGACGCTTGTACCAGTCTCCGGAAAACATGAATCGGCGGCCGGGCGCATCAAAAAGACCAGTACCTGAAATTGGGCACCTTCTCTCAGAAATGACTGTGGATCTTTGAAACATTTAAAATTCATACTACTTATTGTTCTCATCGCATCGGGTTGCAAACCGGAGCGACTTGATTTAAGCGGCACCGCCTATTTTGGCGTAAAACAGGTGCTGCGTTCCGGGAATTGCAAGGCCGCTTGCGGGGAAACCGCCGAATGCGAGGGCACCGCCATCCGCGTAACGGGCCTGGCAGACACCGGCAACCTGAACCGGGCCGACCGCCAGTTCTATCTGGTCGATACAGGCGACCCGCGTTTCCGCCTCGAAGTAAAGGTGCCCGCGGGCATGAGCGGGGAGGTCTTTCCAATGGTCGCCGGGAATCAGATTACGGGTTTTGACGTCGTGGCGGCGCTGAGGTGCGGGCCACAGGGACCATAAAGGGTTACGACGCCCCCAGGAATTTTTCCTGCAGGCGGCAATTCACGCTGTATTTGACAGGTGTATCCGTGGCTGAAGGGGCTGATTAGGGCCACCGGCCCTTCCCGGGAGGCAGCCCGCACCCATGTCGGGAGACTGCCTGCACGGGCGGGTAGGCTGTCGCGCTATTCGGATCATGGGGCAACCCAGGCTGTTTCTATCCGTATTTTTCCTACCTTTCCAGGAATGCATAATCCTGATGCCTTGAAATCGTTTCTGCCCTTTCTGCTCCTGTTCCTGATCTTTCCCTCTTGCGCCGGGACGGCTTCGGTCGATGCCTTTTACGAGAAGCACAAAGAAGACGATCAGGTTTTGGCCTTCCGGGTTCCCCCGGTCATGTTTTCGATGTTGCGGGGGCTTTCGGGCGATTCGGAAACCCTTATCAGCCAAACGCGCGACCTGCGGTATATCAGGCTTCCCGTGGGCAAATCCCCTGAGATATCGGACCTGAACAGGCAGGTCGGCCAACTCACCTCAGGTTCGTATATCGAGGTCTTCCGCAAAAATGACGGAGACCGCCGAAATCTGGTGGCGATTCGGGAACGGGGAAAGACCGTCAGGGATATCATGGTGTATACCAATAATGCCACCCACGGCTCCTTGCTGTATATCAAAGGAGACTTCGATCCGGCCCAGGTAAGGGCCATGGCCCAGCGGGAATCGTTCGGAAATCTCGAGAACGAATTGATTTCCACCTTCGGCAGTTCGCGCGACAGGGAATAACGGCCCGCTCTCTCCCTGATGATTCTGGCCGCAGGGCGGCGGGGTTTCGCAGCCCAAAGAATCCAAAAAGAAGAACTAATCGGTAGCGCCGGGAGAAACATCAGCAATATAAATATTAGGCACTTCTCTTATTCCCGGAGATCCAAGGGCGTTTCCCCCTTTTATCGATGCAGGCATTTGATCGTTGAACCTTTAACCTTGAACTTTAAACCTATAAACCGAAGCGCAATCGCGCGAAGGCGGAGAACCCTGAAAGTTTAATCCAAACTGCCGACCGCCAACCTATCGGGTTATCGCCAGCGCCTTCTCACGGATGATCTCGGCAACCGGGCGGCCCTGCAGGTGGCTTTCCAGCCAGGAAAGGATATCGAGGTACAGGAAGGCGCGCTTTTCATACGGATGGTCTTCATACACTTTGAGCCGGTCGTAGAGTTCCTGGAAGGCGCCCCTCAAGTCATGAGGGTAGATGGATCCCATCTTGCGCAGGAATTTGATCATCTCCTTTTGAACAGCATGTAACTCGTTCATTTTAAGGAGGAATTTATAGGTGCTCTTAAGCTGTACTTCAAGGTGGTAATCCATCCCTGCCTCGTAGTGCGCCACCAGGCTCAATACCCGCGCAAAGCACATCAGGTCTTCGCGCACCTTCATGCTCTTGTTCTGGATGATCTTCTTCAGGTACTGTATGCACATCTTGTGGTCGCCGATGCCGAAATACAGGCAGGCGATCTTGTAATAGAACAGCATGATGTGGTGCTGGTCGAGGCGGTCGCGGTGCTTGCCGATCCCGTATTCCACGATCTTGACCAGGTACAGCCCCTTCTCGAAGGTGCCTTCCAGAAAATGGAGGTTGATCTTGTTGGCATTCACGTACAAAAAGCTCAGGGAAGCCACGTTGTCGTTGGTGGGGAAGTCTTTCCCGGCAATGACCTTTTCCAACCGCTCCAGCACGATCTTGAACTGGCTGCTGTACTTGACAAAGAAGAGCGACTCCATCAGGTAGTTGTTCCCCTTCAGGAAAAAGACAGGGTTCAGGTTGATCATCCCCGGCTGCTCGTAAAAAAGGTCTACCCACTTACTGGCATATTTGTAGGAAGACAGGAAATCCTGGATCAGAAAGCTGTACCATAAGTGGGTCTTGTACAGCCACAGCTTTTCCCGGAAGCCGAGCTGATCGATCTGGTATACCGGCAGGTTGCTCTCGAAATAGGAGGTCACATTGCGGTAGTCGGCGTCGTTGCGCACATACCCCATCTTGAGCATCATGCTGTAGAGCTGCAGCGACAGGTTCGAAAGCTTGCTGGTCACATTGTTCAGCTCGGAAAGCCGCTGGGCCTGCCCCGACAATTCCTGGGCGCGGTCGCCGATGCTTCGGGTAATGTACTGGGTCTCAATGATCTTCTCAAGCTCCACGATCTCGTAGGCGATGTTCTTCTCCTCGTTTTCGATGGCCGTGCCTTTTACCTTGTCGAGGATCTTGAGGCTTTGCTTATACAGCCCTTTCTGGTAGAGGATGGTCGCAAAGTCAAGCTGTTCGCGCAGCTGGATGCGGATGTTCTGGTTGACCGGGTTCAGGCGCAGGCTCACCAGGATTTGTTTATAGAGATGCGCCTTCAGGTTCGAAAGCTGTGATTTCTTGACAATACCGCTCTCCAGAATGACCTCTTCTTCGTACGAATTCATCCGGTCAAGCAGGTTGAACAGCGCCAGGAATTTGGCATCGACATTTACCCCGAGGCGCCCCACATAAAGCTTGAATTGCCGCTTTTCAGATTTGGAGAGCGATTTCACGAGCACGAACAACGCGTCTTTATGGGCACTTGTCATCGTAAAAAAGATGATTTATGTTGTTGTCTTTCAATCATTTAATCCTTCCTGAAACTTCATTAACGTTGTAAATACGGCATTGGTTCGGTTCCTGTTAGGAGTTCTGCCTGTATCTTCGTAAAATGTGACTAAAAGTATGGATTTCTGATGAGTATTGATAAGGTACAGATTTTTGACACAACGCTGCGGGACGGGGAACAGGTTCCGGGATGCAAACTGGATACGGAACAGAAGCTGATCATCGCCGAACGCCTAGACGAGCTGGGGGTTGACATCATTGAAGCTGGCTTCCCGATCTCAAGCCCGGGCGACTTCAATTCCGTTTCCGAAATTGCGCGCATCGTCAAGCACGCCACGGTTTGCGGGCTGACCCGGGCCGTGAAGAAAGATATCGAAGTAGCCGCCGAGGCCCTCAAAAATGCCCGGAAACCCCGTATCCACACGGGTATCGGCACCTCAGACTCCCACATACAGTTCAAATTCAACTCCACCCGCGAGGCCATCATCGAGCGGGCGGTGGAGGCTGTGAAATACGCCAAGAGCTTTGTGGAGGATGTGGAATTCTACGCCGAAGACGCCGGTCGTACCGACAATGAATACCTGGCCCGCGTGTGCGAGGCCGTCATCAAGGCCGGGGCCACGGTGCTGAATATCCCTGACACCACGGGCTATTGCCTCCCGGAAGAGTACGGGGCCAAGATGAAATACCTGAAAGAAAACGTCAAAGGCATCGATAAGGCGATCCTCTCCTGCCACTGCCACAATGACCTGGGCCTGGCCACGGCCAATTCCATAGCGGGGGTCATCAACGGGGCCCGGCAGATCGAATGCACCATCAACGGCATAGGCGAAAGGGCCGGGAACACCTCCCTGGAAGAGGTGGTCATGATCCTCAGACAGCACCCCTACCTGAACCTGGATACGGGCATCAACAGCAAGCTGCTGTACAGCACCAGCCAGATGGTATCCCAGAAAATGGGGATGCCCGTGCAGCCAAACAAGGCCATCGTGGGGTCGAACGCCTTTGCCCACAGCTCGGGCATCCACCAGGATGGGGTGATCAAGCAACGGGAGACCTACGAAATCATCGACCCCCACGATGTGGGCGTAGACCATTCTTCCATCGTGCTGACGGCCCGCAGCGGGCGTGCCGCCCTGGCCTACCGGGCCAAAAATGTAGGTTACGAACTTACCAAGGTACAACTCGACAAGGTGTACGAGGTATTCCTGAAATTTGCGGACCGCAAAAAGGAGATCGTGGATGAAGATATCCACCAGATCGTGGAGGCCGCAGCCATCAACATACAAAGTATCGCTTAATGAAATTGAAAATCGCATTGCTCCCGGGCGACGGAATCGGCCCGGAAGTTGCCGCCCAGGCGGTTGCCTGCCTGCAGGCCGTCGAAGAGACCTTCGGCCATCAGTTTGAATTCGTGGAGGCCCCCGTTGGGGCTATTGCCATTGACAAGACCGGAAGTCCGCTCCCGGATGAAACCCTGGCTTTGTGCAAGGCCTCCGACGCCGTGCTCTTCGGGGCCATCGGCGACCCCAAATACGACAATGACCCCAGTGCCAGGGTGCGCCCCGAACAGGGGTTGCTGAAACTCCGCAAAGAGCTGGGGCTGTTCAGCAACATCCGCCCGGTAAAGGTATTCCCGACCCTGATCGAGAAATCCCCCCTGCGGGAAGACCGGATCAGCGGCACCGACTTTGTCATCTACCGGGAACTGACCGGGGGCATCTATTTCGGGGAGAAATTCCTGAGCGAAGACGGTAACACGGCTTCTGACCTCTGCATCTACACCGAGCCGGAGATCAGCCGCATCGCCCACCTGGCCTTCAAGGCTGCCAAAACCCGCCGCAACAAACTGACCCTGGTAGACAAGGCGAACGTACTGGAGTCTTCCCGTCTCTGGCGCAAGGTAGTCACCCGCATAGGCGAAAGTTATCCTGAGGTGGAGCTGTCGTACCTCTTTGTAGACAACGCAGCCATGCAGCTCATTCTGAACCCCAGCCAGTTCGATGTGATCCTGACCGAAAACATGTTTGGCGACATCCTCTCAGACGAAGGCAGCGTGATCGGCGGATCCATCGGCCTGTTGCCCTCGGCTTCCGTGGGCGAAGAAAGCGCCATGTTTGAGCCCATCCACGGCTCATACCCCCAGGCAGCCGGGAAGAACATCGCCAACCCGATCGCCTCCATCCTGTCGGCGGCCATGCTGCTTGACCACTTCGGCCTCGACGAGGAAGCTGCAGCGGTGGTGCGTTCTGTCAACAAAGCGCTCAAGAATGGCATGGTCACCACAGACCTCGATGCCAACAGCAAATACGGAACCGACGATGTGGGCCATTTTATCGCGAGCCACATCAGCGATTCGGATGAATATCGCGGGCTGAACAAAGAAAATATCGGCCTGGGCAAATCGACCATCATCTAAGCTGGCCCGTACTGAACCATTTAAACCTCCGCGCCCAGGGCCGGGGGTTTTTTTGTGAGGGGATCGGCGCGGTTTCCCCTATTGAATTCACGAACCATTGTTTTATCTTTGGTGGCTTAAAGCGGCGGCATGAAAATCTCCTATAACTGGTTAAAACAATTCCTTGAAATTGACTGGCCAGCCGAGAAAACGGCAGAACTGCTCACAGACCTCGGGCTCGAGGTAGAGGGAATATCAGATTTTGAATCGGTAAAGGGCGGCCTGGAAGGGGTGGTCGTGGGCCGGGTGCTCAGCTGCCAGAAACACCCGAATGCCGACAAGCTCACCCTCTGCCAGGTAGATATCGGGCAGGGCGCTCCGGTCCAGATCGTCTGCGGTGCCTCCAATGTGGCTGCCGGGCAGGTCGTGCCCGTCGCCACCATCGGCACTACCCTTTATTCGGCCGAAGGCGAAGCCTGGAAGATCAAAAAAGGAAAGATCCGGGGCGAGGAAAGCCATGGGATGATTTGCGCCGAAGACGAAATTGGCCTGGGAAGCAGCCATGAAGGGATCATGGTGCTGGAGACCGAAGCCGCCACCGGTACCCCCTGCTCCGAGATTTTCAGGGTTGAACGAGACCGGGTTTTCGAAATTGGCCTTACCCCCAACCGTGCCGATGCCATGAGCCATTACGGGGTGGCCCGCGACCTGCGTGCAGGCCTCAAGCACCTGAAGATCTCCCGGGAGCTGATGACTCCTTCGGTGAGCAATTTCCATGTCAACAACCGTAGCCTGCGCATCGACGTTTCTGTAAAAGACCCGGCCCTGGCCCCCCGCTATTGCGGCATAACCATTTCCAACATCATCGTGCAGGAATCGCCCGACTGGTTGAAAAACCGGCTTCGGTCTATCGGGCTCAACCCGATCAACAATATCGTGGATGTTACCAACTACGTATTGCACGAATTGGGACAACCGTTGCACGCTTTTGATGCCAACCGCATCCACGGCAAGAAAATCGAGGTAAAGACCGTGGAGGCAGGCACCATGTTCATGACCCTCGACGGAGAAGAGCGTACCCTGCACCAGGATGACCTGATGATCTGCGATGCCGAAAAGCCCATGTGCATAGCCGGGGTATACGGGGGCATCAACACGGGGGTAACCGAAGACACCCGCAACATCTTTTTGGAGAGCGCCTATTTCGATCCGGTATCGATCCGAAAAACGGCCAAGAGGCATGGCCTGAGCACCGACGCTTCGTTCCGGTTCGAACGGGGCATCGACATCAACAATGTGGAATACGCCCTGGTGCGTGCAGCCGTCCTGATCCGCGACATCGCCGGCGGGGACATCACTTCCGATGTGATCGACCTCTACCCGAAAAAAATGCCAGACCACAATGTGTTCCTCACCTACGACAAGATACACAGCCTGATCGGGCAACAAATCCCGCGCGATACCATCATCTCGATTCTGGCATCCCTCGACATCCAGGTGAAAAGCGTCACCGAATCGGGCCTGGGGCTGGTGATCCCCTTCTACCGCGTAGACGTGCGCCGCGAAGTGGACGTGATCGAAGAAATTTTGCGGGTGTACGGGTACAACAACATCCCCGACAAAAAGAAATTCACCGCCTCCATCGTCCCGCCCGAAAGCACAGAGCCCCACAGCGTGCAGGAGCGGCTGGGCCGGCAATTGGCTGCCAATGGGTTTTATGAAATATTGGGCAACAGCCTCTGCAACCCGGCCCACAATGCCCTTTTGGGGGCCGGCGAGGGAGAGGCCGTACCCCTGATGAACCCGCTGAGCAAAGAGCTCTCGGAATTGCGAAGGGATTTGATTTTCAGTGGGCTGGGGGCCATTGCCCACAACCTGAACCGCAAGCAGCAAGACCTGCGCCTGTTCGAATTCGGGAAGATCTACCGCAGGCAGGGAGCCGATTGGCAGGAAAACAACCGCCTTTCCGTACTGGTAAGCGGAAGCAGAAGCCGGGAACACTGGACCGGGAAAGGTCAGCCCATGGGCTTTTTCTTTCTGAAAGGGATTGTTGGCATGCTCCTGGACGGGGCCGGGATCGACTCCTGTCAGGAATCACCCCTGCGGGATGCCCGGTTTTCAGAAGCCCTCAGGCTGAGCCGCAACGGGGAGACCCTGGCCGAACTGGGCCTGGTGCACCCGGTTTTCCTGGAGGCCTTCGACATCCGCCAGGATGTTCTTTATGCCGATATCCGCTGGGACGCCCTGCTCGAACAATTCCGCTCACAGGCCATGCAGTTTGAAGAGATCCCGCGTTTCCCCGAGGTTCGCCGTGACCTGGCCCTGCTGCTTGACCAGGGGGTTACTTTCCAGGAACTCTACCATCAGGCTTTCCAGACCGAACAGAAATTACTGAAAGAAGTGCAGCTGTTCGATGTCTACACAGGCGATAAGCTCCCGGCCGGGAAAAAGTCGTACGCCCTTAGCTTTTACCTGCAGGACGTGCGGAAAACCCTGACCGACACTCAGATCGATGCCATTATGAAAAAGCTGCAGCAGGCCTTTGAGAAGGAATTTGCAGCTGAACTGCGCTGATGGCTAAAGCGGCCTGGGCAGGATTACCGCGTCTATTTCGTGGAAGACCAGGTTTTTCCGGCCGAAGTCGGCGTTCACAATACGGGCCTGGTTGCCGGAACAGTCGGTCAGAACAATATCTGACCCTTCAAGGGTGGCCAGGAGCTCCTCTCCCTGCACCGTTGTAAAGCGGGCAGCGCCTTCGCCCCGGCACAAGGCCTGAAGGATCCTGGACGCAGTGAGTTCCCCGGCTACAATGTGATAGGTAAGAACGGCCCGCAGGTCGCGGCGGTTTTCTGGCTTGAGCAATTCCCCCATGCCCTCAGGCTCCATTTTTTCAAAGGCCGCATCAGAAGGGGCGAAAACCGTAAAAGGGCCCCTGTTGTTCAGGATTTCCTGCAAATCCGTGGCCTGAAAGGCGTGCATCAGGGTCTGATAAACCTTGGGGTCCGGAGCCACCCTGTAGGCGGGGATTGCCGGCGCAACAGGGCCCGCCTGGGCCGCAACCCGGAGGGTTGTCAGCATCAGGGCCGCACAAGCCGGCAGCGACAGGAGGCGTATTTTCATGGACATCAGGTTCCGGGGCGCCTATCCTATCGACGAACGGTTAGATAAGCCCGACAATATACATAAAATGCCTGCTTGGCTCAGGCCCCGGTAGGGTCGTTCATAGAATTTAACTTTTTTTTAACAAGGACGGATTCGACACGCTTTTCTATGATCAATGTCATTGTTTAAATTTGGGTGATTGCTTATAGAAAGATGATGTTGAAGCGTACCGATATTGAGCGCAAGCTGCAGGAAGCACGCGCCAAAGAACTCCAGGAAAAAGCCCTTTACAGCCTGTTGCAGGAATTCCGAATCGAGGCCCCTGTGTGTGCGGCTGCCGAAGCGGCAGGCGACCTTGAAGACCCCACAGACCTGCCTGCCAACACTTTTGACTTTGACCTTCTCGATGCCTCGCGCATCTACCACCTGCGGCATATCCGGCAGATCTGCATCGATTACAGGCTTCGGTTTCTGGACCTGACTTATTTCAAACCTGAACTGCCGGCCGAAGCCCTTCAGGCCATGGAAACCCTCGGGGCGCTGCACGGTACCCGCCTGGAAAAGCTCAAGATCGTTGCCCCTTCGCGCCTTTTCAAACTCGAAGACAAAGACGATCCGTTACTCTTCGTACCCCTGGGCAATGATTATTTCTACCTGGTCCACAAATGGGGCAACGACCTGCACCCCCTGCGGCGGCTGCTGGTCTGGCCCTTCAAATCGCTGCCGAACCTGGTATTGCTCATCTTCCTGGTCAGCTACCTGGCTACTGTGATGATTCCGGGAGGCCTGTTTTCCAAACACGACAGCAGTGCCGAATTCTGGATCATCTACTTCTTCATGTTCAAATCCATAGCGGCTGTGGTGCTGTTTTACGGGTTCGCCCTGGGCAAGAATTTCAACCCCGCGATCTGGGACAGCAAATATTTCAACGCCTGATCCGGGATATCAATGGCTAAAAACCGCCACGGGCGGGGCCGGTAAGTCGGTTTGATCGACCAGGCGGAAATCCTGCCCGATATCGAGGCGGAATACGCCCCCGTCCAACCCATCCTTTCCACCTGCATACCCGACCAACAGGTACTCGTTGCGGGCATCGAAGCCGATGGCCCGGGCTTCGGATACACCGTACTCAAGGTCCAATTCCACGGGGTTCAAAAAGTTTTCGAAAAAATAAAAGACAGCCGTGTTCCGTTCCAGGTCGTAGAGGGCAGGAATCTCCTGGAAACCACCGCCCTCCAGAGGGTCACTGTACAGGTAGAACAGCCGGCTTCCGTCTTCAGAAACCAGGGGGGCCTTCCCGTAAAACCCGGGGGCCAGGCCTTCGGCGTAACGCACCGTTTGAAGGGTTCTCAGGGTCTCAGCCTCCATGATCAGGTGCTTTTCGGGATAACTGACTAACAGGCGCGACGGGCCTAACCGCAACAGGGTGCCGGCGTCGAAGCCTATTTCAAGGCTGTGGACGGGTTCAGACAAGTCTGCCGTAAATACTTCCAGGGTATTTTGCAGGGTGTCGAAGGCATCGAGGGTCAGCACAAAAAGGAAGTTGCCGATACGGGTCAGATCCACGGGGCGGGCCGGCAGCGTTTGGTCGCTGGCCGGGCCTCCCTCAAGGGGGATGCGCCTGACCCGGTAAGCCGGGGGCTTATCTCCTGCCTCGGTGTTTTGCAGTGCCAGGTAAAGGTCGGTGCCGGTGTGGAACAGGGCCAGCACTTCGGTCTGGCAAGGATCCAGGCCGTCAAGGGCTTCGCGCTGCAGATACCGGCCATCCCGGCTGTCAAACCAGGCAACCGAAGCGGCGCAGCCGGCTTCATCAGGGAGGAAGCTGATCGAGGAGGCGTCCCTGTAAAAAAGGGCCGGAAAGGCCGGGGCGGTAAAGGGGGACGCCGGTTCGACCGGTTCGAGGGCAAGGCCATCGGTATGGAAATAATTGGCTTGCAGCAACCCTTCCGAGGCCGTGAGCACGGTATATTCGGCAGGCACCCCGGCAACAGGACCTTCCTCGGGCGAGGGGGTTTCGGGCTTGCTACAGCTGTTCACCAACCATAGCCCTGCCAGCAACAAGGGCAGGCAGGTCTTCATACGGGTTCAGATTTGGGGATCCGCTCCTGCTATACCGAAACGCTGTACATTTTCTGACGTTGCTCCCGTATGGCCTGATCGGACATATAATCATCAAACGTCAAATAGCGGTCAATAGTATAGGTCGGGGTCAGTTCAACGACCCGGTTGGCCACCGTTTGGGCGAACTGGTGATCGTGGGTGGTAAAGATCACCGTGCCCTTGAATTGTTTCAGGGAATTGTTGAAGGC
Organism: uncultured Robiginitalea sp.; assembly: GCA_964461555.1. Lineage (GTDB taxonomy): Bacteria > Bacteroidota > Bacteroidia > Flavobacteriales > Flavobacteriaceae > Robiginitalea. The sequence goes on along the minus strand of CAYWZF010000047.1, from coordinate 8,889 downwards.
GGTGATGCTTTCCAGATCGAGGTGGTTGGTAGGCTCGTCGAGCAACAGCACATTGGCCCGCAGCAGCATCATGCGGCTGATCATGCACCGCACTTTTTCACCCCCCGAAAGGACTGTGCATTTTTTAAGGGCCTCCTCCCCGCTGAAAAGCATCTTCCCGAGGAACCCCCTCAGGTTGACTTCTTCTTTCTCTTCCTGGGTTTTGGCCCATTGCCTGAGCCAGTCAACCAGGCTGAGGTCCTTCTCGAAAAAGGAACTGTTATCTGCGGGCAGATACGAAACGCTTGTGGTCACCCCCCACGAGAATGTTCCGGCATCTGCTTTCCGGTTCCCGGTCAGAATCTCATAAAACGCTGTTGTTGCCCGCGAGTCGCGTGAGATCAGGGCAACCTTGTCTCCCTTGGCGAGATTGAGCTCGCCTTTCTGGAAGAGCCACTCCCCTTCCTCGCTTCGGGCCGCCAAGCCCTCTACCTGCAGGATCTGGTCGCCGGCCTCGCGTTCCTGATCAAATATAATGGCAGGGTAGCGGCGGCTCGAGGGCTTGATGTCTTCGACCTTCAGCTTTTCCAGCATCTTTTTCCGGGAAGTGGCCTGCTTGCTCTTGGCCACGTTGGCGCTGAAACGCTGTATAAACTCCTGCAGCTCTTTGGCTTTCTCTTCAGCCTTGCGGTTTTGCTGGGCACGCTGCCGGGCTGCCAGCTGGCTGCTCTCGTACCAGAACGAATAGTTGCCGCTGTACAGGTTGATCTTTCCAAAATCGATATCAGCCACATGGGTGCAGACTGCATCGAGGAAGTGGCGGTCGTGCGAGACCACGATCACCAGGTTTTCGTAGTCGGCCAGGAAATTTTCAAGCCACTGGATGGTGTCGTAATCAAGGTCGTTGGTCGGCTCGTCCATGACCAGCACGTCCGGGTTGCCAAAAAGGGCCTGGGCCAGCAGCACGCGAACCTTCAGCTTTGCTTCCATATCGGCCATCAGGGTGTAATGCAGGTCTTCGGCTATGCCCAGGTTCGAAAGCAGGGCGGCGGCATCGCTCTCGGCATTCCATCCGTTCATCTCTTCAAAAACCACCTGCAACTCCCCGATGCGCTCGGCATGGGCGTCGTCGTAATCAGCATAGAGGGCATCCATTTCGGTTTTGATCGCAAAGAGGGGCTTATTGCCCATCAGCACGGTTTCAAGCACCGTATGCCCGTCATAGGCATTGTGGTTTTGTTCGAGCACCGACATCCGCTTGCCGGGTTCCAGAGAGACCCTTCCTGAGGTCGGATCCTCCTTCCCGGCCAGGATCTTAAGGAAGGTGGATTTGCCTGCCCCGTTGGCCCCGATGACCCCATAGCAGTTGCCCGGGGTAAAGGTCACGTTTACCTCATCAAACAATACTCTTTTCCCGAATTGCACGGATAGGTTAGATACCGTCAGCATGTGTGCCTGCTTTAAATTTGGTGCAAAAATAATCATTTTGGCCCCTCGGGCCTAGGGAAACACTTTGTTAAATTCAGGGGGTGCAACCTCTTGATTTTCCTTTTTTAACGAGCTATTAACAGGGCTCCAGTGCACCTTTTTTTAGTTTTGTGCAGAATTCATGCAGTGCCGATTCACTATGATGAACAAAGCCTTTTCGGTTTTCTTGCTTGCGCTGATCTCGGCATGTGGCAGGAATGAGAAAGCGGCTACTTCCACCTACTTTGCTGGTGAAATAGTCAATCCTACTTCGGAGTATGTTGTGCTGTACCAGGGCGAAAAGGTACTTGATTCTGCCCGGCTCGACTCCGACAACCGTTTTGAGATACGGATCGATTCCCTGCAGCCGGGGCTGTACCACTTTTTCCACCGGCCCGAAATGCAATACGTATACCTGGAACCAGGCGACAGCATGCAAATGCGGCTCAATACGGTTTCCTTTGACGAGTCCCTGGCTTTTTCAGGCAAGGGCGAAGTGATCAACACCTACCTGATCAACCTGTTCCTGGAGGCGGAAACCGAAGAAGACCTCATCCGGGATAGTTACATCCGAATGGAACCGGAACTATTCCTCTCTAAAATGGATTCGCTCATCGCTGACAAACTGGGCACCCTTGAAGAGCTGCGCCAGGAAGAAGGCATGTCAGAAGGCGCCTACGACCTGGCCAGGGCCAGCATACTTTACAAGAACTACTTTTATCGGGAAAGCTATCCCTTCTGGCACCGGAAGGTGAGCATTGACAAGTCATTCCACCAGCTTCCCGCCAATTTTTACGACTACCGAAAGGCGATTTCCTACGACAACCCCAAGCTCGTCTTTTTGCGTCCCTATTACGATTTCATGATCTACCATATCGGCAACCTGGCCTACATGGAATGCCAGGATGCCTGCGATACCGAAAGCCAGACCGTCAAAAACCAGCTGCACTTCAACAAGCATCAGCTGCAGCTGATCGACAGCCTGGTGCAACAGGGCGAGCTGCGCGACAACCTGTTCCGCACGGTGGCCTTCGAATACCTCCTGAAGAATGACAGCGAGGAAAACTTCGAGAAATTCATGGTTGATTTTCACCAGCTGGCGGGTAATAATCGCCACCTGGGTGAGATTCAAGAGCTCAGCGATGGCATCCGGAACCTCCGGCCCAACCACCCGCTGCCGGCCCTGCATGTCTGGAGTTCAGACAATCAACAATTGCTCTTGAGCGAAATTGCCCCGGACGACAAAAAGAAGGAAGTTGTATTTTATTTCTGGTCGGGGCCCGAGCCCAGGCACCTTAAGAACATTAGCGAGAAGGTGCGCCTTTTGGAAGAACGCCATCCTGAACTGCAGTTTGTTGGCATCTGCCTGCGCACCGAAAAGGAGGAATGGAAAAACCTGCTCAGCGCCTATGGCCTCGATGCCAGGTGGCAATACTGGGCCGACGATTTTGAAAAATTCGCCCATACCCTGGTGGTGTACCACCCGTACAAGAGCATCATCTGTCGCGACGGCAAGATCGTCGACGGGTTTGCGAACCTAAACACTTCATTTTAGGTATCGCAGTTCGCCAGAGGCGAACAATTTCCGTTGCTTTTTCAGAATTTCTTTGCGGCTACGAATTGCCTTTCCGGTAATCTTCGAGGAATTTTTCGAGCCCGATATCGGTAAGCGGGTGTTTGAGCAACCCCTCAATGGCCGAAAGCGGCCCGGTCATCACGTCGGCCCCCAGCTTGGCGCACTCCACGATGTGCATGGTGTGGCGAATCGAAGCTGCCAGGATCTCGGTATCGAAGGAGTAATTATCGTAGATCTCGCGAATGTCGGCAATCAGGCCCAGGCCGTCCGTGGAGACGTCGTCGAGCCTGCCGATGAAGGGCGATACATAGTTTGCCCCGGCTTTGGCAGCCAGCAGGGCCTGCCCGGCCGAGAAAACCAGGGTGCAATTCGTGCGGATACCCTTGTCTGCAAAGTACTTGAGGGCCTTTACCCCGTCGCGGATCATAGGCACCTTTACCACGATCTGTTCGTGAAGGTCGGCCAGCTCTTCCCCTTCCCGGACCATTTCCCTGAACGTGGTGGCAATCACTTCGGCAGACACATCGCCCCCATCCACGATTTCACAAATGTCTACGTAATGCTTCAGGATATTGTTCTTGCCGGTGATTCCCTCTTTGGCCATGAGGGAAGGATTGGTAGTTACCCCATCGAGCACGCCCAGGGCCTGGGCCTCCCGGATCTGATCGAGGTTGGCGGTGTCTATAAAGAACTTCATAAGGCTGTCGTTTTGATTTAGGTTTTGCCGGCTCGGGTTGCCGGCGCGTAAAACTACAATTTATAATGGTTACGAAGCAGGCGCTCGTAGATTTTATCGGGAAGGCATTTCTTGAGCACTACCGAAAACCGCTGCATGGGGCTGCCCACGGTGTAATGCACCTTAGGGGATTTCGACCGGATGATGCGAAGCAGCTTGCGGGCGACCTGGGCAGGATCCCCTCCCTTGTCGACATGGGTGTTCATCAGGCCGAGGCTCTTCCCGTAAGACGCTTCATAAGGGGAGCCTTCTGCAAGCGGGCTGTGATAGCGCCCCGAGGCAATATTGGTGGCATAATCGCCGGGGGCCAGGGTGCAGACGCGTATCCCGTAAGGGCGAACCTCCATCCGGTATGCCTCCGATGCGACGTGCAGGGCCGCCTTTCCGGCCGAGTACATCCCTCTGAACGGCAGCCCCATATACCCCGCAATGGAAGTGACATTGACGACCAGCCCCCCGCCTTGCCGGCGCATGTGCGGCAAGACCGCCTTCATCAGGCGCAACGGGCCGTGAAAATTGGTTTCCAGGGAGCGCAGGCTCTCTTCGTGGGGGAGCTCTTCCAGCGGCCCCGTGATGCCCATGCCGGCATTGTTGACCAGCACGTCTATCCGCCCTTCTCGTTTGATCAGCTCTGCTACGGCAGCGGCTACCGAAGCGTCGTCGCGAACGTCGAGGGCCAGCAGGGGAAAGGCCTCGAAATCGGGGTAATTCCCGGGGTTTCGGGCCGTGCCGTACACCCGGTACCCCTGGGAGGCCAGCAGGCGGCCCTGTGCCAGGCCCAGGCCTGACGACGCTCCGGTGATCAACACGACTCTGGGTGCTTCCATGACCCTGAAAATACGAATTTTGTACGGGATGGATACTCTTCCCGGCCCGGTTGCTGCCCTGACTTCAGGGCATAAAAAAACGGCAAGCTACCTACATCGCACCGCTTCGACCGCATACCCTTGCTGTGTTCCCACCCTGGGGGATTCTGCAGGAGCTGGTCGTGTAGGACTTGCCGCGTGCAAATATACGACCTTTTTAGGTTTGGGACAAAGCGGCAGCCTCCGTATTTTAGCAAAGTGCCCCGGGCGATGTTTCAGGGCAGGAAAAATGAAACGAAGCAGTATGACTTTCTGGAAATTTGGCACCGCATGCATGATGCTGACCGTGTTCCTTGCCTGTGGCGACAAGAACCCGGCCCGCTTTTTCTCCCTGCACCTCGGAGACAACAGCAAAAAATTCACCGCCGGGGAGGTCGTGAAAATCAGCGTGGAGGCCCGCTCCGACAAGGTAGTCGATTCGGTTCGCTACCGTCTCGGGGGGCAGGAACTGGCCGTAGATGGCGGGCAGGTGCGCCTCTCCCCGCCCACCCTGGGCACCCAGTCGCTGGAGGCACGCGTTTTTTCAGCAGGGCAGGAAGTTACCCTGCAGCAAGACATCCTGATCCTGGCTGAAAAAGCGCCTGAAATCTACACCTACGAAATTGTCAACACCTATCCGCACGACCGGGATGCCTTTACCCAGGGCCTGGAATTCCAAGGCGACACGCTCTACGAGAGCACGGGGATCAAAGGTGCCTCCAGCCTTCGCAAAATAGATTACAAGACAGGGGAAATACTGGCCCGGTCTGACCTTGAGCCAGGTTATTTCGGGGAAGGGATCACCGTCAGGGGCGACACCATTTATATGCTTACCTGGCAAAGCGGGAAGGGTTTCCTCTACGACCGGAATTCCCTGGAGCGCATCGGCTCTTTTGCATACGGGCAGAGCAAGGAAGGATGGGGGCTGTGCAACGACGGGCAATCCCTCTTTAAGAGCGACGGCAGCCAGCGGATCTGGAAGCTCGACCCGGCCGACCTGCACGAGACCGGGTTTATCGAAACCGTCACCGATAAATCGGTCTTCAACAAGACCAACGAGCTGGAATACGTGGAGGGCAAAATCTACGCCAATGTCTGGCAGAAGCCGAGCATGATGATCATCGATGCCACAACCGGGGCCATCGAAGGGGTGGTGAATTTCGGCGGGCTTGAAAAGGAGGTTACCCAACACCCCAACCTGGATGTGCTCAACGGGGTGGCCTACCACAAGGGGCGACAGACCTTTTTTGTGACGGGCAAGCGCTGGGACAGGCTCTTTGAAGTGCGAATCGTTAAACGGGAGCCGTGAAGCGCCATACCAGGCAAATCACGGTAGGGCCCGAAGACCTGGATGCCCTGCAGCACGTAAACAACGTGAGGTACCTCGAGTGGGTGCAGGAGATTTCGCGGGAGCACTGGGCAGAACTTACCCGGCCCGAGTGGGAGGCCCGGTACTTCTGGGTGGTGCGCAGCCACCATATCGAATACCTGCGGGCTGCGGTGGCGGGCGATCGCCTTATCCTTACCACCTTTGTGCCCGAAGTAACAGGGCCCCTTTCGCGCCGGGTGGTGGAAATCTGCCAGGCCGGTTCTGGGGTACTGGTGGCACGCTGCGAAACCCAGTGGTGCCTGATCGATCAGGCGACCAAGCGGCCATCGCGCATCCCCGGGCCGATTCGGGACTGCTTTTGAGGCGTAATCCCCTGAATTACAATTGGTAAAATAGTTTTAGTACAATTTTACTTATAAGATTCCGTGTATTAGCCTACTGTTTGATAATTCATTTCTTACTTATCGCAAATTTATCAATCGTTTTGTGACAAAAACCATAGTTATTCTATGGTTTTTTCATAGGGGCAAATAGCTCACAATGACTAATTTGGGCGTAAAACTGCCCCGGTGGATTACTCGTACGGAATCGTAGACGCCAACGCTGCAACCTCCCTCCAGCTGCAACACTTCCTGGAGGAGTACCAGGCATTCCAGTGTGTGTCTCACGACCCGACCGCCGACCAGGGGTTGAACAGCCTGCTCAAGTTCAAACCCGATGTGGTTTTTGCCAATCTGGATCGAGACGCCGGCGGCCTTTTTGCCATGGTCCGGGACTCTTTTCAGTATTTAGAAGCCCAACCCCTGTTTATAGGTTTTGCCTCTGACCAGCGGCATGCTTACGAAGCCCTCAAACACCAGTTCTTTGACTACTGGTTATTGCCTTTCAGTGAATTCGAAATACGCAAGACCCTGCTCAAGCTGGGCCGGCGCCTGCCAAAACCCGTGCAGGCCCAGACCCTTTGCCTGCAGTCGTACAAAGACTTCCAGTACCTGAACACCCAGGATATACTCTACCTGCAGGCCGACAACAATGCCACCGATTTTGTACTGGTTGACGGCACGCGGATCAGTGCCTTCAAGACCCTGAAGAGCTTTGAAGGGCAGTTGCCGCAAAATTTCGTGCGCATCCATCAGAGCTACATCCTGAACAGCGACTACATCTCCCGCATCAATTACGGCAAGAACCGGTGTACCCTTCGCTTCGGCAAGGCCGAGCTTCCCTTCTCGCGGGGGTACCGGGGCAACGTAGACGCCCTGAAAGAGCTCCTTACCCTGAAGGCACTCAATTCCCGCTCCTGACCGGATTCTCTCAAAACCCTGCCGGATTCTCACAGTCGCCGGCCGTCTGCTAATTCGTAGGAATTCACATACGAAATACAAAAGGAGCGTGCTATTTTCGATCCCATAGCGTATTACTAACCCCCTAAACTGTTTGATTATGAGAAAAGTAGCAAGCTTCGCAGCCCTGATTGTTTTGATGATTGGTTTGACCGCCTGTGAATCCGATACCGCCCTGTCGGAGCAAGATGCACTTTATGATGCTGAGTGTACGACCTGTGGTGATGATATGGATAATGATGCAAATTGCACTACTTGTGGGGATGATATGGACACAGATGCTACATGTACAACCTGTGGTGATGATATGGATAATGACTCCTAGCGTTTGGCAGATTAAGGTTGCCAAATAGGATTTATTTTTAAAATGTTTAGAAGGGCCTTGCGCGTTGTAAGGCTCTTTTATATTTTGTTTCTGAAAAGACTTTCCTATGCGATTACAGGGTGTATCCTTGCTCCTTATGATACTCACCATATTGTTTGGGGTATCCTGCAGGGAGGTCGGCACACAGAACCCAAATTTTTTTGCAAGTCCTGACCATTTGCCTGAAATACCAGATAAATCTTCTCTCGATAGCCTGGCCCCCCAACAACGGATTGATTACCTAATCTCCCTTTGGTCTTCCCTTAGTGGTTATCAGACTGATACGATTCCCAAAAACTGGTATTCGCGATTATTTGACATCCTGGACGAAAAAAGTGATTCTTCCTTCTACAGGATGGTTTTAGACCACTCGATTGATGAGGCTTCCAGTCTATCCGATTCCCTCGGGTTGGGTGTCTTGCAACGGTATAGGGGGCAATTCTACCGGTCCTTCAATATCTACGATAGTGCCTACTTCTACTATAATGCGTCGTACAAGCTTTTTTCTAAACTAGATCAAATTAAAGAAGCTGCAATTAGTCAATACGGAATGGCATTAAATTACTACCAATCCGACGACTATTTAAATGCGGAAGTAAAGGCCTCTGAAGTCCTTAATCTTCTCGAGCATGCTGAGGAATCCGGCCTTGAACGCTTTTTTTTGAGAGCCAATAACCTTATTGCCTTATCGGCCATGGCACAAAAGGCAGACGAAAGGGCTTTGGTATATTTTGAAAAAGCCCTTGAATACATTGATTCAAATGATACGACTTCGACAGCCTATCTGTTGCTAATGAATAATATTGGCACTGCCAAACACAACCTAGGTAGATATGATGAGGCGCGTGATTATTTCCTGAAGGTAATCCGGGATGATTCCTTGAAAATAAGTAAGCCTGACACCTATGCCCGAAGCCTGGTCAACTATGCCCGTGCAAACTTTGAGGATGGCAAATTGGAAAATGTTGAAGCCGATTATCAAAAGGCTTTAAAGATACGCGAAGAAATAGGTGATGTACGCAGCCTTCCCCGAAGCCATTATTTTCTCGCTGAATATTATTTGGCACGTCAAGATACGGCTCAAGCGAAGGAGCATATTCTTGAAGGAAAGAGAATTGCAATTGAAATTCCCGAACTGGACGGTCTAAAGGACATCCTGCGCCTGCAGACGCGCATTCAGCCCGAAAATGCCGTGGAACTGGCCTTTGAACTCGATTCCCTCCAGGAAAGCATGATACAGGAAGAGCGGTCC
>CAYWZF010000046.1:0-20442 GCA_964461555.1 uncultured Robiginitalea sp. | reverse complement strand
ATTCATGGCCGTGCTGAAGCTGAACGACTAACCTTCCCCGCCGGCATTACTTGTGCCTGTTTTTTTAGATTCAGGGCAGCCCCTTCCCCAACAGCCCGGGCAATACCTTCCAAGCCGGAAAGCCCGAAGATTCCTGTCGCTCTTGAAGTCAGGTTTAGTCCCCAAGACCCGGCCTTTCACGGGCTGCTAATTATTTTCAGCGGGTTTTCCGGGGCAGGGTCACTACCGATTCATCGTCGTCTTCATCCAAAACCTGGCCCATATAAACCAGCTTATACCCTTCTTTGATTTCCCCGGTTGACTGGGCGAAGGCCGGGATGATGTGGAGCTGCCCGTCCGGGGATTTAAGGAAGAGGGGGACGATATCTTCCTGGTTTTTGGCCTGGCGGTACACTTTGCGGAAGTGGGAGGCGCTTCTGAGGTCGATTTCATGGATGGACGCGTTCTTGCGGGCGGCATCCATCATCCTGACAAAATCGTCGGTGTGGGAAAAGATCCCCGGCTTCTCGCCGATGTCGGGGTCATTGAGCTCATCGCCATCGATGATGCGAAACGACCCGTTTTCCCCGAACTGGGCCTTGAACTTTTCGATGGCATACTGGTTGATGTCCGGGTTGGCCGTCATGGCGATTAGATATCCCACATCGGTGAGTTCCAGGTTGTCGATAATGGCGTCGGAGTAGATGTTGGCCGTAAAAGCCTCAAGCCCCAGGCTTTTGGCCTTTTCGATATTGGTCGGGTTGCTGTCGATCAGCACCACGTGGCGGTTCTGCTTCTGCAGGTACTGCCCGATAAGGCGGGACGCCTTCGAAGCCCCGATGATCAGGATGCCCTCAGATATCTTCAGGAACACTCCTACCGCCTTGGCAAAGGGGCGGGCCGTGGTGGCGTTCAGCAACACGGTGCCGAGCACTACCGTAAAGACCAGGGGGGTGATGTATTCGGCCCCTGCTTCGCCCCGGGCCACAAGCTTGGAGCCGAACAGGGAGGCGATTCCCGCAGCCACGATCCCCCGTGGGCCCACCCAGCTGATAAAGAGCCTTTCATTGATCTTCAGGCCCGAGCCCTGGGTGCTCAGAAATACCCCAAGCGGCCGTATCAGAAAGACGATGATGCCAAAGAGGAGGGCCGTTTTCCAGGAGTAGATCCGCTGCATGTCTTCCAGGTTGACGTTGGCCGCCAGCAAAATGAAGAGGATGGAGATCAGCAACACGCTCAGCGATTCCTTGAAATAGAGCAATTCCTTGATGTTGGGCAGGTCGGTGTTGCCCAGCACCAGGCCCATGACCACCACGGCCAGCAGGCCTGATTCGTGGGCAAAGAGGTCCGATTCCACAAAGACCAGCAGCACCACCGAAAGGGATACCACATTGAGGAGGTAATGGGGGATGAGGTTTTTCTTGATCGCAAAGGCAAGCCCGTGGGCAAAGGTGAACCCGAAGGTAAAGCCGAAGAGCAGGATCTTTCCGAAGTCGATCAGGGCCTGCGTGGTGTAGGTGTGGCCCTCCCCCACGCTGATGAATTCAAAAACCAGCACCGCCACCAGGGCGCCAATGGGGTCGATCAGGATGCCCTCCCACTTCAGCACGGCCGACACGTCCTTTTTCAGGGGGATGTTCCTCAAAATGGGCGTAATGACCGTGGGGCCGGTAACAATGACCAGGGCGCTGAACAGGAACGACATCTCCCAGCTCAGGCCAAAGATGAAATGTGCGGCCACCCCGGCCCCGAAAAAGGTGATCACCGTACCCAGGGTAATGAGTTTGGTAATGACGGGGCCCACATTGGAGACTTCGGAGATCTTCAGGGTTAGCCCCCCCTCGAAGAGGATGATGCTGATCGCAAGGGACACAAAGAAATACAGACCGTCGCCCGGAAAAAGGCCTTTTTGCCCGTTCCAGATAGGTTCGATGAGCTTGGAGCCGTCTACCGTGTACAGGGTAGAGATCGGGCCCACCAGCAGCCCGACCAGGATCAGCGGCAATATGGCGGGAAGCTTGAGCCTCCAGGCCACCCACTGGGCAACAATCCCGAGAATCACAATGCTGGCAAGTTCTATCATAGCAGTGGGGCCACCTGGGGTGGAATCCCAAAAATAGGGATTTGCGTTGTACCGGCATCCTTTGGGGCGGAATGTTTTCGGGGGCACGGGCCCCTGCGGGCTTGTTTTTTCTGTTTTTTGACCCGCGGGAACGGCTGCCACAAATGCAATTCGTATTTTCGAAGGCGAGAACGATTTCGCCATGACCCTGTACCCCATCGAAACCGGGAACTTCAAACTCGACGGCGGCGCCATGTTCGGCGTGGTGCCCAAGAGCCTGTGGTCGCGCACCAACCCGGCCGATGCCAACAACATGATCGACCTGGCGGCGCGAAGCCTGCTGGTGGAAGACGGCGACCGGCTTATCCTGATCGACACCGGGGCCGGGAACAAGCAACCCGAAAAATTCTTCAGCCATTATTACCCCTGGGGGCCGCATTCCCTCGACCGCTCCCTGGAGCAGGCCGGCTTTCACCGCGACGACATCACCGATGTTTTCCTCACCCACCTGCATTTTGACCATTGCGGGGGGGGCATCCAATGGAACCGCGACCGGACGGGCTATGAACCTGCCTTTAAGAATGCCCTGTTCTGGAGCAACGAGGCGCATTGGGAATGGGCCGTGCACCCCAACGCCCGAGAAAAGGCCTCGTTTTTAAGCGAAAATATCCTGCCCATGCAAGAGAGCGGGCAATTGCGCTTCATCCCGCGTGAAGAAGGCGTGTCGTTCCTGTCAGACAGCCCCCTGGGCTTTGGCATCCTCTTTGTCGATGGCCACACCGAAAAGCAAATGATCCCCCATATCCGCTACAAGGGCCGCACCCTGGTCTTCATGGCCGACCTGCTGCCGACCGTCGGGCATATTCCGCTGCCCTACGTGATGGGATACGATACCCGCCCGCTGATTACCCTGGAAGAAAAAGCTGCCTTCCTGCAGGCTGCTGCAGACGAACAATACATCCTGTTTTTCGAGCACGATGCCCACAATGAATGTTGTACCCTTATGCACACCGATAAAGGGGTGCGTTTAGACGCTGCCTATGCTTTCAATTCCCTTTTCTAAGGCCAAAATGGCTCTTTTGAGCGCCTGCGCGTTGCTTCTGGCTGGTTGCGGCCCCGACAGCGAAGACCTGCTGCCCGAAGGCGCCTTTACCCCCGGAATCGAAGGCCCTGCAACCGATGCCGAAGGAAACCTATACGCTGTGAATTACCAGGAAGACGGCACCATCGGCAGGGTAAGCCCCGAAGGGGAGGCCTCGGTTTACCTGCGCCTGCCCGGGGGCAGCATCGGCAACGGCATACAGTTTGACCACGCCGGGAACATGTTCATTGCCGATTATGTGGGGCACCGGGTTTACCGGGTGCCCGCGGGCAGCCGCCAGCCCGAGGTATGGGCAGAAAACCAGGCCATGAACCAGCCCAATGACCTGTGCGTGCACCCTGATGGCAGCCTGTACCTGAGCGACCCCAACTGGGCCGAAGGCACCGGACAGCTCTGGCGGGTGAGCCCCAGGGGAGAAACCCGGCTCCTGGAAGCAGGGATGGGCACCACCAACGGGATTACCCTGAGCCCCGACGCGCGCTTCTTATACGTGAATGAGTCTGTTCAGCGAAATGTCTGGCGCTACACCCTAAACCCCGACGGAACCCTCGGGGCGAAGGAACTGCTCATCCGCTTTGACGACTTCGGGCTCGACGGGATGCGCTGCGATCTGAGGGGAAATTTGTACCTTGCCCGCTACGACAAAGGGGTCGTGGCCGTGGTTAGCCCGCAAGGGGAGCTCCTCAGGGAATACCGGCTGAAGGGGCGCAAGCCGAGCAACCTGACCTTCGGCGGTCCCGACGGGCTTACCTGTTACGTGACCATGGCAGACCGCGGCTGTTTTGAGCGGATCCGGGCCCTTAACCCGGGCGCTGGTTTTTCAGAATTAAACAAATGACACAAACATGACGAAATCCATTTTACCACATTGGCCCGTGGGGCTGATGAGCATGGCCCTGCTGCTTTCAGGATGCGGGGCCACCACCCTGGTCAGCACCCCGGTTGAGAACATCGATTCGGTTCCCCTCAAGGTGACTGACCTCACCGAGTCCCAGTCCAAAACCTGGTCGCATGCCGACCTGCGGCAGGACACCATTCCGGGCATGAGCGTAGACCGCGCTTATAAGGAAGTTGTGGGGTCCAAAAAAGGCAAGACGGTGGTGGTTGCCGTGGTCGACTCGGGAATTGACCTGGAACACGAAGACCTCGACGGGGTGCTCTGGACCAATGAAGACGAAAAACCCGGGAACGGGAAGGATGACGACAACAACGGATATGTAGACGATGTTCATGGGTATAATTTCCTGGGCGAAGCCTACCACGAGCAGCTTGAAGCTGCCCGTATCGTGAGGCTCGGGCTGGGCGATGCCGCCCTGCAGGCCAAAGCCCGGGCGGTTCTGGAGAAAGAATCGGCCGAAGCTACCGGCAACAAACAGCGGTACGAACAAATCCTGCAGGCCGTGCAGAATGCCGATGCGGCCGTAAAGGCCCACCTGGGCTCGAACGGTTCCTATACCCAGGCGCAGGTCAAGGCCATCCAGACTGAAGACGCCGAACTGCAGCAGCACCTGGCCGTCATCAACCAGATGTACAACTTTGAAGACAGCATAGACAAGGTGATCTCCCAGCTCAGGGAAGGCATTGAGTATTTCTCAGCAAGGCTGAATTACCATTTCAACGTATCGTTTGACGGGCGCAAACCTGTGGGCGACAACCCGTACGACCTCAACGACCGGGGCTACGGGAACGGAAACCCGAAAAACCGGGTTCCGGATGAGTCCCACGGCACGCATGTGGCGGGCATCATCGCCGCCGAGCGCGGGAACGGGACAGGCATCGACGGAGTAGCCGACAACGTGCGCATCATGGCTGTTCGCGCCGTGCCTGACGGAGATGAATACGACAAAGACGTGGCCCTGGCCATCCGCTATGCCGTCGACAACGGGGCCAGCATCATCAATGCCAGTTTTGGAAAGCCTTTCTCGCCGAATTCCGAATGGGTGAACGAGGCCATCCGCTACGCGGCCGCAAAGGACGTACTGATCGTACACGCGGCCGGGAACGACGCCCTCGACATGGATAAGCCCCAAAACGCAAACTACCCGAACGACCAGGTTGCCGACGGACCGGAGTTTGCCGACAACGTGTTGACCGTCGGGTCGCTCGACAGCGGGTATGGCTCAGAAATGGTCTCCTCCTTCTCCAACTACGGGGCTTCAAGCGTGGATATTTTCGCCCCGGGAGGCGGTATCTACTCAACCATGCCCGGCAATGAATACGAGTTCCAGGGCGGCACCTCCATGGCCGCTCCGGCCGTGAGCGGCATTGCCGCCATGATCCGCTCCCGGCATCCGAAGCTTTCCGCCTCGCAGGTAAAAAAGGTCATCATGATGTCTGGGCTGGCCGTCACCCCCCGTGTCATCATGGGCGGAGACCCCCAGAATACCCAGCCCTTCAGCCAGGTTTCGCGCACGGGGCGCATCGCCAACCTGTATAACGCCCTGATCATGGCCGACCAGGTCGAGCGGGGACAACTCCAACTGTAATCCGCTAAAGCACCATGAAATTTCTTTTCATTTTAGCCCTGGCGTGTGCCCCTTCGCTTTCGGGCCAGGGAAACCATTGTTACTGGCAGCAGCGGGCAGACTACACCATGGAGGTAGACATGGACGTGAATACCTTCCGCTACGGGGGAACCCAGAAACTGGTCTATACCAACCATTCCCCCGACACCCTCAGCCGGGTCTTTTACCACATGTATTTCAACGCCTTCCAGCCCGGAAGCGAAATGGATATGCGCCTGCGGAGCATTGAAGACCCCGATAGCCGCATGGTTGCCGATGGCCAAAGCCGCATAGCCACCCTTGGGCCGGATGAGATTGGCTATCTGAGAGCCACCTCCCTCACCCAGGACGGCAAACCCGTTTCCTATCAGCTCGAGGAGACCATTCTGGTGGCCAACCTGCCCAGCCCCCTTTTGCCGGGGCAGCAAACCGTGCTGGAGATGGAATTCAACGGGCAGGTGCCTGTGCAGATACGCCGTTCGGGGCGCAACAACAGCGAAGGGGTGGCCCTTTCGATGAGCCAGTGGTACCCCAAGCTCGCCGAATACGACTTTGAGGGCTGGCATGCCGACCCGTATATAGCGAGAGAGTTTCACGGGGTCTGGGGCGATTACGACCTGAAGCTCACCCTCGACAAGAACTACGTGGTGGGCGGTACCGGCTACCTGCAAAACCCCCAGGAAACGGGCCATGGCTACCAGGCCCCCGGCACGGTGGTCAAGCCCCCCAAAGGCAAAACCCTGACCTGGCACTTCAAGGCGCCCATGGTTCACGATTTCATGTGGGCGGCCGACCCCGATTACCGCCACGACACCCTCCCCATGGAAAATGGCCCGACCCTGCATTTCTTCTACAAGAACAAGCCGGAAATCCTCGAAAACTGGAAGAACCTGCAGGCCAAAACCGCTGCTGCCATGGATTTCTACAACCGGAATATAGGCCCCTATCCCTATGAGCAGTATTCTGTTATCCAGGGGGGCGATGGCGGCATGGAATACGGCATGAGCACCCTGATTACCGGGGAGCGTTCCTTCGGAAGCCTCGTGGGTGTAATGGCCCATGAAATGGCGCATTCCTGGTTCCAGTTTGTGCTGGCCACCAATGAATCGCAACACGAATGGATGGACGAGGGGTTTACCTCCTTTATTTCAGCCCTTTGCATGGATGCCATCATGGAGCGGGGGCAGGAAAATCCCTTCCAGGGTTCGTATCAGAGTTATTACCGCCTGGTAGACACCGGTCGTGAGCAGCCTTTGGGCACGCATGCAGACCGCTATGCCTTCAACACGGGTTACGGCATCTCGGCCTACAGCAAAGGCTCCGTCTTTTTGTCACAACTCGGTTATGTGATCGGGCAGGAGGCCCTGATGAAATCGCTCCGCCGCTATTACTCTGACTTTAAATTCAAGCACCCCACCCCGAACGACATCGTGCGCAGTGCCGAAAAAGTGAGCGGGATGCAGCTCGGCTGGTACCTGACTGACTGGACCCGGACCACCAACACCATTGATTACGGGATCCGCTCCGTTGCAGGCTCTGAGGCGGGCACGCGCGTTAGCCTGGAGCGCATCGGGCTGATGCCCATGCCCATCGACCTTCTGGTGGTGCTCAAAGACGGTTCGCGCCGCACCTATTACGCCCCCTTGCGCATGATGCGGGGAGAAAAGGAGAACCCCTATCCCGGCATCTCCCGCACGGTGCTTCCCGATTGGCCCTGGGCCCAGAATTTATATGAATTTGACGTGGATGTTCCGCTTGGCCAAATTCAGGCCCTGCTGATCGATCCGTCGGGGCTGATGGCAGATGTGAACCCGGAAAACAACGTCTGGCAGGCTGAGTAGGCTTCAGGGGTTCGGGTCCATTCGCCTAAACCAGGGTGTTTCGCGATAATCCTGGTTGCGGGCCGCCCTTTCGCGGTTGCTCAACACCAGGTGTGTGCGATCGCGCCATTTGCTGCGGTACCCCAGCAGGTGAAACAGGGGCTTGCTGAAAAAGCGCGCAATCTTCAGGTTGACCAGCAGGCGGTCAGATCCGGGGTGCTCCCACCGAACCCCTGGCAACCAGACCAGGGCCTCCTGGAATCGGAATTTCCGGAGCCAGGCCGAAAGGCGCAGGGCCCAGGCCGGGATGCGGCGGATCAGGAAAAAGCCCTCTTCGCCCTGCTTTTGATACAAAGGCATGAACAGCAGGCCGTTGCGCTTCATGTAAACCGGCTTGCCCTGGTCGTGCGCCAGCAGCGTGCCCCGGGGCGCTTTCTGGAAACTCCGGAACCCCCGGGCCATCCTGAAACGGGAGGCGTCTTCCAGGGCGTGTCGGTAAAAAACCTCATAAAAATGGTGGTCGCCCAGGGCGGCTTCCCGCAGGCGGATCGGTCGCTGCGGTCCGTCGGGGTCGGCCCCTTCTTCCAGCAACCCTGCAAAGCCCAGGGCAAGCCAGAGAAAATCCACCGCATTCGCAACCGCTTCTTCTTCATCGTGCTGCCCCGACTCGAACCCGAGGGAAACATAGCCCAGTTCGTTGATGTAGCTCAGCAGGGGGCCTTCCAGGTACTCCTCTATGCCCAAGATAACCGGCACGGGGAACTGGCTTGAAAAACTCCGGTTGATGACCGCGTCATTGATAGTGACAAACGGGAGGGTGGGGCTCGAGGTAGTGTGCAGGTCCACGAAATAAAAGGGGGGCTTCTCTTCCCTGAGCAGGCGGGCGATCAGTCCCAGAATTTCTGTGAGTTCCTTCTCTTCCGTGCTCATCGCGAATTCCTCCCTGGCCATAATGCGCTGGATGCGCGGGCGGGTCCACATCCGGTTGAGATCTTCCCCAAGAAACCGGACCTTTTCTTCCAGGGCCGGCAAATTTCCGCGTATTCCAACAAAACACCCCCGCACGAGGGCCCCGGGGTCAGTGGCAAGGGCCTCAAAAACCAATTCCAGGGCCCTGACCCCTGCCGGTTCATTCCCGTGGATCCCCCCGAAACAAACCAGGGTCGGGCCAGGCTGTGACGACCGCAAAAGACCGACCAACCGATCGGGGGCCGTTTGGGTCTGCTCTGCTTCTTTCAACAGGGTATGGGGGCGTTCATAAATCATTCGATGTCAGTATTCCCACGAGGGTTTGGCCCTCCACGACCGGCAAGCAATTGATGCGGTGTGCCCGCATAAGCGATTTTGCCTCAGCCAGCGGGCTTTCGCGGTTTATGGTGATTAGTTTCGATTTCATGAGCTGCCTGATCCCCATGTGGTAGATCTCCGGGTGTTCGGTAATGGGTATAACATCTGACCAGGTGATGAGCCCGCTCAGCTCGTTGGCTTTGTTCAGCACCGGCACGTGATGGATCCCCTTCCATTTCATCATATGCACCACCAGGGCTGCGCTGTCTTCTTCCTGGGCGGTAAAGACCCGGGTGCTCATCCGGTCGCCAACCCGCAGCTTTTTGGGTTTATACGCCTGTTCGCTTCGGCAGGCGGTCTTCCAGGCGTCTACCGGATATCCCCTGAAAGACCGGTTGAACAGGCAGGAAGTCAACTGGCGCAGGGCCACCGGGGGGTTATGCGTTTTGCGCAGTTCGCGGTAGGTCTGAACCATCCATTCGGCCCCGTTTTGGCTGTGGATCCGGTTTTCGATGATCCTAAGGTAGCGTTCGGCGTCTTCCTTGGCCACCTTCATGCGATCGAGGCCCTGATAGGCCATGGGCAGAAAGAAGTCCAGGAGCAGCTCGCGGGTCGGGATGATCTTGCCCCCCCAGTGGAACTGGGCCGCCATCCCATAACGGGCCGCGTTGAAGAAGTTCTTTTTCGCATCCCGGAAGTCCATCTTTTCGTGTATGCCCTCCCACGATTTAGGCCTGCCCATCATTACCCCTACCCACAGGGCCAGATTCGCCATTTCATCAGAAGTGGTGGGGCCCGAGGGCATATACCGGTTTTCGAGCCGCAGGTGCGGCCGGCCGTCGGTGAGGCCATAGCAGAGACGGTTCCACGGATACACCGTGCCGTTGAGCAAATTCAGGGCGCTCAGTTTCGGGTACCGGCCACCGGCCAACTGTTGAAGGCTGTCTTCGGCCTCAAATTCGGTAGATATCAGGCTGCGGAACCGAAGGATATTCTCCTTGAAAAAATCGGCCGGGCTGCCTTTGGCCCACGAGAAACCGAACCCGACCCTGGGTTCCCGCTCGTTCAGCAAAAAGGTGCTGCGCCGGGTATCCACGCTTTGGGTAAACAGGGCGATACGGGTTTCTTCCCAGAGCTCCCGCCCCATCAGCATGGGCGAGTTGGCGCATATGCTCAGGATGGGGCCCGAGATGGCCTGGGCCCAGTTATAGGTGTCCGCAAAATGGTCCGGATCGATCTGCAGGTGGGCCTGGAAGCTGGTGTTGCATCCTTCATACATGATCGAATCGTGGTGGAGGTTTACCTCATCAACCCCCTTGATATGTAGTTCAAGGTCGGCGGCCCGGATTTCTTTGATGGCCTCATTGAGGATCCGGTAGCGCTCGATGGGGGTCATGTACTCTTCCTTCAGGTGGCGGGTGCTGATGGTTGGCAATATGCCGGTGAGCACAATATTGTTGCCGTGCTTTTCAGCTGCCGCCTGGCCCATGTCGAGCAGGCTGTTGAGCTGCCGGTGCATGTCTGAGAAACAGGTCCCGCCCACGGGTCTCGGGTCGAGGTTGATTTCCAGGTTGTATCGCGTGAGCTCTGAAGTAAAGTGCGGGTCTGGGATGTCTTCGAGTATTTCGGGCGCCTGGTCAGAGGGGTCCCATTGCCTGTTCACCAGGCAAAATTCCTGCTCTGCGCCTATGTGGTAAGGCGCCTTCAGGAATGCCCCGGTCCGGAGCATCTGCTCCAGGGCGTCAATGTCGGTAAGCAGCCTCTTGAAATAGCGTTCCCGTTCTCCGGGGCTGTTCAGGGGCTTCACAGACAGGGTACCCATACTCCCAATTTTCGGACTCCGCCTGCAACGGCCTCCATTTCTAGCAAGTTAGGGCCGGGCCGGCCAAAATCTTATGACAAATATCATTCCTGCCGGGGCTTTAAATATTCCTATTTTTGGGCATGGCAACATTTGGTTTTCCAAAAAAAGAACGGCTCTCCCGCGTCAGGCTTTGGGAGGCTGTCTTCCGCGAAGGGAGGCAGATCAAGGCCTATCCGCTGTTGCTTTATTACCTGAAAACTCCCCTGCCGGAAGCCGTGCCGGCACAGGCTGGCTTTGCTGTACCCAAACGGGCCTTCCGCAAGGCGGTGGCCCGCAACCGGATCAAGCGGCTCATGCGAGAAGCCTATCGGCTGGAAAAACCGGGTGTTTTTAACAATTCCTTCGGCCCTTATGCGTTGGTATTTTTATACCTTGGAAAAGAATCCCCGGATTTCCGGCAGATTTCCGGGGCCATGAAGACCCTGTTGAAAAAAATAGTCCCCCATGAAGAAGCTCATGAAGCGTAAACTTATTATCCCTGTGCTGGCGTTGGCCGTTTTCTTTACGACCACCGCCTTTAAAGGCGATTTTTTCGAGATCGCCAAGCAAATCGAGATTTTCACGACCCTGTTCAAGGAACTCAACATGAATTATGTAGACGAGACCAATCCCGCAGGCCTGATGGACACTGCCATCAAGAACATGCTGCAGGAACTGGACCCGTACACCGTATACCTGAACGAACAGGACGTTGAAGCCTTTAAGATCAGCAATGCCGGGGAATATTCCGGCATCGGCGCCCTGGTTCGCTCGTACGACGACCGGCTCGTGATCGTGGAACCCTACAAAGGGTACCCGGCCGACCAGGCAGGCCTGAAAGCCGGGGATGAAATCGTGAAGATCGGCGATATTGCCGTGGCCGATTTCAAGGATGATGCCACCGAACTCCTAAAGGGATCCAACAACTCTACCGTGGCGGTAACCTACCGCCGCCAGGGAAACCTGTTCACCGCCGAGGTGGGCCGTGGCTCCATTGAGGTCGATGCGGTGCCATTTTACCGGATGGCCGACCCGAAAACCGGGTATATCGTCTTGGCGCGCTTTAATTCCAAGGCTTCTGCCCAGACCGAGGAAGCCCTTCGCACCCTCAAGGAGCAGGGGGCCGAGCAAATCATCCTGGATTTGAGGGGCAACCCGGGCGGCCTGCTTTCAGAGGCGATCAATGTGGCCAACCTCTTTGTCCCCAAAGGGGAGGTGATCGTGACCACCCAGTCGAAGGTCAAAAAATTCAACCAGCAATACGAGACCCGCAAGGCTCCGGTTGACGAGCAAATCCCCCTGGCGATCCTGGTAGACGGCCAGAGCGCCTCGGCCAGTGAAATCGTGGCGGGCAGCCTGCAAGACCTCGACCGGGCGGTCATCCTCGGCGCCCGGAGCTTTGGGAAGGGCCTGGTGCAACGCCCCCTCAAACTGAGCTACGGCACCCAGCTCAAAGTGACCATCAGCCGGTACTATACCCCTTCCGGCCGCTGCATCCAGGCCCTTGACTACCGCAACCGCGATTCGGCCGGGAACGCCCTCCGCAATACGGACATCAAAGAATTCCGCACGCGCAACGGCCGGCGCGTCACCGATGGGGGCGGGGTAATGCCCGACGTTGAGATCGCCTCCCTGCGTTCCAATTCACTGATCGGGGCGCTGCTCCAGAACCATGTGATCTTTGACTTCGCCACCGATTACTACTACGCCAACCGCGTTGATTCCCCGGGTGATTTTGAGCTTACAGACGAAACCTACAAAGCGTTTCTGGACCATGTGGGCAAAAGCGGTTTCTCCTTTGAGACCGCGACCGAAACGGCCCTCCAGAAGGCGCTGTCCGAGCGCGAAGACATGGTTTTCAACGAGACCGTCGAAGCTGATTTCAAAGCGCTGCTGGCCGACCTCCAGAAAAGCAAGATCAGGGCCCTGCAGACCTATTCTGCCGAGATAGGCCGGGAACTGGAAGACGAGATCATCAAAAGGTACTTCTACCGGGAAGGACTGTACGAGCATTACCTGGCCAAGGATGACGCTATCCTCGCGGCCCGGGAGCTGCTGGCCGATGCGGGCAAGTATCAGTCAATCCTTAAGTAGCCCATGCTGCGGGGGTTCCCATGGCTGCTGCTTTTTTGGGGCGCCTTCCTTTCCGGGGGGTCCCTCCAGAGAGAGCCATGGTCCTGTTCTTTTTCTTCCGATTCCGGCGTGGAGTTACTCGTTCTGGGCACGGTGCAGGACGGGGGTTCGCCTCATATCGGTTGTTCCAGGGCCTGCTGCGCCCCCTTGTACCTACACCCTGACCCGGCACGCAAGGTGGTGGCCCTGGGGCTGATCGACAAGGTCGCCGGCCGCACCTTCCTGATCGAAGCCGGCCCCGACTTTCCCGAGCAGTTGCGCCTGCTGCAGGAGCGGGCCGCACAAGATGCGCAGGTCCCGTCTGGCATTTTTCTGACCCATGCCCATATAGGCCATTACAGCGGGCTGATGTACCTGGGTCGCGAAGCGCTGGGTGCAGATTCCGTGCCGGTTTATGCCATGCCCGGCATGCTTGGCTTTTTAAAGGAAAACGGCCCCTGGAGCCAGCTTGTGTCTCAGGGGAATATCTCCCTGCGCCCCCTGGAAGACTCCCGGCCCACCCGGCTGACCCCGCGCCTTGAGGTGGTGCCCTTCCGGGTTCCCCACCGCGACGAGTTTTCCGAAACCGTGGGGTTTGAGATCCGGGGCCCCGGCAAAACAGTGCTGTTCATTCCCGACATCGACAAATGGGAGCGGTGGGAAACCGATATTGCGGCCCGCATCAGGCAGGTCGACCTGGCCCTTGTAGACGCTTCCTTTTACGACGCAACCGAACTGGGCTACCGCGATATGTCGGAGATCCCGCATCCTTTCGTGGTGGAGAGCCTGTCGCGTTTTGACAGCCTGCCCGAAGCTGAGCGCCGCAAAATTCGCTTTATCCACCTGAACCACACCAATCCCCTCCTTGACCCCTCAAGCGAACAAAGCCGGTCCGTTCAGAACAAGGGGTACGGGGTTGCCCGGTTTGGAGAATCCTTTGGATTGTAGGCCATGCATGCCCTTGCCAAATCCCTGCAGGAGCATTTTGGGTTTCGGGTCCGCGGCCTCACTGCGGTTTCCGGGGGCGATATTGCCCGGGCCTGCCTGCTTGAGACTGACCGGGGCCGTTTCTTCGCCAAATGGTACCACGGCCCTGCCGGGCGCGAAATGGCCCGGGCCGAGGCCGGGGGGCTGGAGGCCCTTGCGGCTTGCCGGGCGCTGCGAACACCCGGCGTGCTGGGGTGGGCCCGCGTTGACCCGGGCGCCTGCCTCGTCATGGAATACATCCCTTCCAGACAGGCCAGGGCTTCTGATTTCGAGCATCTGGGCCGGGGTCTGGCCGCCCTGCACAGCCATGTGTTGCCCCGCTTCGGCTGGCAGGCCGACAACTTTATCGGGCGACTGCCCCAACAGAATAGCCCTGGCAGAGACTGGCCGGCTTTCTATGTAGGCCAAAGGCTGCTGCCCCAATACCGGATGGCCCTGGCGGGCGGCCTGCTTGAGGAAAGGGAAATCCCGGAGCCGGAGCTGTTAACCGAAAAAATCCGGGCCTGGGCCCCCGGCCCCGAACCTTCCCTCCTCCACGGCGACCTGTGGAGCGGCAATTACCTGATCGCGGAATCGGGGGAAGGCTGCCTGATCGACCCGGCGGTCTATGCCGGGGATGCCGAGGCAGACCTGGCCATGACCCGCCTTTTCGGGGGGTTTCCAGAGCGCTTTTACCGGGCTTATCACGAAATCAGGCCTGAAAAGCCCGGCATGGACCGTCGGATTCCCCTGTACCAGCTGTATTACCTCCTGGTGCACCTGAACTTGTTTGGGCCGGGATACGCGGCTTCCGTGCGCCGGATCCACCGGGAATTGTTCGGTTTATAAGGCAGGGCTGCCACATTCCTGCATTAATTCCTATTTTAGGGAGGAAATATGCCTGGCCATGATGCACTACTACAAGCCTGTGGGTTTCCTGATGGCATTTTGCCTGTTGCTATGGGCCTGCGGGGGAGAGCCCGACTCCGGTTTCGGCCCTGATCACTACCGCGAATGGCGCCATTACCTGGGCGACCCGGGCCGCAGCCATTACAGCACCCTTTCCCGGTTTTCCCCTGAAAATGTTGCCGCGCTCAAAGTTGCCTGGGAGTATGAGGCTCCGGATTTCGGACAGATGCAGATGAGCCCAATCGTTATTGACAGCGTTTTGTACGGCGTAACGGCCGGGCTTCGCGCCTTTGCCCTTGATGCCCGCACCGGCCGGGAACTTTGGATATTCGGAGACTCCCTGAAGGCCTGGCATTCCACCAGCCGGGGGTTGACCTATTGGGAAGAAGGCAATGACAAGCGTGTTTTTTATACCATGGGGGCCGACCTGTGGGCCCTGGATGCCCGAACAGGCATTCCGGTGCCTGGTTTCGGGACCGGAGGAAAAATCGACCTGCGTTCGGGCATGCCGGCTGCCGCCCGCGAAAAATTTGTGATTTCAAACACTCCCGGAACTATCTATAAAAACCTGATAATCATGCCCCTTCGGGTATCAGAAGGGGCCGGGGCGGCCCCCGGTGACATCATGGCCTTCGACGTAAAGACCGGGGCGCTGGCCTGGGCCTTCCACACCATCCCGTACCCCGGCGAAAAGGGCAATGACACCTGGGGCATCCCCGACACTTTCCGCAGCGAGGTGGTCGGGGCAGCCAATAACTGGGCCGGAATGTCTCTCGATCCGGTGCGGGAAATCCTGTATGTGCCCACGGGTTCTGCCGCACCCGATTTTTACGGGGGCATGCGCCCCGGACAGAACCTGTTTGCCAATTGCCTGCTGGCCCTCAACGCCAATTCAGGCGAGTTGCTCTGGCACTACCAGTTCACGCATCACGACCTTTGGGACCGCGACCCCCCGGCTCCTCCCAACCTCCTCATGGTAGAGCGCAACGGCAGGCGCATCCCGGCCGTGGCCCAAATAACCAAACAGGGGTATGTATTCCTGTTTGACCGGGTGAGCGGAGAGCCGCTTTTTGACATCGAGGAACGGCCGGCTCCGGCTTCGGCCCTGCCGGGCGAAAAGGCCTGGCCCACCCAGCCCTTCCCCGTGAAGCCCGCCCCTTTTGCCCGACAGTCACAAGACCTTACGGAAGCCGATATCAGCCCCTATGCCCCCAACCGGGAAGAATTGCTGCAGGCCTTTCGTACAGCCGATAAAAGGCAGTACGCCCCGCCTTCCCTCGACCCTGTGCTGCTGCTTCCCGGATATGACGGAGGCGCAGAATGGGGCGGGGCCGGGGCCGACCCTGAAAATGGCATCCTCTACGTGAATGCCAATGAAATGGCGTGGTTCCTTCAGATGAAAGAAGTCGCTGCAGCTAACCCCTCCCTCTCGCCCGGAGAACAGACCTACCAACGGTACTGCATGGTGTGCCACCAGGCAGGCAGGCAGGGGATGCCGGCCAGCGGGTACCCTTCCCTGCTCGGTCTTGGCTCGCGCCTGTCTGCGGGCGAAATCCACGCCCAGATCTCCAACGGAAAAGGCATGATGCCCGGCTTCCCCCAGCTTTCCGAACCGGAACGGAACGCCCTGGTAGAATTCCTGTTGCAACAGGAAGAGCAGGAAGACAAGCAGGAAGTCATAGAAAGGGGAGCCGCAACGGAAACGAAAGACCCTGTCCCCTACCAGCATACAGGATACAACAAATTCCTGGACAGCCGCGGCCTGCCGGCCATCTCGCCCCCGTGGGGCACCCTGCACGCCATTGACCTGAACACGGGAGACTACCTCTGGCAAATTGCCCTGGGCGAGACGGATTCGCTCCGGGCCCTGGGGTATCCGACCACGGGCACCGAAAACTACGGGGGCCCGGTCATTACCGCAAACGGGCTCTTGTTTATCGCGGCAACCAAAGATGGCTATATCAGGGCCTTTGACCGGCACACCGGCACCCTGCTCTGGGAACACGCCCTCCCGGCCGCTGCCTTTGCAACCCCGGCCCTTTACGAGGTTGACGGCAGGCAATACCTGGCCATTGCCTGTGGGGGGGAAAAGCTGGGCACTGAGAAAGGAAACAAAATCATCGCATTCAGTCTGGAATAACATGGCACAGAAAATCAAAGTAATCGTCGTCGGCTGCGGGAACATGGGAAGCAGCCATGCCCGGGCGTATCACAGCCTGGAAGGATTTGAAATCGCAGGCCTGGTAAGCCGCCAGCCCGAAAGTCGCCAGCGCCTGTCGGAAGAACTGGGCGGATACCCCACCTTTTCGAGCCTGGAAGAGGCTCTGGCACACACCGGGGCCGATGCGGTTTCGGTGAACACCTATCCTGACACCCACGCGGCCCTGGTCTCGCAAGCCCTGCATGCGGGCTGCCATGTGTTCGTGGAAAAGCCCCTGGCCCTTACCGTGGAAGAGGCCGAAGGGCTGGTGCGGCTGGCTGCTGAAAAAAACCTGAAAATGGTGGTTGGTTATATCCTTCGGGTACACCCGGCCTGGTCGCGCTTTGTGGCTCTGGCCCGGGGCCTGGGCAAACCGCTGGTCATGCGGATGAACCTGAACCAGCAAAGCTCTGGTGGCCAGTGGTATACACACAAACAGCTTATGCGCTCTATGTCTCCCATTGTGGATTGCGGCGTGCACTATGTAGACATGATGTGCCTGATGACGGGTTCCAGGCCCGTGAGCGTAAGTGCCATCGGGGCACGACTGAGTGATGAGATAGCCGAAGACATGTACAATTACGGGCAGTTGCAGGTGCGCTTTGAGGATGGGTCTGTTGGGTGGTATGAGGCCGGTTGGGGGCCCATGATGAGTGAAACCGCCTTTTTTGTGAAAGATGTCATCGGGCCCAAAGGATGCGTTTCCATTCAGGATTCCGAAAAGGGCGATTCAGACGATATCGAGGGCCATTCCAAAACGGGAAGCCTGTTGCTGCACCACAGTGAACTGAAGCCAGACGGTTCCTTTGCCCGCTCAGACGAGATTATCAGTACTGCCGACGAGCCCGATCACGACGGGCTCTGCCTGCTCGAACAGGAATTCTTCCTGAAGGCCATCACCGATGACCTCAACCTGGGCGAGCATTTGCGCGATGCGGTGAGCAGCATGCAGATCGTGCTGGCCGCCGATGCTTCCGTACGCAGTGGAAACACCGTTTTTTTAAGTTCAAATAGCTGATTTATAACCGCTTAAATCTTTGTTAATTATCGCTTCAGATTTGCTTTTCTCGACTTTTTGGTTATTTTAAACCATATGATTAAAGTAGAGAAAGAACAAAATCTGGACTTGCTCCGGCAATCAGTGGAGCATTTGGAGGCAAGGGGCTTCCACAACATCAAAGCCGACATGGATGGGTTTGAATCACCCAAATCCTATATCGTAAAGCGCACCGGCAATCCGGTAACTCCCGATATCACAGCCACCAAGAACGGGCGTAAGTACCTGTTTGACATAAGCCTGAAATCAGAAAAACCCACCCTGCTGAAATCGAAATGGCTTTTGCTCGATACCCTGAGCCGCATGCAGTCGAATCGTTTCCGCATCATTACCTTTCGCGGGCATTACCGGTTTACCGATACCCTGCTCGAAGAACTGAACCTGGGAAATAAGGAGCCCATCAAAATTACCTGAACCCCTTCTGAAAGAGGGTCTATCCCCTTAGCATCAAAATATGGGGAATTCCGTCTTCGAGGTATTCCTCTCCTTCGACCCGAAAGCCCAGCTCCTCATAGAATCGCCTGAGATATGACTGGGCCGAGAGGCAGATAGGCACAGGGCCAAACCGGTCATGAATGGCAGCCAGGGAGGCCTCCATGATTTCACGGCCCAGGCCGCGGCCCCTGAATTCCTGGTTTACAGCCACCCGTCCAATGGATGCTTCCGCGAAATAGTCTCCGGGGGCAAACAGGCGGGTATAGGCAGCCAGCTTGTTCCCTTCATACCCCAGCAGGTGAAAGGCCCGGGAATCCTTCCCGTCCGGATCCAGATAAATACACTGCTGTTCTACCACAAAAACTTCTGCCCGCAGCCGGAGCAGGTCGTAAAGCTCCACTGCACTGAGTTCGTCAAAGGTTCGCACCCGGGTTTCCATGTCAGTCCTGTACAATGATTTGCTTGCTGTCGCACTTGCCGAATTCGGGTTGGATGTTCACATGGTTGATCCCGAACTCGTGAAAGACTTTTTCTTCGATCTGACTGAGGATCACATCAAATTCAGAGAGAAGGATGTCGCGGCTGAAATCGATATGGGCCTCCAGGTGTACCTCGTCTTCATTCAGTTGCCAGATGTGGACATGATGCACGTTCTTGATGGGCTCAATCGTGGAAATCGCCTCAACGATTTCCTGTACCCGAATGCTGTCTGGGGTGAACAGCATCAACACCCGGGTAGACGAGCGAAGCAAATCAAAGCCCATGTATACCAGGTACAGGGCAATAAGCACCGTGAGCAGGGGGTCAATCCAATAGAGCTGGTAGAAATACATCAGCACCCCGCCCACCAGTACGGCTACCGAAGCCATCATGTCGGTAAAGAGGTGCAGGTAGGCCGACCGCATGTTCATATTGGTTGCCGATTGGCTCCTGAGCAAAAGCACGCTGAACCCGTTGGCCAGGATGCCCAGCAGTGAGAGCATGATCACGATGCGGGTGCCAATGGCCTGGGGCTCCAAAAAACGTTCCACGGCCTCCTTGATCAGAAATCCCGCAACGATGATCAGAGATGCCGAATTCACAAAAGCGGCGATGATCTCGGCCCGCTTGTAGCCAAACGTCTTGTTGGTAGAAGCCTGTTTGCGGGATAATTTATTTGCAATAAAACTGATTATCAGTGAAATAACATCACTCAGGTTGTGCAGCGCATCGGAAAGCAATGAAAGGCTCCCAGATATAAACCCTCCAATCACCTGAGAAACCGTGATCAGAATATTCAGAAAAATGGAGATCAGGAGGTTTTTCCCCTGTACTTCCTTGTGGTGATGCTGGTGGTTGTGGGAATGCGCCATAGGTGCCGTTGCTCGCTTCTTATTCCCTTAAAAGCGGTTCAGTAACAGGGTATTTTTTCAATCCGTATCTGGTGCCGACCCCCCTCAAACGGGGTGTTGAGGAACGTCTTTACCATTTCCAGGGCCTGAGGGATGGCGATAAAGCGGGCAGGCAGGCTGAGGATGTTGGCATTGTTATGTTCGCGGGCCAGGGCGACGATCTCTTTATTCCAGCAAAGCGCCGCTCTAATTTTCTGGTGTTTATTGGCAGTCATGGCAGCTCCATTGCCACTTCCGCAAATTACGATGCCCCAGTCTGCCTTCCCTGAAGAAACATCTTCTGCCACCGGATGTATGTAATCGGCATAATCGACGCTGTCTGTGCCATCAGTGCCGTAATTGTTTACTTCGATCCCCATGGATTTGAGCATCCCCACGATGGCCAGCTTGTACTCGGTGCCGGCATGGTCGTTCCCTATGGCAATTTTCATGGTTCCTGTCTTTTGAAGATGTAGTAAAGGTACAAAACCGGATTCGGATTCACCTTATGACAAGTTCTCAACAGGTGCCTGGTTGCTATAATTTAAACGATTCATTATGAAATCATTAATTTTCCATGCGTTGTTAAAAACCTGTCACAAAAAAATTGACATTTACCTTTTGCAATTCTGCAAAAATATTGCAGTACATCTTTCCCTGCATTTTTGCAAGGGTGCGATATCAAAATTTATGCGGCCTTTTCTTCCATGCCAGGGCCGATAATAAACAACCCCCGGTCCTGTTTTTTATCAGACAAAAGCTGTTAACTGGACCGGGGCGATTCCGTTGATAACTC
>CAYWZF010000045.1:0-20895 GCA_964461555.1 uncultured Robiginitalea sp. | reverse complement strand
AAAGGCGTTCAGGACCCGGGCAAACGGGTCGGCGATATCCACTCCCACGTATTTGATGCCGTACCGGCCGCAGATGAGCTTCAGGGAGGTGAGGTAGGCTTCCAGGGCCTGGCGGTACGAATTTCTGACGGTATCGGGGTACAGGTCTACATGCTGGCCGGTCTCTACGTCCAGGAATCGCTTGGGGCTGTTCTCAAAGTCAAAGTCGAGTTCGGTCGCCCGGTCGGTGAGGTGGAAGAGGATTACTTCGTGCTTGTTGTATTTCAGGTGGCGCAGGGCTTCGAAAACCCGCTCGTCGGCCACCCGGTCCTGGAACATATCCGAAAACAGCACAACCAGGCTGCGCCGCCTGAGTTTTTCGGCGATCAGGTGAAGGTAGGTATGCAGTTCCGTCTTCCTATTGGCAGGCTGTTCCATGGCCACCTCGCTCAGGGCGCTGAGCAACATCTGGTAATGGCGTTCGCTTCCCTTTTCGGGGGCGTAGTACTGGTAGGTTTCCGAGAAAATGCTCAGGCCCACCGCATCGCGCTGTTTCTTGAGCAATTCCATCAGGGCTGCAGCCGCCAGCACCGCAAATCCCATTTTATGGAGGTGCTCCAGGTCGAGCCTGGGCTGGGCAGGGTAGTACATCGAAGCCGAATTGTCGAGGATCAGGTGGCAGCGCAGGTTGGTTTCCTCCTCAAAGCGCTTGGTGTAGAGCTTGTCGGTCTTGGCATACAGCTTCCAGTCGATGTGTTTGGTGCTCTCGCCCGTGTTGTAGATCTTGTGCTCGGCGAACTCGGCTGAATACCCGTGAAAGGGGCTTTTGTGGATGCCGCTGATATAGCCTTCCACCACCTGCCGGGCTAGCAGGGCGAGGTTCTCGAAGAGGGGGGCCTTGTGCAGTTCCGATTTCAGGTCCATGCCCTAAAGATACGAATACCTGGGCGGGCCATGAAACAAAAAACCCCGCCGTGTGGCAGGGTTTTCTGTGTGAAAATCAATATTTAGTTAAGCGCAGCGTCAATGGCGTCGGCGTAGACCCGTTTCGGGCTCACCCCTACCTGGCGGTTCACGATTTCCCCGTTCTTGAAGACCAAAACGGTCGGGATATTGCGCACCCCGTATTTGGCGGCATACTGCTGGTGTACGTCTACGTCTACTTTGCCGACAACTGCCTTGCCCTCGTATTCGTGGCTGAGTTCTTCGATGATGGGGCCAACCATGCGGCACGGACCGCACCAGGCCGCCCAGAAGTCAACTACTACCGGTTTGTCACTCTTCAGGACTACCTCGTCGAAAGTAGCATCGGTTATTTCTAAAGCCATGTCTTAGTGAATTAAATATTAGCGCAAATTTAGTCAAATAATTGGGCGGTTCCTTACAGGCGGCAGATTCCTTTTGCCTATGCAATTATCAATATACCTTATTTCAGGGCCCGGGTAGGCCGGCACCCTTAATTCAGTTTGTAATGCACCTCCTGTTTTTGCAGGGTGCTGAGCAATTCAGAACTGATATGCACTTTTTGCTTGCGGCTCGAGAGGTTTACCTTGATGGCGTCTTCGGGCTCGTACACCACGAAGCTGAGCGGGTGCGCCCCCTTGAAGGCCCTGAGGGTATCCTGCAGCTGGCGGATCCTGTTTTCGTGGAGCTGGCCGAGTTCGAGCTGGATGGTCAGCTTTTTGGCGAAGGTTTCCATCACATCCTGCAGCAGCATCACCTGGTTGAATTGCAGCCTGGGCTCCCCTTTCTGGCCGTTATCCTTGTTGGTCCACCCCTCCCTGACGAATACCTTGATGAAAACAAAGGCGTTGATGGTCAGGAAGTGTCGGAATTTCAGGTATTCCTCCCCGAAAATTCGGAATTCAAAGCTGTCGGAGTAATCTTCTAGGGTAAAGGCAGCCCATCCCTTGCCATTCTTGGAAACCCGGTGCTGCACGTCGGTGATGACCCCCGCCACGGAGAGCTCGCGGTTGACCTGCGAGGGCAGGTCGCTCAGGGCCTGGATTTCTGCGTTGCAGAAGGCCTGCATTTCGGTCTTGAAATCGTCGAGGGGGTGGCCGGAGATGTAGATCCCCACCACCTCTTTTTCCCGTTTGAGGGTTTCGAGGGTTCCCCAGGGCTCGCAGGGCGGGATTTCAGGCTCGGCGATCAGCACCTCGCTGCTGCCCCCGAAAAGGCTTACCTGGGAAGAGTTCACGCTTTCCTGATAACGGGCCCCGAAGCGCATCACCTTTTCCAGGAACGGGACCCCGTCTGTGCCCGGGTCGAAATACTGTGCCCGGTGCGTGTTGCCCAGGGAATCGAATGCCCCGGCCAGGGCGAGGGTCTCGAAGGCCTTTTTGTTGGCGGCCCTCAGGTCGACCCGTTTGGCCAGGTCAAAAAGGGACTGGTAGGGGCCGTCTGCCTTGCGGTTTTCCACGATGGTCTCCACGGCCGAACGCCCCACACCCTTGATGGCGCCCATCCCGAACCGCACCTTGTTGTCTTTGTTGACGGCGAATTTGTAATAGGATTCGTTGACGTCCGGGCCCAGCACCTCGAGCCCCATCCGCCGGCACTCCTCCATGAAGAAGGTGACCTGCTTGATGTCGTTCATGTTGTTCGAAAGCACGGCGGCCATGTATTCGGCCGGGTAGTGCGCCTTGAGGTAGGCCGTCTGGTAGGCGATGTAGGCGTAGCAGGTGGAATGGCTCTTGTTGAAGGCATAGGAGGCAAAGGCCTCCCAGTCTTTCCAGATCTTTTCCAGCACCTCCCGCGGATGGCCGTTGGCCACCCCCCCGTCGAGGAATTTGGGCTGCAGCTTCTGCAGCAGGGCAAAGATCTTTTTCCCCATGGCCTTGCGCAGCACATCGGCCTC
Organism: uncultured Robiginitalea sp.; assembly: GCA_964461555.1. Taxonomy (GTDB): domain Bacteria; phylum Bacteroidota; class Bacteroidia; order Flavobacteriales; family Flavobacteriaceae; genus Robiginitalea. The sequence goes on along the minus strand of CAYWZF010000045.1, from coordinate 18,056 downwards.
GCCCTTGGTAAAGCCCGCCAGCTTCTGGGAGAGCAGCATCACCTGTTCCTGATACACGGTGATGCCATAGGTTTCCCTGAGGTATTCGGCCATTTCGGGCAGGTCGTAGGTGATCTCTTCCCGCCCGTGCTTGCGGGCCACAAAGCTCGGGATGTATTCCATCGGCCCCGGCCGGTAAAGGGCATTCATGGCGATGAGGTCGTCAAAGACGGTAGGCTTGAGTTCCTTCAGGTACTTCTGCATCCCCGGGGATTCGTACTGGAAGATCCCCACGGTTTCACCCCTCTGGAAGAGCTCATAGGTCTTTTCGTCGTCGAGCGGGAAGGAATCCGGGTCGAGTTCGATCCCCTGCCGGGCCTTGACGATCTTGACCGTATCTTTGATCAGGGTCAGGGTTTTCAGGCCCAGGAAGTCCATCTTCAGCAGCCCCGCGCTTTCGACCACCGAGTTGTCGAACTGGGTTACGTACAGGTCCGAATCCTTGGCCGTGGCCACGGGCACGAAATTGGTGATATCGTCTGGGGTGATGATCACCCCGCAGGCGTGGATGCCCGTGTTTCGGAGCGACCCTTCGAGCACGCAGGCCATCTTTACGGTCTGGGCCTCCAGGTCGTCCCCTTCCGAAATCCCGAGCAGCTGGTTGACCTTCTCCCATTCGTCAGAGCGGAATTTCTTGCGCAGTTCGGCTTCTGGCTGCCCGAAGATCTTGCCCAGCTTCGACATGTTCGGGATGAGCTTGGCGATGCGGTCGGCGTCGCCCAGGGGCAGGTCGAGCACGCGGGCCGTATCGCGGATTGACGATTTGGCGGCCATGGTGCCATAAGTGATGATCTGTGCCACCTGGTTGGCGCCGTATTTGCCGATCACATAATCCATGACCCGCGAGCGGCCCTCGTCGTCGAAGTCGATGTCGATATCGGGCATCGATACCCGGTCGGGGTTGAGGAAGCGCTCGAAGAGCAGGTCGTATTTGAGGGGGTCGATGTTGGTGATGCCCAGGCAGTACGCCACGACCGACCCGGCGGCAGACCCCCGCCCCGGCCCCACGGAAACCCCCATGTTGCGGGCTTCGCGTATGAAGTCTTCCACGATCAGGAAGTAGCCGGGGTAGCCCGAGTTTTCGATGGTGGCCAGCTCAAAATCGATGCGTTCCCTGATGGCTTCGGTGATCTCGCCGTACCGGTTTTCGCCTCCCCGGTAGGTAATGTGCCTCAGGTAGGCATTTTCGCCCCTTTTCCCGCCGTCGGCCTCGTCTTCGGCGACCTTGAAGGCCTCGGGTATTTCAAATTTTGGGAGCAAGACGTCCCGGGCCAGGTCGAAGGGGGTGACCTTTTCAATGATCTCCCCGATGGAGGTGATGCTCTCGGGCAGGTCATGGAACAGCTCCTTCATCTGGGCGGGCGATTTGAAATAGTACTCCTGGTTCGGGAAGCCGAAGCGGTATCCCCTGCCGCGGCCGATGGGGGTTGCCTTTTTCTCGCCCTCCTTCACGCAGAGCAAAATGTCGTGCGCCTCGGCATCTTCCTTTTCGCAATAGTAGGTATTGTTGGTGGCCACCAGGGAAACCCCGTGCCGGCGCGCCAGTTTCACCAGGGTCTGGTTGGCGCGGTCTTCGTCTTCCTGCCCGTGGCGCATGAGCTCCACATACAGGTCGCTGCCAAAGTGCTCTTTCCACCAGAGCAGGGCCTCCTCGGCCTGCTTCTCGCCCTGGTTCAGGATCTTAGAGGGCACCTCCCCATAGAGGTTCCCGGTGAGCACGATAAGGTCTTCCCTGTAGCGCACCACCACCTCGCGGTCAATGCGGGGCACGTAGTAGAACCCTTCCGTATAGGCTATAGACGACATCTTGGCCAGGTTCTGATACCCCTTCTTGCTCTTGGCGAGCATCACGACCTGATAGCCGTAGTCTTTGTGCGATTTGTTGTGCCGGTCTTCGCAGACGTAGAATTCGCAGCCGAGGATGGGGATGAGCTCCTGTTTCCCGGAGGCCCTGTCTTCTTCGGTCAGCCCCTGGTTGTAGGCCTTAACCTCCTTTACGAAATGGAAGGCCCCCATCATGTTGGCGTGGTCGGTGAGGGCCACGGCCGGCATGTTGTGGCGGGCTGCGGCTGCCACGAGCTCGCGAATCTGGATGGTAGACTGCAGCACCGAGAACTGGCTGTGGTTGTGCAGGTGCGCAAACACGGCCGATTCGAGCACTTCGGCATTCTCGCGGATCTCGGCGCGGGTCAGTTCCGGGGCCGCCGGGGCCTGTTGCCGGGCCAGGGCCTCGGAGGCTTTTTTCAGGTTTACGTGCCGGAGCCCGATCGGGGTGATCACCCCCGGGTTGGCCGCTTCGAAGGCCTCGAAATAATCGGGCCCCACCCTCAGGGTGGTGGCAGGGTATTTCCTGCGGCGCACCAGCTCGAGGAAGCAGCGGGCGGTGGCTTCCACGTCGGCCGTGGCGTTGTGCGCCTCTTCGAAAGGCTCCCCGAACAGGTGGGCGTGCAGTTCGGTCAGGGTGGGGAGCTTGAATTTCCCGCCCCGCCCGCCCGGTAACTGGCAGAGCTCAGCCGTGTCTTCGGTACAGGTGTCGAGCACCGGCAGCGCCTCGAGCGGGTTCTCGCCCGCCCGTCGGTAAAATTCAGCCCCCAGAATGTTGATGTCGAACCCTACATTCTGGCCCACCAGAAACTGGGTTTTCCCCAGGGCTTCCCTGAAGGCGTCAAGGGCGTCGCCGATCGGGATGCCCTCTTCCCGGGCCAGGCGTGTTGAAATGCCGTGGATCTGTTCTGCCTCGAAGGGGATGTTGAAGCCGTCGGGCTGCACCAGGGCGTCGAACTGCTCGAGCAGCACGCCCCGGGCGTCGTGCAACTGCCATGCAATCTGGACGCAACGGGGCCAGTTGTCAGTGTCGCTCACCGGGGCGTCCCAGCGTTTGGGGAGCCCGGTGGTCTCGGTATCGAAGATCAGGTACATGGCTTGGGCACGAATTCAGGACGATAAAATTATGGAAATGCGGCGGGCTGGTAAAGGGGAGTTTTTAGGAGTTATCAACGGGAGGGACCAGGGTCGCAATCTCGGTTTCATCGATCCGGCTTACATCTACAATCAGCCTTCCCTTCTCGGGCCGGGCCACGTAAACAAACTTCCGCCCCCATTGGAGCTCATCGACTTTATAGGAAGAGCGGGAATAGACGGTCTGGGAGAAAGATTCGTCGTAGGCCCGCAGCATGATGATGAATTCTGGGTCGCGGTTTCGAACCTCGGCCTCGCTAAGCCCGTACAGGGGGCTGGAAGGGGTTATGGGGTGAACGATGGTCCAGGTGGTCGGGAAGAAGACCACCCGCGAGCGCTCCAGCTCTAACTGGTGGAACTCCCGCTTTTCCGAGTCTTTCCTTTTCATCGAAAGGGTCAGGCTGGCCTCGACTTCGAGCAGGTGGTTGCTGAGGGGGTTGATCACCCGCAACATGAATCCGCTGATGTCGTGATACGGGGCAATCACCGCGGTTGCACTGTACCGGATGCGGGCCGTGGGCTTCGAAAATCGCCCGTACAGCAGGCCGGTTGCCAGGGCAAAGGAGAGCAGCCCCAGCATCGATTCGAGGGCGGCGACGCTGTTGGCAGGAATGCCTACCGGGGCCACACGGCCATAGCCCAGGGTGGTAATGGTCTGGGCGCTGAAGAAAAAGGCTTCCATGAATTGTTCGAGGCGGGTCAGGCCCGTAACGTCGGTCAGGTGCTCGACGCCTAAAACCAGGTAAATGCCGCCAAACAGCACGTTGACCAGGAAATAACAGGCCACAATCAACCCGAAAAAGCGCTTCCACGACATGCTGACCAGGGCATTGAAGAAATTCATTCGCTCCAAAAAGCTTATGTTGACTTTCCTGACATTGAATGACCCGTCTTTGTTCAGGGCCCGGAAGTGCCCGGCGGCATCCTGGGTGTCGAGGCCCAGGTCGTGGAATTTTCTGGATTTGAAGACTGCCATAATAGGATGGAGGTAAGTGGTTGAACAGGTTAAGGCATCGGCCTTGTTGACTCCTCTAAAAGTAGGCAATACCATGAGAACCTGAAACGCCCCGGACGGCCCATAGCCTTAGTGTGAATGAGGGGAAGGGCCGAAGCCCCGTCTCGGGGGCAAATTTTTGAAAAGGGTCGCTGAAATCGTGAAAAAAGGCGTATATTTGCACCCGCCTTTGCAGGATGTGCGAAACAGATGCAGAGGTTTTCTGGGCCAGGCGCTCAGGGCCGAACAGCTGCCTGAAGCTGTACAAGGATTAATAACCGGGGTCGGGAACCCCAAATAAATTAATGTGAAATGCCAGTAAAAATCAGACTTCAGAGACACGGTAAAAAAGGAAAACCTTTTTACTGGATCGTTGCCGCCGATGCACGTGCCAACCGCGACGGTCGTTTCCTCGAAAAACTCGGGGTGTACAACCCGAACACCAACCCTGCCACCATCGACATCAACCTGGACCATTCCGTGAAATGGCTCGAGAACGGGGCTCAGCCCACTGAGACTGCCCGTCGTATCCTTTCTTACAAAGGAGTGCTGCTGAAGCACCACCTGAACGGAGGGGTGCGCAAGGGTGCCCTGACCGAAGAGCAGGCCGAGAAGAAATTCCAGGCGTGGGTAGACGAGAAGGAGCATAAGATCACCTCCAAGTCAGAAGGATTGGAAAAAGCCAAGGCAGAAGCCAAAGCCAAAGCCCTGGAAGCCGAAAAGGAAGTCAATGAAAAACGCAAAGCTGCCGCTGTGGAAGCCGAGGCCCCCGAGGCTGAGGCAGTTGTAGAGGAAGCAGCTGCTGTTGAGGAGGCTCCGGCCCCCGAAGCTGAAACCGCCGAGGCTCCTGCCGAAGAAGCTCCGGCCGCCGAAGCCGAAGAGGCTGCCGACGAGAGCGAAGCCAAGTAAACAGCCCCGGGCCATGCGCAAGGAAGACTGCTTTTACCTCGGTAAGATCGTCTCCCGCCACGGCTACAAAGGAGACCTGCTGGCGAAGCTCGATACCGATGAGCCCCAGCAATACGAAGAAATGGAATCAGTCTTTGTTTCCCTCGGAAACAACCTGGTTCCATTTTTTATTGAGCGCTCCCGCCTGCACAAATCAGACCTGCTGCGCATCACCTTCGACGACATCTCCTCCCAGGAGGCGGCCGACCGCCTGCTCGGAGCGGAATTGTACCTGCCCCTCTCGGCCCTTCCCCCCTTAAGCGGCAACCGGTTCTACTACCATGAAGTGCTCGGGTTTCGCCTGCACGATGAAACCTACGGCGACGCGGGCCGCATCGTCTCGGTGAACGACCAGGCCGCCCAGGCCCTCTTTGTGGCCGAAAAGGACGGGAAGGAATTGCTCATCCCTGTATCGGACGATTTCATCACCCGGGTAGACCGGGAAAACCGGGTGATCCACATCCGCACCCCGGAAGGGTTGATCGACCTGTATCTTTCCGGGAGTTAGCACCCGTTGCGGCCGGGGCGGAAATGGAAAATTCCGGCGAATTCGTATCTTTTGACGGGCATCCCCTAAAGGGATTCCGGAAAGACGGATATGAGAACCTCGACTGTGTTTTTTTTACTGGCGTTGGCCCTGGCGATGGCTGCCTGCCAGAAAACGGAACCGGATGCCCTCCCGGGCTTTGAACTCCACCCCGATTTTACCATGCAGCTTGCAGCGGCAGAACCGCTGGTGCTCGACCCGGTCGACATGCAGTTCGATGAGGCGGGGCAGGCCTGGGTGCTGGAAATGCCCGGCTATCCGCTCCGGGATGCCGAAAGCCGCCTGGTACAGCTTGAAGATACCGACGGGGACGGTATTTTCGACCGGAGGAAGGTCTTCAGCGACCGGCTGGGGGTGGCTTCTTCCTTTATGCCCTTCCGCAAGGGGTTCCTGGTGGCCAGCCCCCCGGAGCTCCTCTGGGTAGCCGACCGGGACGGGGACGGGCGGGAAGATACCCGTGAGGTCGTGCTGGAAGGGTTCAGCAACGACAACCTCCAGCACAATTTCAACGGGCTCACCTATGGCCTCGACAACTGGATCTACATCGCCAATGGGGGGAATTCCGGCTCCCCGGCCTTCCCGGGGCGTCCGGAAACGGCAGTGCCACTGAGGGGCGGCGACCTGCGCCTGCATTCAGGCCTGGGCCGGTTTACACGGGTGGGGGAGTCGTCAGGGGGGTTCAAGCTGACCTTTGACCCCTGGGGGCACCTTTTTGAAACGCACAACCTGGAACACAACCTGCACCTGGTTTTTGAAGACCGCTACCTGGAAGGGGTCGCCGGAAAACCCTCCCATGCCCTGGTCAATATCTCGGATCATGAATCTGATGGCCTCTCAAGGATATACCCCATCGGGGAGCAGGAAACCCGGGTGAACCACCCCGAGCAATCGGGCTATTTTTCCGGGTCTTGCGGCATTACCTATTACGGCGGGGGGCGCTTCCCGGAAGGGTTCGGGCAGGGCTTCTTTGTGGCCGACGTGGTGCTGAACCTGGTCCACTTTGACCACTTGCGCGATTCTTCGAGCGTCTTTGCCACCTCGCGCTACGGGCGCAATACCGAATTCCTGGCCAGTTCAGACCGCGCCTTTCGCCCGGTGAACTTTGCCGTGGGCCCCGATGGCTCCCTTTTCGTGCTCGACATGCACCGGGACGTGATCGAGCACCCGGAATGGATCCCGGATGAACTCGAAAAGGACCTTGACCTGCATGCCGGCAAGCAGCAGGGCCGCATTTACAGGATTCGGCCCAGGGAAGCCTCCGGGCCTGCCCCTGCCTGGGATTTCGGCACCCCGGCCGGCCTGGTACAAGCCCTGGGCCATCCCAACCAGTGGGTTCGCACCACGGCCCAGCGGCTCCTGGTCACGGAAACCCCCGGGGTGGTCCTTGCAGACCTGGAAGCCGTGCTCCGGGAGAGCCCTGATCCCCTGCGCCGCCTCCATGCCCTGTGGACGCTGGAAGGCCTTGGCCAGCTTTCAGACCCGGGGCTGATGGGGGCGTTGGCCGATGCATCGCCAGGGGTCCGCGAAAATGCACTCAAAATCGCCGAAGGCCGGGCCGGGAGCCATCCCGGATTTTTCGGGGCAGTCCTGGAGCGTTGCAAAGACCCCCACCCCAGGGTACGGCTCCGCGCCGTGTTGGCCCTGGCCGCGGGCGGCGGCCCGGGCGAGTCGGAACGGGCGATGGCGATCAGCCGGGAGGTCGCCGGCCTGCTCGACCGGCAGGAATCGGACCCCTGGATACTCCGCGCCTCCACGGCGGCCCTGCAGCCCCAGGCGGCCACTTTTTTAAAGGAGCATGTGGGCCGCTGGCAGCAGACAGGGCCCTGGAATCGGGTGTTGCGCGACCTGGCGGAAGCCATGGGCCGCACGGCGACACCCGCTGAAATCTCCGGGTTGCTCCAGGCCCTGAATACCCCGGAGCTGCGCCCGGTGTCGCAGCAGGCCCTCGGGGCGCTGGCAGCTGGCTGGGCTGAAATGGGCCGCGCCAACCCGGGGCCCGTACCGGCATTGGAACGGGCCCTCAGCGACCTGGAGGCCGGCTCAGACCGTGCACGGGTACTGGCGGTGGCCGGGTTCAGGAAGGCGCTGGGCCTTCCCCCTTCAAGTACCCTGAACCGGCTCCTGGCGACTTCCCAGACCTATGCTCGCGATACGACCCGTTCTTCGGAAGAGCGCCTGGAATGGCTGCAGCTGGCGGGCCTGGCACCCTTCCCGGCCCGGGTCGGGACCCTGGAGTTTTTCCTCGACAGCCGGGCGCCCGTAAGTTTGCAGCGGGAGGCCCTGCAGCAGCTCCGGGGTTCGGATGATGCCCAGGTCCCTGCCCTGCTGTTGTCGGCCTGGGACCGCCTGGGGCCGGAATCGCGCCGGCTTGCCACAGATATCCTTCTCTACAAGGAAGCGTACCATGCACCCTTGCTGCAGGCGATGGAAACGCGGCAGGTACAATTGGGCGAATTCAACCTCGACCTGGAACGCCGGCGAATCCTTCTGTTCTCAGAAGACCCTTCCATTCGGGACAGGGCTGAAAAGCTCTTTTCCGACGCCGGGGTCGTGCAACGGGCCGAGGTCATCGACGCCTTCAGGCCTTCCCTGTCCCTGCCCGGGGATGCAGAACAGGGCCGGGCCCTGTTCGCCGGCCGGTGTGCGACCTGCCATAAGATGGGCGATACGGGGGTTTCCGTGGGGCCGGCCCTGACCGAAATCGGCCGAAAAAGCCGGGAGACCCTGCTTTACGACATTTTGGATCCGAATGCCGCCGCCGATCCTGAATACCTGGCCCATACCGTGGTCGATGAAACCGGCACCCTTTATACGGGGGTGGTGGTACGCGAAACCGACGAGGAAGTAGCCCTGCAGCTGATGGGGGGCGAGGAACGGGTCTTTCGCAAAGGCCGCATCCGCCGGTTCACGAGTTCGGGGCTTTCGCTCATGCCTGAAGGCCTGGAACAGGGGATGACCCCCGAAGACATGTCAGACCTGCTGGCCTTTTTGCAGGCTCCCCGCTAAATCCGTTTAGGAAAGCGAGTTCCTGCAGAAATCCATGCACTTGCGTACCTCTGCGATGGCGTTTGAGCCTTCCGGGATCTCGTATTCGAGCTCAATGGTGGCCGGGAAATCGTACCTGTTGTCGCGCATCTGCCTGAGGGCTTCAGCCAGGGGGGTGTCGCCGGTTCCCCAAACCACGTTCCCCTTACCGTGATCGGGGGTCTGCCGGTCTTTCATGTGCATGCTTTTGATCCGGTAGAACTTCTGCCCGATCAGCCCCAGCGGGTCGGCATTCCCGGCGGCCACGTAATGGCCCAGGTCCAGGTTCAGGGCGTTGAAGGTCGACTGCTTCAGGGCGGTGTCCCAGAAGGTGGGCGTTTGTTGCTCATGCCCGTGGTAGGCCACAAAGACCCCGTGTTTGGCCGCCATTTTCCCAAGCTTCAGGGTATGTGTGTCATCGGAGGGGTGCTCAAGGGTAACATGTGAAGCGCCGAGGGCCTTGGCTGCCCGCAGCCCCCAGTCGATTTCGGCATCGGTGTTCGTTTTCTCAAAGGCCCGGGGCTTGAAGGCGTAGATGCGCACGCCGGCATCGGCATACATCTGCCGTAATTTTTCGAAAGGTTCCATGGAGGCCTGGCTTCGCCATGCTGCCACCTCCCTGTTGTAAGCCTCGCTTTGGGCCCGCATTTCCGCAAGCTCCCTTTGCTGCTCTGCCGTGAGTTCCTGCCCCTGTCGCTGCGCCCGCATCAGGGGGAACATCTTGCGCATGTCCACCGGGTTTGCCGGCTTGCCCGCAAAGGCCTCTGCCGGGTCACCCATCAACTCAATGGCGCTGATGCCACAGTCGGTAACGTATTTCAGGGTAGCTTCGGCGCTTTGGTCTTCCAGGCTCCGGAACGAATAGGTGATCACCCCGATCTGAACCCCGTTGATTATGGAGGCATTATCGCCCAGCTGGCGGATAATGGCCGGCCCTGCGAAGAGCCGGTGCGCCCCGAGCCCGAGCCCGGTGGCCGCCAGGGTGCCGGTGCCGATAAACCGGCGGCGCGTAAAGGAGGTGGGATTTTTTTTCATGATTATGGCTTTAGAGAATTAGGGGTTGGGTTGCTGTTGGGGTCGACCCAGCCGAACAGTTGCAGCTGCCGCATCGACCAGGGAATGTCCTCTTCCCCTTGCGGGCGATCTGTGAGTACCATCCGCAGGGCTTTGAGCCGGGTGGGGGGGAAGGAGAGCTCCACCCGAATGCTGTCGGGGTGGGCCCGGGTGATCTCCTGCCATGACTGGCCGTCTTCGGAGGCCTGCAGGCTCACCCCGCGCGGGTAGGCAGCGGGTTTTTTTGCCGCATCCCATACGGTGCCGTTGTTGGGGGCGTTAAAGGCGATTTCGGTAAGCTGCACGGAGCCCGGAAAATCGATCTGGTACCACATGCCGGGTTGCTGCCCGGCCCCTGTGGTCCATCCTTCGTGGTTGAAGGCCGAGCGCGGGTCGGCCGTGCCGCCGATCACCACGGGCCCCGAGTGGCTGGCCGACAGCTTCCAGGCCGGGGTGGGCCTGAGTTCCTGGGGCACGGCAGCCAGCAGGGTTTCATAGGTATATGGGCGGGCCTGGTCAGCCGAGGCAGCGCGTACCCGTGCCACCTGTTCTTCCGGGACCAGGGAGGCCCCGTTGCTGAGGTTTTTCCGAATGTAAGAGACCACGTCGGCAATCCACTGGTCAGATTGCTCCCGGTTGCCAACCATGACGCTCCCCGCGTAGCGCTTGCCCTCGATGGGCCCTTCCAGCCCGTGCATCACGGCCCTGATGGCGTATTCGGGATGCCCCTGCACGCGAAGGGAACCGGCAAGGGCCGGGGCCAGGGTCTGCCCGTTGCCGGCAGGGGTGCCCATGCCGTCAGCTCCGTGGCACTGCACGCAGAGCTCATTGAAGGTTACGGCCCCCCTTTCGAGGGAGGCCTGGTCCTTTTCAGCCAGCGCCTGGTTTTGGCCTGCTTCTTTTCCCGACAGGGAGGCAAGCATTTGGGAGCCTACCAGCTGTACCCCGCGGGCCGGGTGATGCTCCATAGCCTGCGAAACGAGCGCTCCAAGGTCTGCAAAGCCCAGGTGCCGGGCGCTGAGCAGGGCCTGAAGGGCCACGTCTGCGATGGGGTCATCGAGGGCTTTATCATAAACAGTTTTCAAAGAGGCTGCCCCTTTCTTGTAGAGGGTTTCACCAGCCCGCAGGGCCTGTATCCGCATCCGGGGCTCCCGGTCAGAAGCCAGCTCGCGGATAAGCCCTTCCTTCAGGCTGCCGAGGCCTTCCAGGCTCCAGAGGGCGTGGAAGCGGGCCGGCAGGTCTTTATGGGAACGGGCCATTTTTTCAAGTGCCGGGGCCAGCGATTGGTCGCCCGAGAGGACGATGAGCTGTTGGGCCTTGTCGCGCCACCAGCCGTTGGGATGGGCCAGGTACGCCACCAGTTCGGCGGGTTTTTGGTCGAGCATGCGGGGGCGGGTGCGGTCGCGCTGCATGCCGTCGTGGGTGATGCGCCAGATGCGGCCCAGCCCCACCACCTTGTCGAGCTGGTATTGCTCGATCTTGGTGCGCAGGTAGCTCCCTTTCTGCACCCACTGGCCTTCCTGTATGATGCCATGGTACATATCGGTCACGTAAAGGGTCCCGTCAGGGGCAGTGGTCAGGTCTACCGGCCTGAAAAGCGGGTCGGTAGACCGGAGGAATTCAGACCGGCTTTCCTGGTAGGGGTTGTGCAGGGTGGTCAGGCCTTCAGAAACCACAGGCGTTACCTGCCGCACGATGCGGGCTACGGGCTCGCCGTAAAACAATTGCCCGTAGAGGCTCCGGGGCAGGCGGTCGCCCCGGTAGATGTCATTCCCGGCCGCGCCGGTTACCCGGTTCAGCGACCCGTCGGGCTGCCGCACCTGGTCCATGCCCCCCTGCATGTCGGCGACCCCTACCGGGGCCCCCCAGGGCACTTCAAAGCCCTCGGCAAATTCCCCCTCGACCTCAAAGTTCCCGTAGTGGATCGGGAACTGGAAATAGGAGGGGAGGCCCGAGGCCCCGCCGAGGAACCAGAGCTTCCCGTCGTCGTCGTGGGTGATGCCCCACTGGGCCCGGTTGTAGCCGGTGGGCTCGCGCACTACCCCGGCCGGCGTTTCCCGTACCCTGAAGGCGTTGACCGTGCTGTAGAGCCAGTTGTCCATGCCCCAGTAGAGGAAGGCCTGCTGGTGCTCCACATTGCCCGGCCGGCCAAAGCGGTTCGTAAAAAGTTCCTTTTTATCAGCCTTCCCGTCCCCGTCGGTATCGGTATACCGGTACACATTGTCCTGGTTGCTCTCCATGGCCAGGATGCAATCCTTCCCGTAGGGCAGCACGAAACGCGGAAACACCAGGCTGTCTACAAAAACGGTGCCCCGGTCGTATACCCCGTCGTTGTCGGTGTCTTCCCACCGTGAGATGCGGCTGGTGGGGTCGAGCTCCCCGTCTGAATCGGCCGTGAGCATATAGGTCCGCAATTCCAGCACGTACATGCGCCCGTTCCCGTCAAAGGCAATGGCCCCGGGTTGCTCGATCTGGGGTTCGGTCAGTACCGCTTCGATGCGGTAGCCCTCGGGGAGGAGGAACCGCAGGGCCTCTTCTTCCGGGTACAGGGGCTTGACCGGGGGTTTGGGTTCCAGGTCGACCCCCGCCCAGTTTTCATCTTCCGGATCGGCATCATCGGGCAGGGCCACCCGGGGCAGGGAATCGGAAAAACTGCCGATTACCCGCTCTACCGGGTGCGGCCCGGCTTCCCGGCAGGCGTGGTTGGTCAGGAGGAAACAAAGTGAAAAGGCGGCGACGGCCGGCAGGCGCAGTCTCATGGATCGTGTCAGGTGCTTGGTTGCTAGGCCCGATGGCAGCCGGCCCGTCGGGGCGACAGCCAATGGGATTGAAAGAAAATTAGTTACTTTCAGCAAGAATTTCAAATTATTAACAATCGCATGCGCAAAATGATACGGCGTGCAGGCCGGAAGGGTTGTTTTATGCCGGGCTTGTTTCTCCTCATCCTCGGGGGAATGAGTTCCGCCAGTGGCCAATCGGGCCCGCCGGTGGTGCAGGAGCCCGGGCCGCCCAACATCGTGCTCATCTTTACCGATGACCAGGGGTATGCCGACGTGGGCGTCTACGGCGCCACTGACATCCCCACCCCCCATTTAGACGGCCTGGCGGCAGAGGGGCTCCGGCTTACCCAGTTCTATGTGGCCCAGCCGGTTTGCTCGGCTTCCCGGGCCGGGCTGCTCACAGGCTGTTACCCGAACCGTATCGGGGTGCACAATGCCCTGATGCCCGGCAGCCCGACCGGGCTCAACCCCGAAGAGGAGACCCTGGCAGAACTGCTCCGCGCCCGGGGCTATGCCACCGCCATCTTCGGGAAATGGCACCTGGGCGACCATCCCGACTTCCTGCCGACCCGCCAGGGGTTTGATGAGTTTTTCGGCATTCCCTATTCGAACGACATGTGGCCGCACCACCCCCAGCAGGGTACCGCGTTTGATTTCGGCCCGCTGCCGCTGTACGAGCAGGAAACAGTAGTCGATACCCTCGACGACCAGACCGGCCTGACCCGTGAGATTACCCGCCGCAGCGTGCGCTTTATCGAACAGAACCGCGACCGTCCGTTTTTCCTGTATGTGCCGCACCCACAGCCGCATGTGCCGCTGTTTGCCTCAGAGGAATTCCGGGGCAGGTCGGGGCGGGGCCTGTACGGGGATGTGATCATGGAGCTCGACTGGTCGGTCGGCCAGATATTGCAGGCGCTTCGCGACAATGGCCTGGAAGACAATACCCTGGTGCTGTTCACCTCCGACAATGGCCCCTGGCTGGCTTATGGTGACCATGCCGGCAGTGCCTACCCCTTGCGGGAGGGGAAGGGTACCAGCTGGGAAGGCGGGGTGCGCGAGCCCTGCATCATCCGCTTCCCGAACCGGCTCCCTCAAGGGGCTGTGCTGGATACCCCGGTGATGACGATCGACCTGTTGCCGACCCTGGCCGGGCTGTGCGGGGCCGACCTGCCAGAAAAGGAGATTGACGGCAAAGACGTCTGGCCGCTGTTTACGGGCCAGACCCGCGAGAGCCCGCAACAGGCCTATTTCTTCTATTACAACGTCAATGAATTGCAGGCGGTGCGCCGGGGCGACTGGAAATTGTACTTCCCGCACCGGTATCGGTCGATGGAGGGCCAGGCCCCGGGCAAAGGCGGGATGCCGGGAGCCTATACCCACTTTGAGCTCGGCTCCCCTGAACTCTACAACCTGAAAGATGACCCGGAAGAAATCCGCGATGTGGCACAAACGAACCCCGGGGTGGTTGAAGAGCTCAGCAGGCTGGCTGACGGCATGCGCATCCGGCTCGGGGATGCCCTTACCGGGGTGACGGGCCGGGAAAACCGGCCTCCCGGGAAAGTGCCCGGGGCCGGTAAGCCGGAATAATGCACGCAGCATGGGTTCTGAATTTCGCTTCAAACAGTTTGCGGTACGGCAAGACGGGGCCGCCATGAAGGTCGGTACAGATGGCGTCTTGCTGGGGGCCTGGGCACCGCTGGAGGGAAACCCTCAGGCGATACTCGACATCGGGGCAGGCACCGGGCTGATTGCGCTGATGCTGGCCCAGCGGTCTGAGGCCGAAACCATCGATGCCCTTGAGATTGACGCCGGGGCCTATGAAACCTGCGTCGGGAATTTTGAGGCCTCGCCCTGGGCCGACCGCCTGTTCTGCTACCATGCCGGCCTGCTTGAATTTGCGGAGGAGTTTGGCCCGGAATACGACCTGATCGTTTCCAACCCGCCCTTCCACGCCGAGACCGTGAGCAGCGGGAAACCCGCCCGCGACCAGGCCCGGCAGCAAAGCGCCCTGCCTTTTGAGGTCTTGCTCGGGAGTGCTGCTGCCCTGCTGACCCCCAAAGGGCGGTTGTGCGTGATCATCCCCTTCCGGGAAGAGGAAGGCTTCCTGCAGCAGGCCGGGCAGGTTGGGTTGTATCCGGAACGGATCACCCGGGTGCGGGGCAACCCCCGTTCCGAGCTCAAAAGGAGCCTGCTTTCCCTGACGCGCCACCCGGGCGCCTTGCACGAAGATGCCCTGACCATTGAAACCGGGCGCCACCAGTATACGGATGCCTACGCTGCCCTGACCCGGGATTTTTACCTCAAAGGGTAGGCCCCGACCGGCGCTTCCAGGGCCGGGTCAGGCAGGTTGGGCCACCCCCTCCTTTCAGGCTGATCTCGCTGCCGTCATAGGTCAGCACCCGGCATCCGTGTTCCCGGAGGGCCGCCTCGGTTTGCGGATTGCCGGCAGCCATCACGCAGAGGCGGGGGGCCAGTGCCAGTACGTTGGAGCCCAGGGTATCGAATTCGGCCTCGGGTACTTCCACCAGGCTGAACCCGAGGTCTATCAGCCTGTTGCGAAAGCCGATGGGCATCAGGGGGGCATAGACCACGGCCAGGTCGCGGTCGACGGGGCTGAGGATCGACATCAGGTGGAAGACATCCGAAGGGCCCCTGAAGTGGGGCAGGTCTACGGGGAGTACCTCAATGCCTTTCGGGGCGAGGAGGGAGGTGAGCTGTTCGATGCCGCTGGGGTTGGTGCGGTAGCTGTTTCCCACGGCCAGGAGCTTGGGCCCGAGCCAGGCCACATCGCCCCCTTCCAGGGTGCCGGGGGCTTCGATGGCTCCCAGGATGGGGATGCCGGCTTTTTCAAAGACCTCCCGGTGAAGGGCCGGTTCTCCCGTTCGGGCTGCCTTGCCCATCCGGCAGAGGATCATCCCGAAATCGGTGGCGATGGAGGCATCCCTGCAATACACCGAATCGAGTGAGAGGCCGCTGCCGCCGGTAAGAAGCCGCACTTCGGGCACTTCCCGCTTCAGGAGGGATGCCAGGGAGGCGTATTGTTCCCGGGCCATGGCAGGTTCTGGGGGCTCAAGGTAATTCAGGGCCTGCCACTGGGAGGCAATGGCCTGCTGGCCCCAGCCGGCTTCGTCGGGCGGGCGGATCCAGACCGATTGCAGGGGCAGGTACTCCGAGTGGGCAGTCAGCAGCAAATCATTCATGGGGGGGTGGTTTTAGTCTGGACTTCATCAAAACGTATACGGGGATACCCAGCAACAACAAAATAAACCCCCAGAATACGGCCGTTTCACCCGCCCCGAAGACGGCCCAGATCGAGAAGCCGAAGGCCAGGGTTCCCAGGATAAAGACCCCCGTATGCCTGTTCTTTGACAGGCGCTGGAGGGAAAGGGACGTGTAGGCAGCAGCCCCGAAGAGGTATGGGATCAGGGTACAAAGGGTAGAGAGCAGGATCAGGAACCGGAACTGTTCCACCAGGCCTTCCGTATAGTTCATCAGCACCAGGGCCGAGCACAGGGCGCTGCCGATCAGCAGGCCGCGGGCAGGCACCCCTTTGCGGTTCTCCTTCCGGAAGATCGGGGGGAAAAGCCCGTCGCGGGCCGTGGCCCCGGCAATCTGGCTCTGGATCAGGATCCAGCCGTTCAGGGCGCCAAAGGCGGCAAGGGCGGTGCCGATGGCCACCACATCTTCCCCCAGGGTTCCGGCCATGATGCGCATGGCGTCGGCAAAGGGTGCGGTGGAGGTGGCGAGCTCTTCCCGCGGGATCATACCCATGACCACCGCCGTACTCAACACATACACCAGGGTGGTGACCAGGGTGCCGATCATGGTGGCCCGGGGCACGGTTTTTTCGGGATCCCTGACCTTGTCAGAGGGCACGGTGGCGCTCTCCAGGCCCAGAAAGGCGTACAGCGTGAGGGTGCCCGTTATGGCAATGGCCTCCAGGGAGCTTTCCCCACTGGGGTTGAAGGGCATGAAGTGGTCAGGTGAAAAAAAGAACCAGCCCCCCAGGATGAGCGCCAGCAGCGGCAGCAGCTTCAGGATGGTGGTCAGCACCTGCACCCTGCCCGAGGAACGCACCCCCCGCGAATTCACCCAGGTCAGAAACCAGATGGCGCTGTAGCTCATGGCAAGGGCGGCCAGGGGCGATTCCCCGAAAACCGGGAAAAGCACGCCCAGGGCCCCGGTAAAGGCGATGGCGATGGCGGCATTGGCCACGCAGATAGACAGCCAGTAGCCCCAGGCGACCAAAAAGCCCGCAAAATCACCGAAACCGGCCCGGGCAAAAGCGTAGGGCCCGCCCCCTGATTCCGGGACCAGGCTGGTCAGCCGGCTGAAAACCCGTGCCAGCAAGAGGGCCCCGGCCGAAGACACGAGCCACCCCAAAATGCTGATGCCGCCATAGGGTGCCAGGGCTGCCGGCATCAGAAAAATGCCTGCCCCGATCATATTCCCGATCACCAGGGAGATGCTCATCCAGATCCCGAGCTTCTGATCGCGCTTATCGGATGGCATGGCCCGGGTAATAGTTCGGAAAGAATTGCATACTTTTAAATGTACCAAAAAATGGCGACGTGGCTCAGAAATTTTCAATTGACCCGGACATCAGAAAGGCCTCCACCCTTCCGGCCTCCTTTTATCGCGACCCACAGGTTTTCAGGGATGTGCGGGAAAAGGTATTTTACCGGAGCTGGCAGTGGGTGGGCGATGTGCCCGTGCCGGAAGAAGGCCCTGCCGCGGCCCCCTTCGTGATGCTCCCTGAATTCCTCGATGAGCCCATGGTGCTGACCCGCGATGACTCAGGAAAGATGCACTGCCTCAGCAATGTCTGTACCCACCGGGGCAACCTGGTGGTCGGGCAGGGGGGCAAGACCCGCAAGCTGATATGCGGCTACCACGGGCGGCGATTCACCCTCGACGGCACCTTTGAGCACATGCCCGAATTCGGGCAAACAGCCGATTTCCCGAACCCCTGCGACAACCTGCACCGGTTTCCCCTGCGCCAGTGGGGCCCCCTCTGGTTTGCAGGCCTCGACCCGGCCTTTGATTTCCAGGAGGTGCTCAACACCATGAACGAGCGCATCGGCTTCATGCAGCCCGACCGGTTCAGGGAAGACCCCACCCGACACAAGGAATACCACATCCAGGCCAACTGGGCCCTGTATTGCGACAACTACCTCGAGGGCTTCCACATCCCCTTTGTGCACCACGACCTGAACGCCGTGCTCGATTACGGGAACTACGAAACCCAGTGTTTCGAGCACCTGAACGTGCAGATCGGCTATGCCGAGGGCACCGAGGCCGTTTTTGACCTCCCGGAAGGGCATGTCGATTTTGGGAAGAAAGTAGCAGCCTATTACTTCTGGGCGTTCCCAAACATGATGTTCAATTTCTATCCCTGGGGCCTTTCGCTGAACCTGGTCCAGCCCCTGGGCCTTGACCGCACCCGGGTTTCGTTCCGAACCTTTGTGTGCGACCCTTCCAGGCTGGACCGGGGTGCCGGCTCGGGCCTCGACAAGGTAGAAATGGAAGACGAAGAGGTGGTCGAGGGGGTGCAGCAGGGCATCAGGTCGCGCTTCTACCGGGCCGGCAGGTTCTCCCCTACGCGCGAACAGGGGGTGCACCATTTCCACCGCCTGCTCAGCGACTTCCTGGGCCGGTAAAGCCGGCGGAAAACCGGGGGGCACGGCAACATTTTAAAATGTAACATCTGCTC
>CAYWZF010000044.1:0-21006 GCA_964461555.1 uncultured Robiginitalea sp. | reverse complement strand
GTCCTGCAATTACAGTTCGCTTCGCCTATCGGCTCAGGTGTCTTAAAACAAAAAATCTGCTCAAGTAAACTTGGCAGATTTTTGTCTTTTAATCCACAGCCGAACTGTAATTGCGAACCGTGAGTGATCGTGGAGAATACCGGAGTCGAACCGGTGACCTCTTGCATGCCATGCAAGCGCTCTAGCCAGCTGAGCTAATCCCCCGTTGAACTAGACGGCAAAAATACGCTTTTTATGCAAATTGCAAAAACAGTTCTGCTTTTTTTGGGGCCCGGCCGGGCAAATGCGGTGAAGCTGCCGTAACTTTAAAGAGAATCAATAAAACAGAAAGCTTTATGGTTAAATTTCAGGATAAGGTGGCCTATATCACCGGGGGCAGCATGGGCATAGGATACGGTATTGCCCGGGTTTTGCTCCGGCAGGGCATGCGGGTCGCAATCAGCGGACGCAACGCCGAGCGTATCGGGCAGGCGGCGGCATCCCTCGACCCTGAACGCGTGCTGCCGATTGTATCGGATGTGACCCGGCTCAAAGACGAAGAGCAGGCCGTACAGGAAATACTTAACCGCTGGGGCCGCCTTGATGCGGTGGTGGCCAATGCGGGCGTGGGTCATTTTGCGCCTGTTGACCAGCTCACTGAAGAGCACTGGCACCAGATGATCGACACCAACCTGACCGGGGTTTTCCACACCTTGAAGGCATGCCTGCCGGCCCTTAAAGATTCTAAGGGATATTATATTACTGTGGCCAGCCTGGCCGGCGCCAATTTTTTCGCATCGGGTGCCGGATACAACGCCACCAAATTCGGGGTGGTCGGCTTCACACAGGCTGCCATGCTCGACCTCAGGCCCTATGACATCAAGGTCTCTACCATCATGCCGGGATCGGTAGCCACGCATTTCAACAACCATCTGCCCTCAGAAAGGGATGCCTGGAAGATCCAGCCCGAAGACATCGGAGAATTGGTATATGACCTGCTGAAAATGAATCCGCGCACCCTGCCGAGCAAGATCGAGGTGCGGCCTTCCCGCCCTGATCTTAAATGACCCTTCGGTCTTCTGAAGCCCGGAACGGGATTTGCGGATCGAACACCTCCCGAAGCAACAAAGTCAGCTGTTCATGGAACAGTTCCAGGGCCTGGCTGCCAAGGTGTTCCTCCTGATGGCGGGCATCGAGTTTCAGGCCGAACCACTGCCGCCCTTCGCCCAGGTTTTTGAATGAGATCACCCCGGCTTTTAGTTCCCTTCCGGGGGTGTGGCGGGCGAATAGCCAGGCGTAGCAGAGCAATTGCAGGGCCTTGGCCCGTTCGGGGGCCTGCCGCAGGCTTTCCCAGTCCGGGATTCGAAGCTGGCCGGGTTGCACGAGTCCGGTTTTGTAATCGATGATGCGCAGCTCCCCGTTTACCTCCTCAATGCGGTCAATGGTGCCCTTCAGGTATACCGGGAATTCCAGGCCGGGAACGGTAAGGGCAAATTTCAATTTCTGTTCCACGCCCACGATGCGGATAGTCTGGCGCCTTAAGGCATCAATTTCCTGGTCCAGGAACAGCTCCACATACTGGATCAGCACCTGAAGCGCTATCAGGTTACGCCCCCGTGCCTGGCTGCCTTTCAGGTACCACTCCTCAAAAGCCCTTTGCACATGGCCCGGAGCCTCTTTTTTAGCTTTGGCGAGGATATCAGGGGTCAGGTCGCGGCCCACCAGCGGCCTGTAGAGGTCTTCCAGCGCCTGGTGCAGTACGGTGCCGAAGGTGTTTGCCGCCACGGTTTCTTCCAGTTCATCCGAATCGGGGATGCCCAACACATTTTTGCGATAAAACTCCATCGGGTCTTGAATGTACCGGCCCAGGGAGGTGGGTGAGAAGCCGCTTTCAGCCAATTCCCGCAGTCGTAGCAGCAGGGCTTCATTTTTGGGCACTTCGCGCAGCGGGAAACGTCCGGCACCCACTTCCGGGGCGGCAATGAGGTTCTCGATGCGGGGGGCAAGCAGGGGATCGGTCCGCAGCTGGCTGATAAACCGGCTGGGTTCTCCCCCTTCCAGGGCATCCGGTTCGGTGTTGTAGCAGATGTAAATATTCCGGGCCCGTTGCAGGAGGCGGTAAAAGTGATAGGCATATACAGCATCCTTTTCCTTATAGGTGGGCAGGCCGAATTCCCGTTTGACATCGTAGGGGATAAAGGAGTTATTTGACTTGCCTGAAGGCAGGATGCCTTCGTTGACCGAGGTGATGATCACGGTTTCGAAATCGAGGTTCCGGCTTTCGAGCATGCCCATGATTTGGAGCCCTTCGAGGGGTTGCCCTTCAAAATCGAGCTTTTCTTCGGCCAGCAATTGGCGGAACAGGGTCTGCAGGGCCCTGAGGTCGCTCACAAAGGGATAAGCGGCGCACAACCCCTGCAATTGGTTGAAGAGCCGGTCAAAACGGAACAGGTATTCCTGGTTGAGGCGGTCCTTTTCTGAAAGGTAGGCCTCCCGCAATGCGGCGATCAGCTGAGTGAAGTGGGCGATCTGCTCCACAGGCGAGGGATTGCCGTCGGGGAACAAGAGCTGGCGGACCTTTTCAGGGATACCGATCTTCTCCCATTCGGCCCGGGCGACAAAAAAAATGTTTTCCCGTATCAGTTCAGCCCGGGCTTTGCCGGTGCGGAACCCCTCCTTCCTGAACCAGGGTTGCAAAAAGGGATGGCTGAGCAGGTTAAGTACCCCCTGAATGCTCCAGCCCGACGACCCTTTTCGCAACCTCAGGTCGAGCAGCAGCTCGAACAATTGGGCAGGCTGACTGGCTTGCAGCGGATATCCCATGGTCACGTTGGCCGAACCAATCGATTCGGGAAGGCTGTGGAGGATAGGGTTGAGGAGCGATTCATCGCCCAGTACCAGGGCAGTGCGGTCCAGAGATCCGGGGTCAGACTTTGCCAGATCTGCCAGGAGCTCACCGCAGTATTTCGCTTGCGATACGGCTTTGGGAAGGCCGACCAGCCTAATGTTGCGGGGTTCCTGAAAATGGGGGTTCATACCCGGTAATTTGCCCGCAAGTTCAGGCCATTCCGCCAGGTGCCGGCGCAGGAACAAGCCGGCGTCATGGATCGGGTTTTCCACATAATGGGGGTCGGCATCCCAATACACCCGGGTATTGCCAGCCTGCAGGAACTGCCGTATGATGAGGCTTTCGGCCGTATTGAGGGCATTGAACCCCATGAAAACAAATTGCTGACGGCCACGATCCTTGAGAAATGTCTCCAGGCGTTCCTGGGCAAGCCGGTATAGCATGCCCTGATATCCCAGGCCTTCTGCCAGCAATCCTTCACGAAAACGGATATAAATCGGGTAAAGGGCCCTCCAGAACGCAAGGCGCCGTTCGATCATGGGGGTACTATGGCCATCCGGGGCCCAGTTCCGGATTTGCTGGAGGTTGGCCAGGGTTTGGAAGAGCGATTCCGCATCCACCAGGTAGCGGTCTAGTTCGTTATAATCCTGCAAGAGCAGCATGCCCCATTTGGCGAAGTCGTCAAAGGACTCTTTTTCGATCACCCCCTGGTCGAGGTAGGCCTCATAAAGGCGGAAAAGCAAATGCGGGTCGGAGGCGTAGCGAAGCCCTGAGATGTGCTCGATGAAATCCTCGATACTCCAGATTTCCGGGGCCAGCATGGTGCGACGGGCGCGTTTGGCCATTCGATCCCTCAAGAAAAAGCCGGCCCTTTTGCTGGGAAGCACGAAGACATGCGACGCAGGAGATGTTTCCCATTCGGGAAGCATCTCCAGCACGGAATCTAAAAAAGATAATGGCATGGCCTAAAAATAAAGAAGCCCTGGCAATAGTGCCAGGGCTTCCAATCAATTTAATAGATCGAGACTTACCTGTTGGGGGTTTCACCGTGAATTTCAACCCGGCGGTTAGTCTGTCTTCCCTGACGGGTATTGTTGTCAGCGATCGGGCGATCTTCACCGTATCCGACAGCTGTCATCCGGCTAGACGGGATGCCTTTGCCGATCAGGTAGTTCACCACAGCCTGAGCCCTGTCTTGAGAAAGTTTCTGGTTGCTTGCACTGCTACCTACGCTGTCAGTATGGCCTTCGATACGGAACTGTACGTTCGGGTAGTCATCAAGGATATCGGCAATGTTATCCAGCACTGCTCCTGATTCAGCCTTGATGGTTGACTTGCCGGTATCGAAGAGGATGGTCTTGGCATAATCCAGAAGGGCTTTGCGCACAGATTCTGTAACTTCCGGACAGCCTTGGTTAGCCACGGTACCTACGAGGTCAGGACACAGGTCGTCTTTGTCCGGCACGCCATCGCCGTCTCTGTCAGGCCAGGGGCATCCTTTGTTAGCAACCGGTCCGGCAACGTTCGGACACTCATCATCCTTGTCGGCAACACCGTCGCCGTCAGCATCAGGACATCCGGCCAGGGCAACAAGTCCGGGAGTGTCAGGACATGCATCGTCTTTGTCGATTACGGTGTCACCATCTCTGTCAGGACATCCGTTGTATTCTTTCGGGCCAGGAGTATTCGGGCAGGCATCTTTGCTGTCTTCGATACCGTCGCCATCGGTGTCGGGGCATCCGTTGAAGGCCTCCAGACCGGCAACTTCCGGGCAGGCGTCGTCACGGTCGTAAATACCGTCACCGTCAGTGTCGGTTCCTCCGAAGCGGATGGAAAGACCGGCCATGTGCTGGAAGTGCTTAACGCCGTAATCTTCGAAGGCGTGCTTGTACTGCGATTGTACGGTAAGGCCGAAGAAGTCATTGAACCAGTAGCTCAGACCAAGGCCTCCGTTCACGGTTCCTGCACCGATCTCGTCAACCCAGGTGTAACCTCCGCCGAATTCAACGAAGGGCTGCAGTTTGGTGCCACTAAGGATATTGTATTTAATGGTACCGTCAACTCCATAGTAAGAAAGGTCATCAACAGGGGTGTCTCCCAATTGAGAGATCCGGTTGAGCGATCCGCGAACGCCAACGGAGAATCCGTCGCCGATGTATCTCGAAACATGAACATACGAAATAGAAGGCAGGATGTTCCAGTGGTCGGATACGTTGAAATACTCACTGAACAGGGTTCCGGTTTCATAGAACGGCAGGTGGGTAGCCGGATCGGCGTTGGTCGGGTAAACGTCGACAGCGTTAACTCCGATGCTTATTTGCCAGGGATTATTCTCATCCTGGGCTTGAATGTTGTTAAGCCCCAAAAGTATCAGGCCAACAACTAATAATCTGCTAAGCTGTTTCATGTTCAAAATTTTAAGTTTAAGTGTTTATCAGAAGCAAATGTAAGTTGTTAAGAATTATTAACAAAATCAATTTCTCTTTTTTTTACGCTGTTTCCGGCAGGTCAATAGGGTTCAGAGTATCCCGAGTTCAACGCCAACTTCCCTGAAGGCGGCCAGTGCTTTATCAAGGTGCTCACGCTCATGGGCGGCCGAGAGCTGTACCCTGATGCGCGCTTTGCCCTGGGGCACCACCGGATAGAAGAATCCGATCACATAAATGCCCTTTTCCAGGAGTCGCGCTGCCATTTTCTGGGCGAGTTTCGCATCGTACAACATCACGGGGACGATGGCCGAATCGCCGTCGATGATATCGAACCCGGCCTGCTTCATCCCTTTTTTGAAATAGGCGGTGTTTTCGTCCAGTTTGCGCTTGAGGGAATGGTCGCGCTCCAAGATCTCAAAGACCTTGATCGAGGCCCCGACGATCGCAGGGGCCAGGCTGTTTGAAAACAGGTATGGACGCGAGCGCTGGCGAAGCATCTCGATAATCTCCTTTTTTCCGGTGGTATACCCGCCCATGGCGCCCCCCAGGGCTTTGCCCAGGGTGCCGGTAATGATGTCGACGCGCCCCATGACCCCTTTTTCCTCGGGGGTGCCGATGCCCGTTTCCCCAATGAAGCCGGCGGCATGGCATTCATCGACCATCACCAGGGCGTCGTATGCCCCGGCCAGGTCGCAGATCTTGTCAAGGGGAGCCACCAGGCCGTCCATGGAGAATACCCCGTCGGTTACGATCAGCTTAAACCGCGCCCCGTCGGCATTTGCCTGCCGCAGCTGTTGTTCCAGGTCGCCCATGTCTCCATTGGCGTAGCGGTAGCGCCTTGCCTTGCACAGGCGTACGCCATCGATGATGGAAGCGTGGTTCAGGGCGTCGGAGATGATGGCGTCTTCGGGGCCCAGCAGGGGTTCAAACACCCCGCCGTTTGCGTCGAAGGCCGCAGCGTATAAAATCGTGTCTTCTGTGCCGTAGAACTTGGCAATGGTGCGCTCAAGTTCTTTGTGGATATCCTGGGTGCCGCAGATGAACCGCACCGACGACATGCCAAAGCCATGGCTGTCGAGGGTATCCTTGGCAGCCTGAATCACTTCGGGGTGAGACGACAGCCCCAGGTAGTTGTTGGCGCAGAAGTTGAGCACTTCCTGTCCGGTGGAAATCCGGATGACCGGGCCCTGGGGAGAAGTGATAATGCGTTCTTCTTTGAACAATCCGGCCTCCCTTATGGCTTCCAGTTCCTTTTCGAGGTGGGATTTGATGGCTCCGTACATAATTTATATATATTCTGGTGTTATTTCATGATCCGAAACATAGACCAGGATAGATTGCTGGAGCTCCAGGCCCATTTCTTCCAGGGCCCCGGCGTACTGCCCCAACTGCCGGCGGTCTTCTTCTTTCGGCTTTCCGGTTTTGTAATCGATCAGGGCCGCCTCCCTGCCCCGGATCAGCAGGCGGTCGGGCCTCAAAAGTAGCCCATTTTTCGTAATAATGTCCTTCTCGTTGTACGCCTGCCATTCTGCCGTGTAGTATGCCCTGAGCAGGGGATGCTCAACCAGGCTCCGGCACAGGCCCTCGAAGTTGTCCCGTTCGGCATTGGCCAGCAATCCTTCTGCCAGGAGCTGCCGCGTGGCCGCTCCGATGTCTTCTGCCGTTTTGATAAGGCTGAACCCGTAATGGAGGAAGGTACCGTAGCGCTGGGCGGCTTCCTGGCGGGTATCCCAGAGGGCGCTGGCCCGTGTAACTATATGGAACAGTTGCCGGTCTTTGGCGCTGTACCGGTAAGGGACTATTTGGCGGTCGGGCCGCCGGGGCCTTTTGCCCGCCGGGTTCAGCTGCCCGAAACGGTAGGTGCGCCTGCCGGGCTCCCACAACTTTTTTTCGCGCAGGTAATCGACGTACAGGTCGGCGTAGCTTTTTGGCGCGCCGGCCTCGTTGGAGGAGGTTTCGCGGGTGAGCACGAAAAGCGCCTCTGCGGCACGGGTATGGGCCACGTATAAGACGTTAAAGGCGTCAAGCTCGAGTTTTTCCTGGTCTTCGCGGTACAGCGAGGCTTCCCTTGGGCCGTAGTGCTCCACTTCTTTCTTCTTGCTTACCTGCAGGTATGGAAACCCTGCATAATCTGCGGCTTCAACCGGAATCCAAAGCCTGGCCTGGCGCTCGTGATAGATAGGGGTGTGGGCAAAGGGGAAGATGACCACCGGGAATTCCAGCCCTTTCGATTTGTGGATGGTCATCAGGCGTACTGCAGCCAGGTCTTCCGGGGCAGAAATGCTCAGCGAATCTTGCTTTTGGTCCCAGTAGTCGAGAAAAGTGGTGATGGAGCCATCCCGGGTCAGGCTCACTTCCAGGGCTTGGTCCATCAGGAAGATCAGGTAGGCATCAGAGGCCCCGCCCAGGCCAAACTGCCGGATGGCTTTTTCAAGGATGTCATAAGCCGGGTACAGGGCGACTGCGCGCGGCTCAAACTTGTATGCCTGAGACAGGAAACTCTCCAGGTCGTCGAGTCGGCCGGCGATCCAGCTGTGCGTGTCCCTGTCTTCCGGCGCCAGGTATTCGAGGATGCCGAAACGGTGGTTGAGGTCATCCGGGACGATCAGGTGCCTGAGCAGGGCCATGAGGAAGCGGATGGCCGGATGGTTTTTTAGCAGAAGGGTTTCGGAAGACACCACGGGGATCCCGGCTTTCATGAGGTGGTCAGACAGGACTACCCCTTCCCGCCTGGTGCGGGTCAGCACACAAAGGGCGTCGTACGCGTACCCCGCCTCCTGCAATTCCCCGATCAGCGCCAGGCATCGGTCAAGGTAGGCGCTTTCGGAACCCTCCTCCCCTTCCTCAACGAATTCGAGGCTTACCAGCCCCTTTTCACGTGAATGAGCGATCTGCTGGTTCCCTTCGAGGAACAGCCCGCTGTAGGTGTCACGGCTCAGGTACCGGCTCACATGGCTGAAAAAGTCATTGTTGAAGTCGATCACGGTTTGCCGGCTGCGGAAGTTTACGGGCAGGTTATGCACCTCGGCCGGGAAAACGAAGGGCCCCGGGTTTCCGATCAGCCCCAGCAACTGTTCGGCCTTCCCGCCCCTCCAGCGGTAGATGGCCTGCTTGGCATCGCCGACCAGGACGAGCGACCCGCGGCGGCCCTGGAGGTCTTCCCCTTCCAGGGCGTTGCCGATTAGGGGGATGAGGTTCTGCCATTGCAGCTCGGAGGTATCCTGGAATTCGTCGATGAAATAATGCCGGTATTTCTCGCCCAGCCGCTCGTAAATGTAGGGGGCGGGCTGGCCTGCCAGTTCGCGGGCAATGATGGAATTGAAGCGGGCAATCGGCAAAAGGTTGTCTTCGCGCTGTATGCGCTCCAGTTCACCTTCGAGCAGGCCCAGAACAGTAAACGGGGCCATATTGGCCATGGCGTTCACCAAAAAATTGCGCCGGTTGACCCCTTCCCTGATCCGGTTAAAGCCCACGGTGAATTCCGGGAGCAGGGCATCGAGGATCTGTTTTCTGTCTTCGGGTGTTTTGCCGGAATACAAAGCCTCTTCCCCGAAGCGTTGCTTCCACCCGGCCTCGAAATTCTGCCCGAACTGGCCAGAGGCGATTTTGCTTACAAAATCAGGGAAATACCCACTCCTGAAATCGAGGCGTTCAACCCCCTCGCCCTCGATGCGATCGAGGATGGCGGTTGCGACAGTCCGGAGGCCGGACTCGCAGCGCTGCAATTCCCGGCGCAGCAGGCGGCGCAATTCCTGGAAGTCGCCCATCTGCTTGCCTTCAAACCCTTCCAGGAAAGGGAAATGGTTCTCGTTGAAAAGCAATTTGCCGCTCTCCAACAGGTCTAAGGCGATGTCCCAGTTTTTGTCTTCCGCTGATTTTTCAAGGGCGAAATCGATCAGCACCCGGGTGAGTTCGCGCTCTTCCCCTGCTTTGCGGATCAGGGCATCAACGGCGCGCTGCAGCAGGGAATCGGTGTCGAGCACCACTTCAAAATGGGCGGGCAGGTCCAGGTCGCGTGCGAAGGTTCGCAAGATCCGGTAATTGAACTTGTCAATGGTAGAGACGTCGAAAAAGGCGTAATTGTGCAGGATTTCCTGCAGAACCTTTGATGCCCGGGACCTGAGCGTCTGCCAGTCGGGGCAGACGGCTTCCTGTACCTCCCGGAACAGGGCAGAGCGATCTTCTTCTGACGGGGTGCCGGCAAACTCCTCCAGGCTGTTCAGGATGCGCTGCTTGAGCTCCGTCACCGCCTTGTTGGTGAAGGTGATGGCCAGTATTTCGCGGAAGGCCTGCCCCGACCCCGGGGCAAGCAGGATACTCAGGTATTCGCGGGTAAGAGTGTAGGTCTTCCCGGAACCTGCAGAGGCGTTGTAAATCCGAAAGGGGCTGTCTGCCGCGCTCATCCCCTGCAAAATACGGAATCTCCGTAGGTTCTTAACAAATAATTAGGGGTATGCGTTTGTTAAAATCCGTAGTTTTGTTGAACACCATTAGTAACCTAAAACTCTCAGTCAAATGTCTTTTCAATTGCCGAATTTGCCATATGCATACGATGCCCTTGAGCCTTATATCGATGCGCGAACCATGGAAATCCATTATACCAAGCACCACAACGGCTACCTGACCAAGTTGAACGGGGCCATAGCCGGCACTGAAATGGAAGGCAAATCCATCGAGGAGCTCCTCAAAGGCCTTGATATGAACAACGCAGCCGTCCGGAACAACGGAGGAGGATTTTACAACCACTGCCTGTTCTGGGAGATCATGTCGCCCAAAGGCGGCGGGCAACCCTCCGGAGAACTGGCTTCTGCCATAAAGGATGCCTTTGGCTCTTTCGAAGCGTTCAAGGACGCCTTCAGCAATGCGGCAGCCAATCGTTTCGGATCAGGTTGGGCATGGCTGTGCGTACACCCCGGCGGCAAAGTGGAGGTATGTTCCACCCCTAATCAGGACAACACCCTGATGCCCGGCGTGGGTTGCGGCGGGCACCCCATCCTTGGGCTGGATGTCTGGGAACACGCCTATTACCTGCATTACCAGAACCGTCGCCCCGATTACATCGAGGCCTTTTTCAACGTGATCAACTGGGAAAAGGTTGCGGCAGAATACGCGGCGAACAAATAAAGAGGCACGCTCTTTTCGAAAACAAAAACCCGGGTCGAGAGATCCGGGTTTTTTGTGCCTGGCCCAAAATAGAAAAGGACGGAAAAACTCCGCCCTTTTCATCCCAAATCTTACCATAAACTTAACCTACTTATGCTATGGCACGACTAAATTACTGGGTTTAAGAGAAATGACAAAGGAATTTTGCCACTTTTTGAGGTGAGGCCCGGGCCCTTAGGCACTCCGGCCCAATGAAATGGGCGGGTGGGGCAAAATAAAAAGGCAAGGTTTGCACCTTGCCTTTTCCCCAAATCTTACCATGAACTTAACCTACTTATGCTATGGTGATCCGAAAGTACAGGCATTCGGCTAAAGTCGAAAAGCTTTTGGATCAACGTCGATAAATTCCGATGAAATGCCCACGTCAGGGGCACTTCCTACAAATTCGCATCGGGCAGGATTACAGGGCGGAAGAATTCTGTGGGAAGAGCGGGAAAAACCCGTCATGGGAAGGAGGCAAAATAAAAAAGGCGGATGTTACTCCACCTTTTTTGCCCCAAATCTTACCATGAACTTAACCTACTTATGCTATGGCAGGAACTAAAGTAGGTGGGTTCCACCCCCCAAAAGGAAATACCCGATGAAATGCACATATTATCGATGAAATGCAATTTTTGGTGCCGTTCATCGAGAAACGGTTCAATAAGCGCGCTCGTTGCGCCCTTCGTAAAAATTGACGAAAGAGCGGTTTACCACCCGCATCCCGCCCGCAGTAGGGTAGTTGCCGGTAAAATACCAGTCGCCCAGATTTTGCGGGCATGCGTGGTGCAGGTTTTCGACGGTCTGATACAAAATATCCACTTCGGCCCGGATGTCAGGCGGGCTCAGGAGCTCGCCGATCTTCCGGGAGATTTCCTGAGCCGTAAAAGGCTCATAGAAAGCCTTGACATGGTTTTGTGCAGGTTTATTGGGGTGGGCGAGCTGTTCTTTGCACCTTTCGTAAATCGCATCGACCAGATGCATGCTTCCCCGTTCGCGGTGCAATTCCAGGGCAGCCCTGAAGGCGATGAAGTCTTCCAGTTTGGCCATGTCGATTCCGTAGCAATCGGGGTAGCGTATTTGCGGGGCCGAGGAAATGACGATGATCTTTTTCGGGTTGAGGCGGTCCAGGATGCGCAGAATGCTCTTTTTGAGGGTGGTACCCCGAACGATGCTGTCATCGATGATTGCCAGGTAATCTCCCGGTTTCACTGACCCGTACGAAATGTCGTAGACGTGGGCCACCAGGTCGTCGCGGCTGCTGTCCTGGGTGATAAAGGTCCGCAATTTGGCATCCTTGATGGCGACTTTTTCGATCCGGGGGCGTACCTCCAAAATTTCCTGCAGGCCTTCCGGGGTAAGCTGTTCGCCCAGGGCCAGGATCTGTTCCCCCTTTTTGGCGTTCAGGTAATTCTGGGCCTCGCGCAGCATCCCCAAAAAGGAGGTCTCTGCGGTATTGGGTATGTAGGAAAAAACGGTGTTCTTGATATCGTGGTCTACCGCCTCCAGGATTTGGGGAAACAGCAGGCGTCCGAGCTCTTTCCGTTCCCGGTAGATTTCCTGGTCGTTCCCCCGTGAAAAATAGATCCGTTCGAAGGAGCAGGCTTTCCGCTCGCCTGGCTCCTGGATCTTTTTCAGGCCCACCGAACCGTTCTTCTTGATGATAATGGCATGGCCGGGGGGCAATTCCTTTACCGAATCAAACGAGGTATTGAATACCGTCTGTATGGCCGGCCGTTCAGAAGCCACGACCACCACTTCCTCATCCTGGTAGTAATAGGCGGGCCTGATCCCGTTCGGGTCGCGCAGCACAAAGGCATCGCCGTGGCCGAGCAGGCCGGCCATGGCGTACCCCCCGTCCCAGTTTTTCGACGACTTGCGGAGAATTTTGGCCACGTTGAGGCGTTCGGCAATCAGGGGAGAGGCTTCCATCTTGGTAAACCCTTCCTTTTTGATCTCTTTGTAGAGCTTGGCTACGGCATCATCCAGAAAATGACCAATCTTTTCCATGACCGTAATGGTATCGGCCATTTCCTTGGGGTGCTGCCCGAGCTGGACTAGGTTCTCGAACAACTCCTTTACGTTGGTCATGTTAAAATTCCCCGCCACGATCAGGTTGCGGTGCATCCAGTTATTCTGCCGCAGGAATGGGTGGACGTTTTCGATGCTGTTCTTCCCAAAGGTACCATAACGCACATGGCCCAGGAGCAACTCACCCACATAGGGGATGTTCCGTTTCTGCCAGGCTACGTCTCCCACCGCTTCCGGGTGTTCTTTCAGCGACGAATTGATACGCTGGTTGATGCGGTCAAAGATGTCCTGAATGGGCTGTGATTCGATCGAGCGCACCCTGCTCATGTACCGCTCGCCTGCCCGCATGTCGAGTTTGATGCTCGCAAACCCGGCTCCATCCTGCCCGCGGTTGTGCTGCTTCTCCATCATCAGGTACATTTTGTTTACCCCGTAGAAGGCAGAACCATATTTTTCCTGATAGTATTCCAGGGGCTTCAGCAGGCGGATGAGGGAGATCCCGCATTCGTGTTTTATGGCATCGCTCATTCAGAAAATATTAAAAAAACCCCTTTGTTCCGGGGTTATTGCACTTCAAAATCAAATTGTGTCAGATCCTTGAATTCCTGCAACCTGCTTGCGATTTCTCCTGATTTCACGTCAAGCAGGCGTTCGGTCCCAAATCGTTCCACGCAAAAGGACGCCAGGTTGGCCCCGTGTATAACGGCGTTCTTTAAATTTTCGAATGAAATATTCTGGGTTTCGGCCAGATATCCCGTGAAACCCCCGGCAAACGTATCCCCTGCCCCGGTGGGGTCAAAGACTTCTTCGAGTGGAAGGGCTGGGGCAAAAAAGATCTTTTTTTCATGGAAGAGCAGGGCCCCGTTCTCGCCCTTTTTGATCAACACGTAGTCAGGCCCCATCTTGCTGATTTTATCCGCTGCCCGAACGAGAGAGTATTCGCCTGAAAGCTGCCGGGCCTCTTCGTCATTGATGGTAATGACATCGACCTTTCCGATGACTGCCATCAGGGAGTCCCATGTGTGTTCCATCCAGTAGTTCATGGTGTCAAGCACGGTCAGCTTTGGGCGGGATTCGAGCTGTTCCAGCACCTGCATCTGGATTTCAGGATGCAGGTTCCCCAGCATGACCACCTCAGCACTGCGAAAAGCAGCAGGTACCACGGGGTTAAAATCAGCCAGTACGTTGAGGTCTGTTGAAAGCGTGTCCCGCTTGTTGAGGTCGTGCTGGTATTTCCCGCTCCAGGTAAAGGTTTTTCCGCCTTCTACCACCTCAAGCCCCTCGATGTTTATGTTCTTGTTCCTGAATAGATCTATATACTTGGAAGGGAAATCCTCCCCTACCACAGATACGATACCGGGATTAACCCTGTAATGAGAGGCCGCCAGCCCGATGAAGGTGGCTGCTCCCCCAAGGATTTTATCTGTTTTGCCGAATGGCGTCTCTATGGCATCGAAGGCGACTGTGCCAACAATAAGTAAATTGCCCACAAGGTTTGATTTTTGCTGCAAATATACGCTTTTGAATGACGACTTTGCAGGCAGTTGCGACGCGAAAACGACACGCGTCTATTTGCGGCCGAAGTCGGCCGGAATCTCACCCCAGGCCCGGGTCTCCCATTTCACAACGCGGGTGGTAATGGTGTGGGTTTTGAGCCAGTGCTCGGCCCTTCGGATCATCTCGAACAGTGGCTTGTTGGCCTCGCTTTCAGCCAGCTTCGTATTGCAGTGTTTTTTCCTGACCCAGCTGATGGCGGTGCGCGAATCGGAGTAGATGATCCGGTCGCTGCCCTGTTTCTTAAGGTAGGCAAGGCCGTGGACGATGGCCAGAAATTCCCCCACGTTGTTGGTGCCTTCCTCAAACGGCCCCTGGCGGAATAGTCGCTTTCCGGTACGGGTGTCTACGCCCTGGTATTCCATGCGTCCAGGGTTGCCGCTCGAGGCCGCATCCACAGCGATGGAGTGGTAATTGGGCGCCCCGATCCGCGACAAGGCCCCGGCCTCTGCTCCCTGGCTTTTCTTCCTGGCCGCAATAGCGGCCCCATACCCGGCCCTGAGGGCGCGCTCGGCCCCTTCAGATGTCGGAAACCCCATATACTGGGCCCCGGGGAATCCTTCGATCTGGCGCTTGCAGGCATCCCAGCCTTCATAAACCCCGGGCTTCTTACCTTTCCAGACCGTATAGTACCGGTTTTTCTCTGCCATTTCAGGGGAATAGGAGCGATTCGATGACCGCCGGAAAGTGTTCGTATTCTAGGGCGTGTACCTTGGCCGCAACATCATCCGGGCTGTCGGAAGGGTTAAGGGCTACTTTTTCCTGGAAGATGACCGCCCCCTCGTCATAGGCCTCGTTCACATAATGGATGGTAATGCCCGATTCCTTTTCGCCCCCGTTTACCACCGCCTGGTGCACGTGCATGCCGTACATGCCCTTCCCGCCGAATTTGGGCAGCAGGGCGGGGTGAATATTGATTATTTTTTGCGGGAAAGCCAGAACCAGGTGCTCAGGGATCTTCCAGAGGAAACCGGCCAGGACAATCAGGTCGGGCTCGAGGCATTGCAGCACGCGAACCAGCCCGGAGGGGTCTTCAAAGGCCGCCCGGTTGAAGCAGTAAAGCGACAGCCCGAGGCGCTGGCAGCGCTCGATAACCCCCGCTTTTGTGTTGTTGCAGAACACGCCCCGGATGCAGACCCTGGGGTCGGTCGCGAAGTGCCTGGCTATGTTTTCAACATTAGAGCCTGATCCTGAAGCAAATAAAATGAGATTTTTAGCAGGGATCGGCTGCATGGGAAGACGTGTCAATTTGCCGTAAAAGTACTATACAAGTTGTACACATGGGTAATTTGGAGTACATTTTATCGGTATTTAGTGTATTTAATCCAAAGTTTTATATTTTTGCCAACAATTTAAATTTAAAACCAAAACAATATGTCGGACATTGCATCACGTGTTAAAGCCATCATTGTTGATAAGCTGGGGGTAGACGAGAATGAGGTGGTTCCAGAAGCGAGCTTTACTAACGACCTGGGCGCGGATTCTCTGGATACAGTAGAACTGATCATGGAATTCGAGAAGGAATTTGACATCCAAATCCCGGACGATCAGGCAGAAAATATTGCTACCGTAGGCCAGGCGATAAGCTATATCGAGGAGGCCAAGTAATTACATGTTGTAATCATACGAGAACGTAAATTATCCATGTGGTAAACAGGCTGCATGGATAATTTTTTTTAATTTACGCTTGGGATTTTCAGCTTCCAAACAGAATCGTTGCATGCAAATAAAACGAGTAGTAGTTACGGGCCTTGGCGCTCTGACGCCCATCGGAAATACGGTCGAAGCCTATTGGGAAGGCCTTAAAAGCGGCAAGAGCGGTTCGGCCCCGATTACCTATTTCGATACCGAGAAGTTCAAGACCAAATTCGCCTGCGAGCTGAAGGGCTTCGATCCGCTGAACTTTTTCGACCGTAAGGAAGTGCGCAAGCTCGATCGTTTTACCCAGTATGCCCTGGTATCTTCCGACGAAGCCATAGCCGATGCAAAACTGGAGCTCGACCACCTTGACAAATTCAGGGTGGGGGTGATATGGGGTGCCGGAATCGGTGGCCTGGAGACCTTCCAGACCGAAGTGCTGAACTACGCTGAGGGAGACGGGACCCCCCGCTTCAACCCTTTCTTCATCCCCAAGATGATTGCCGATATCGCCCCGGGCAATATTTCCATCAAGCATGGGTTTATGGGGCCCAACTATACCACGGTTTCGGCATGCGCCAGCTCGGCCAACGCGATTATCGACGCCCTGAACTACATACGCATGGGGTACTGCGATGTGGTTGTGACCGGAGGAAGCGAGGCAGCCGTTACCATTGCGGGAATGGGGGGCTTTAACGCCATGCACGCCCTGTCTACCCGCAACGAAAGCCCTGAAACAGCTTCGCGCCCCTTCGATGCCACCCGCGATGGTTTTGTGCTGGGAGAGGGGGCGGGAGCCCTGATCCTTGAGGAATACGAACACGCCGTTGCACGGGGTGCCAAGATTTACGCAGAAGTCGCCGGGGGAGGCCTCTCCAGCGATGCATACCATATGACCGCCCCCCACCCGGATGGGATCGGGGTAGTGCGGGTCATGGAAAACTGCCTGAAAGATGCCGGGGTAACACCCGATGAGGTCGACGCGATCAATACGCACGGCACTTCCACCCCTTTGGGTGACGTTGCCGAACTCAAGGCAATATCGCAGGTTTTCGGCGACCATGCCCACGACATCAACATCAATTCCACCAAATCCATGACGGGCCACCTGCTAGGTGCCGCCGGAGCCATAGAAGCCATCGCTTCGATCCTGGCCATGGAACACGGCATAGTGCCCCCGACCATCAATCATTCGGTGGTAGACGAAAACATCGACCCGAGGCTCAATCTGACACTCAACAAAGCACAAAAACGGGATGTGCGGGTGGCGATGAGCAACACCTTCGGATTTGGAGGCCACAACGCCTGCGTCCTTTTCAAGAAGATAAGTTAAGCCCCGTATGACATTTCCCGGAAATATATTCAATTCCCATTCCAAAGAGGATGGGGATTTTTTTTTGGGAATCACAAAGATCCTGGGGTTCAAGCCCAAAAAGCTGGAAATCTACAAACGCGCCTTCCTGCACCGGTCTGCCAACCAAAAGGACAAGAAGGGAAACCCGATGAATTACGAACGCCTGGAGTTTCTGGGCGATTCCATGCTGGGCACCATCATCTCCAAACACCTGTACAAGGAGGTGCCGGCCGGGGATGAGGGATATCTGACCAAAATGAGGTCGAAGATCGTGAGCCGGAAGCACCTGAACGAATTGGGGAAAGACCTGGATTTGCTGCGTTTTGTCGAGAGCCGCATCCCCAAGTCGCACTTTGGGGAAAACATCTACGGCAATGTGTTCGAGGCCCTGATCGGGGCCATTTACCTCGACCGGGGCTATGAGTACTGCGAAAAATTCATCAATAGCCGGGTGATTGAGCCCTATGTGGACATCGAGCAGCTCGAGGGCCAGGTCATCAGCTACAAGAGCCTGGTGATTGAGTGGTGCCAGAAACAGAAGAAGGAATTCCACTTTGAGGTATACGAAGACACCGGGAAAGACCCGGTAAAGCATTTTGCCGTCAAGCTGCGGATCGATGGGCGCATCATGGCCAAGGCAAGGGCAACTTCCAAAAAAAAGGCCGAGGAAAAGGCCTCCAAACGGGCCTTTTTCGCCCTGCAGAACAAAATGCAGCGCTAGGGAGCTGCCATTTCCTCCCCACATGCCTGCCCGGCCCCTGAATTCGGCCCACTGCGCGCGGCAGGCTAGGTGAATTCGGGCAGAACCTGTATATTTACCATTCGTTTAAAACGAGATGGGCGCCACACACACTATTTGGGAGGACCTCTTAGACGATACTTCCTTCGGCTTGTTTGCCTTACATTGTCAATCGGAAGACCACTGCCTGGCCTATGCCCTCAATGCGGCCTGCGGCCTGTCCCTGAGCCGGACTCCGAAAGATCTGGAACTGGGGAATCGCGCCTGTTTCCCGGTGTTCCAGTGGAAGGATGAAGCCCACTTCCGGGAATGGACCCTGTTCCGGAATACCGGCTGGAGCCTGGTCGCCGGCCAGGCTGGCGGGCTTTTCCCCGACCAACCTTCGGAGGCGCGCCATTACCTGATCCCCGAAAAGCGGGAAGTGGACTATTTTCTGAAGGTGGAGGGAGATGAAGATCCGCCCGGCCTGCTCGACAAACTGCTTTCCATTCAGAGGCTGGTCACCGCGTACCGACTGGATGCCTCCGGACTTAAATCCAAATACAATCTAATTTACTGAACGCATATGCCAACCCAGAAAAAGACGAAGATTGTAGCCACCCTCGGGCCCGCTACGAGTGAACGGGAAGTGCTCCGCCAAATGATCAGCGCCGGGGTCGATGTCTTCCGCGTGAACTTCTCACATGCCGATTATGAAGATGTGGCCGAGCGGATCCGGACCATCCGGGAGCTCAATGAGGAGCTTGGCCTTTATACGGCTATCCTGGCAGACCTGCAGGGGCCGAAACTCCGGGTAGGCGTCATGTCTGGGGAGGTGGTGGTTGCCCCGGGAGACGAGATCTTCTTCAAGACAGGCAAGCCCTTTGAAGGAACCTCCGAAGAGGTTTATATGAATTACAAGAACTTTCCCAAAGATGTGAAGCCCGGGGAGCGCATTCTGCTCGACGACGGGAAACTGATCTTCGAGATCCTGGAAACCAACGGGAAAGACCGGGTGAAGGCCCGCGTTATTCAGGGCGGACCCCTGAAATCCAAGAAGGGGGTCAACCTGCCCAACACCAATATTTCTTTGCCGGCCCTTACCGAGAAAGACATCAGGGACGCCATTTTTGCCATTTCCCAGAAAGTGGACTGGATCGCCCTGTCGTTTGTGCGGCACAGCCAGGACCTGATCGACCTGCAACAGCTCATCGAAAAACACGCCGAGCACAAGATCCCGATCGTGGCCAAGATTGAAAAGCCCGAGGCGGTTGAGAATATCGACAAGATCGTCGCCTATTGCGACGGCCTCATGGTTGCCCGGGGCGACCTGGGCGTGGAAGTGCCGGCAGAGGAGGTTCCCCTCATCCAGAAACGCCTGGTGCTCCGCGCGAAGAAGGCGCGCATCCCGGTGATCATTGCCACCCAGATGATGGAAACGATGATCACCAGCCTTACCCCGACCCGGGCCGAGGTCAACGACGTGGCCAATTCCGTCATGGACGGTGCCGACGCCGTCATGCTCTCAGGGGAAACCTCGGTGGGCAATTACCCGGTTCAGGTCATCCAGCGCATGGCCAGCATCCTGAAATGCGTGGAGAGCTCAGACCTGATCAAGGTGCCCCAGGAACCGCCAACGATCCGCACCAAGCGGTACATTACCAAATCAGTTTGCTACCACGCCGCCATCATGGCCAACGAGATCAAAGCCAAGGCCATCTCGACCCTGACAAACAGCGGCTACACGGCATTCCAGATCTCTGCCTGGCGGCCGAGCGCCCACATCCTGGTATTCACCTCCAACCGCACCATCCTCTCCCAGCTCAATTTGTTATGGGGGGTTAAGGCCTTCTACTACGATCGCTTTGTTTCTACCGACGAGACCATCGATGACGTGAACCAGATCGCCTGTCAGAAAGGCTTCCTCGAAGCAGGCGACATGCTCATCAGCCTGGCAGCCATGCCCATCAAAGACAAAGGCATGGTCAACACCCTGCGGGTTACCCAGATCGAGGCAAGCTGCGCCTGACGGGTCGACCGGCCGTGCTAAAAGTCGAACCGGAGCTGTACCGATACCGTTTCGGCCCCCGGGGTGTCGCCTGGGGAAGCATCCCTTTCTGAATCGAGGTTTGACAGGGAAATCCCCAGCAGGCGTACCGAATTTTGCAGAGGGTCCTGATACAACAGTTCCCGGGCGGTTTCAAGGATATCGGCGGCAGCAGATACCGGCCCTGCCAGGGTGCGGCTGCGGGTCTGCAGGCTGAAGTCGCTGTACCGGATCTTCAGGGTCACCGTGCGACCCGACCGCTGCCTCGAAGCCAGGCGCTTTTCCAGCTCGGCCGCGATCCCCTCCAGTTTTTCGAGCATAAAGACCTCGCTGCTCAGGTTTTCTGCAAAGGTGTGTTCGGCCCCGACCGATTTGGCAATGCGGCTGGGTTGCACCGGGCTGTGGTGCTCCCCTCGCACCACCTGGTAGAAATGCGACCCGCTTTTCCCGAAATGCTCACAAAGGAAGGCTTCGGAGCGCCCGCGCAGATCGGCCCCGGTAAAAATGCCCAGCCGGTACATCTTTTCGGCGGTTACCCTGCCAACCCCGTAGAACTTCCTTATGTCGAGGGCGAGCAGAAAGGCTTCGACTTCTTCGGGCGGAACGGTTTTCTGGCCGTTGGGCTTGTTTATGTCACTGGCTATCTTGGCGACGAACTTGTTCACCGAAATCCCCGCCGAAGCGGTAAGGCCGGTCTCCTCCAAAATCCGACGCCTGATTTCGCGGGCGATGAGGCTGGCCGAGGGGAGGCCCTTCTTGTTTTCGGTAACGTCGAGGTAGGCTTCATCGAGCGACAGGGGCTCGACCAGGTCGGTGTATTCGCCGAAAATGCCCCTGATGTGGTGCGACACTTCCCGATACCTTTCGAACCGGGGCTTTACAAAGATAAGGTCGGGGCATTTCTGCCGGGCCAGGGCCCCGGTCATGGCCGAGCGTACCCCGAATTTCCGGGCCTCATAGCTGGCGGCGGCCACCGCTCCGCGCTTTTCGGGGCGGCCCCCGACTACGATGGGTTTGCCCCGGTACTGGGAATGATCCCGCTGCTCGACCGAAGCGTAAAAGGCATCCATATCCACATGGATGATTTTTCTCATCGCGCCATGCCTCAGTGCTTTTAGGGATGACGGTTATACCCCTGGGCTGGGGACGGCTTCCCCGACCATAAAATAGTCCGTTGCCCTCCATCATTTAAGTATGGCGGTTACCAGTAAGTATGGCGGTTATCGGCCAGGTTAGTTTGGTTTTCGAGAGAGGGAGGTATGCAAT
>CAYWZF010000043.1:14225-21963 GCA_964461555.1 uncultured Robiginitalea sp. | reverse complement strand
CGCAAAGGGAATACAGTTCAATGTCTTTGATGATGACCATCTCGCTGTACGACTCCTTGAACATGGCCCCTTTGAGGATCTCCACGGCGTCTTGCCGGTAGCCCTGGGTCAGGAACAGCATGGCCTTGGCAGCCCGCTCAGGGGTCTTCAGCAACCCTTCCCGGGACGTGTCTTCGCCAATCTCAGAAATGATCCGGGTATAGCGTTCCCTCAATTCCTTGGTAACCTCAATGCTGTATTCTTCCAGGTAGCGATATGGAGCCATGGCCAATAGTTTGTTTTAAAGATGCTAAAAAAAAACGAAATCCCGGGGGGAGCCACCCATAACTGGTCGCCCTGGGTTGCGCCGCCGGAATTCCGGGAGGCCCCTGCCCCGCCCCTGTTTGGTCAATTCTGGCTGAATGTGTACTTTCAGCCTCTGAACGTACAGGCATGATCCGGGCATCCCATATCCATAAATTTTACGGCGACCTTGAAGTGCTGAAAGGGGTCGGCCTCGAAATCGGGCGTGGCGAGATCGTCTCGATCGTCGGGGCCTCCGGGGCCGGCAAGACCACCCTGCTCCAAATACTTGGAACCCTCGACCAACCGAGCCCCTCGCCCGGCACCCGTATTGAGATCAACGGGCAGGATGTGACGCGGATGAACGAAAAACAACTCGCGAAATTCCGCAATACCCATATCGGGTTCGTATTCCAGTTCCACCAGCTGCTCCCGGAATTCACGGCTTTGGAAAATGTCTGTATACCCGCCTTCATCGCTGATGTGCCGAAGGCCGAGGCCGAAAAAAGGGCTCTGGAACTCATGGAATTCCTGGGGCTGGGCCACCGCGCAGGCCACAAACCCGCCGAGTTGTCGGGAGGGGAACAACAGCGGGTGGCTGTTGCCAGGGCCCTGGTAAACCGGCCTGATGTGGTACTGGCCGACGAACCCAGCGGAAACCTGGATTCGGCCAGCGCCGACCGCCTCCACAAGCTTTTCTTTGAATTGCGCGACACCTACGGACAGACCTTCGTGATCGTAACCCACAATGAAGAGCTGGCCGATATGGCCGACCGCAAACTCACCATGGTAGACGGACAGATCGTGCCGTGATATGATCGGGGAAGTACTCGCCTTTGCCAGACGTCCGGTTTACGCCAGCGATCCTGACAGGAACTGGAAGTACCGGGTGGGCGTGCTGCTCGAACTCACCCTCTGGTGCCTCGGGTTGAACTTCGCCCTCGGGGCCTTTGCCGGAATGGTGGCCTCGGCTGCCGGGGCCGACCTGGGGACCCATCGGGTGGAAACCTTCCTGGAGCAGTACCCTCCGATTTTCGTAGCGGCTTACGCCATTGTGATCGCACCGGGGCTCGAAGAAACCCTGTTCCGGGCACCCCTTTGCTTTTTCAGGCGGCCGGGCCTCTTTCCCCGGGCATTCTACGGCTTTACCCTGGCCTTTGGCCTGCTGCATGCCTTCAATTTCCCGGGCTGGAGGCAGTTCTGGCCCCTGCTGCCCCTGCTGATCGCCCCCCAATGCGCTACCGGGGTATTTCTGGGCTTTATCAGGGTTCGCTTCGGCCTTACTTGGTCTATCGGCCTGCACGCCCTGTACAACCTGATCCTGCTGGGCCCTGCCCTGTATCTGCAGGCCTCCCAACCTACCCCACCATGAACCGCCGCGACCTGAAAGACTTTATGGATGCCAAGGCTGCCCAGTACCAGCGGCCGGAATTCCTGGAAACCGACCCCATTCAGGTGCCCCATGATTTTGAACGCCGCGAAGACATCGAGATCGCCGGGTTCCTCACCGCCACCCTGGCCTGGGGCAACCGGAAAAGCATCATCCGGAGCGCCCGCGGGCTGATGCACCGCCTGGATGATTCGCCCTTTGAATTTGTCTCAA
The DNA here is from genome assembly GCA_964461555.1 of uncultured Robiginitalea sp. Taxonomy (GTDB): domain Bacteria; phylum Bacteroidota; class Bacteroidia; order Flavobacteriales; family Flavobacteriaceae; genus Robiginitalea. Next base: position 20,078 of record CAYWZF010000043.1, on the reverse strand, counting down.
ACGCCGGGCCTGGCGACCTGAAACAGCTCGACGCTTTCGTGCACCGGACCTTTAATTCGGCCGACGCCTCCTTTTTTGTGCGGGCGCTGCAGCAGGTATACCGCCACCACGGGACCCTCGAGGCCCTTTTCGTGCCGGAAGAAGGCGAGATGAACTTGATGGGGGCGATCAGCCGGGCACGGGAGGTCTTTATGGCCGTACCCCATGAGGCCCGGAGCGAAAAGCATTTTTCGGACCCCATGCGGGGATCAGCTGCCAAGCGGATCAACATGTTCCTGCGTTGGATGGTGCGCCCCTCAGATACCGGGGTCGACTTCGGGCTCTGGACCCGGATCAGACCAGCCCAGCTCTCGTGCCCCCTTGACGTACACAGCGGCAAGGTGGCCCGCCGCCTGGGGCTCCTGCGCCGGAAGCAGAACGACGCCAGGGCCTTGTCGGAACTCGACAGGGCCCTGCGCCGCCTCGATCCGGAAGATCCGGTAAAATACGATTTCGCCCTTTTCGGGTTGGGGGTGTTTGAGGGGTTCGGCTGATCATTCGGCCAACCCGTAGCCAGGGGGGAGCTCAATAGGGAGCATCCTCCCTCCTTCGCGTATGGACCGGTAAATCGCTTCCACAATCACCATGTCGCGGCGCCCCATTTCGCCTGGCGCCCGGTTGGGCGTGCCTTCCAGGATGTGCCGGGCAAAATCGTCCATTTGCAGTTTCTGCTGGGGCTCGTGCGGGAATTCGATCGGGCCCCGGGAGGTCTGCCCGGCCAGCGGGCCGTAGTTGTTGGCCGGCTGCAGCTCAAACCAGCCCGAGTCGCAGGAGGCGTAGAGCCGGTTCGCATTGGCGTTGTGGGAGGTCATGACTGTGCCGATGGTGCCATCGGGAAAGGTGAGCTGGGCGGTGATGGTCTCGTCAGTATCCTTGAAATAGTCGGGGCGGGTGCTGAATTCCTGGGCGCTTACCGCAACCGGGTTCTTGCCGCAGCCGTAAATGCAGCTCTGGATGGCGTACACCCCCATGTTCATCAGGGCCCCGCCCCCCGATAGCGTCTTGTTGAGGCGCCACTGGTCGGGGTTGCCTGAAGAAATGTATCCCGCCTCCCCGATTACAAAGCGCACGTGGCCAAAGGTCCTTTCGCGCACCAGGCGCTTGACCTCCCGGGTGTAAGGCTCCGAGTGGAGGCGGTACCCGATCCCCAGTTTGACGCCTGCCCGGCTGCAGGCCTCCATCATGGCATCGCATTCCTCCACATCCATGGCCATGGGCTTCTCGCAAATGACATGCTTTCCGGCCCGGGCAGCCCGTATGGTGAATTCGGCGTGCATGCTGTTGGGCAGCACCACATAGACGATGTCGATGGCCTCGTCGTCGGCAATGCGGTCGAAGTTCTCATAATTGTATACATGGCGTTCCTCCAGGCCGTATTGCCGCATCCACTGTACTGCCTTGGCCGGGGTGCCGGTCACGATGCCGGCCAACCGGCAATACCCGGTGAGCTGGAGCGCTGGGGCCAGTTGGTAGGTGCTGTAACTTCCCAGTCCGACCAGGGCCACCCCAAGCTGTTTTTTCTGCGGGCGGGCCGCGCAAAAGGCATTGGCGGCCGGGAGGTTCCCGGCCAGGAAGGTACCTGCCAGCCCCTGCGACAATTTCCGGTTGAAGGTCCTTCGGTTGATTTGTTTCATGACGCCTGTTTCCTTAAAGATAGCAAAAAGCCGGACGGGAAGCCGATTCAGGATTCGGCATTCGACCAGGGGGTGTGGCAAAGACCGCTAAAAATGTTATTTTAGGGAGCTAAACGAAACCAACATGAAATTCAGACTCCGATCCTTGCTCACGGCACTCGCTTTTGCCGGAATCCTTTCGCTCCAGGCCCAGAACCGTTCCCTGCCGGCAGATACCACCGTGGTTACCCAGCACGCGGTTACCATTAACGGCGTTTCGTTGACCTATACGGCCGAAACGGGCACACAGCCGGTTTGGGACGAGAACGGGAAGCCCATTGCCGCCCTGCATTACACCTATTACACCCGCAACAATATCAAAGACCGCGCCTCTCGCCCCTTGCTGATCTCCTTCAACGGGGGCCCCGGTTCCGGGTCGGTCTGGATGCACCTGGCCTATACCGGGCCGCGCATCCTGCGCATCGACGATGAGGGCTATCCCGTGCAGCCGTACGGGGTTGACCAGAACCCCTACTCGGTGCTGGACGTAACTGATATCGTGTACGTGAACCCGGCCAACACCGGCTATTCGCGCACCATCCCCGAAAGCGGGAAGGAAGTGGACCGCGAGAAATTCTTCGGGATCAACGCAGACACCAAATACCTGGCCGAATGGCTCAATACCTTCGTGACCCGCCACAACCGCTGGCGGTCTCCCAAGTACATCATCGGGGAGAGCTACGGGGGCACCCGGGTCATGGGGCTCTCCCTGGCCCTCCAGAACCAGCAGTGGATGTACCTGAACGGGGTTATCATGGTCTCCCCGGCCGATTACAAGGTGATCCGGGTGGGCGGCCCGGTGAGCGAGGCCCTGAACCTCCCCTACTACACCGCTGCCGCCTGGTATCAGAAGGCGCTTCCCGCAGCCCTTCAGCAAAAAGACCTGCTGGAGATTCTGCCTGAATCGGAGGAATTCACCGTGAACACCCTCATCCCGGCCCTCGCCAAGGGCGGGTTTATCCCGGCGGCCGAGCGCGAAGCAGTGGCTGAAAAAATGGCCTATTATTCGGGTCTGGGCAAAAAAGAGATCCTGGACCTGAACCTGAGCGTGCCCACCTCCTATTTCTGGAAGGCCCTTCTGCGCGACCGGGGTGGTTACAACATCGGCCGGCTCGACAGCCGTTACCTGGGGATCGATAAGACCCTGGCCGGCATGAGGCCCGATTATTCGGCTGAGCTCACCTCCTGGCTGCACAGCTTTACCCCTGCCATCAATTATTACCTGCAGGAAGAGCTGAATTTCAAGACCGACATGAAATACTACATGTTCGGCCCGGTTCACCCCTGGAACAACGAAGACGACGACACCCGCGAGAACCTGCGGCAGGCCATGGCGCAGAACCCCTATCTGAACGTGCTGATCCAGTCGGGCTATTATGACGGGGCCACTACCTATTTCAACGCCAAATACACCATGTGGCAGGTAGACCCCAGTGGCCGGATGAAAGACCGCTTTGAATTCAAAGGCTACCGCAGCGGGCATATGATGTACCTGAGGCGGGAAGACCTCAAACAGGCCAATGACGACCTGCGCGCCTTCATTGTACGAACCACGACCCAGGGCCAAAGCGCCAAATACTAAAAACGATGTTGAAGAAAGCAATTTTCCTATTATACCTATGCGCAGCTGCGCAGGTGCTCCCGGCCCAGGATATTCCCCCGGCAGACTGGCAGATACGCACCGCCCTGATGGCGGTGCCGGAAGAATTCCGGGATGGGGCAAAGGTTTACGGATACGACCCTGCCGGCAAGTTCACCACCCTTCGCCAGGGGTCGAACGACTACATCGCCCTGGCCGACGACCCGGCAAACGAGTCCTTTTCGACGGCTGCCTACCACAAAGACCTGGACCCCTTTATGGCCCGGGGGCGTGAGCTTAAGGCCCAGGGCAAAGATTTCCAGGAGATCTTTGACGCCCGCGAGGCTGAAGTCAAATCGGGCGCCCTGAAAATGCCCGACAAGGCCACCCTTTGCGTCTTTACCGGAACGGTCAATTCAGAGACCGGGGCGATTGAGAACCCGTATGTCCGCTATGTTTTCTATATCCCCTTTGCCACGGGTGAAAGCACCGGGCTGCCGACAACCCCGGCACCCCCGGGGTTTCCCTGGCTTATGGACCCGGGCACACACCGGGCCCATATCATGCTGACCCCTCCCAAGGCCCAGAACTGAGTATACCCCTTTAAACCTGTGAGACACCCGTGACCCGACAAAATACCTGCCTGCACAAACCCTTCCCGAAATTCCTGTTGATGCTCTGTGCCCTTTCGCTCTTCGCCCCCCGGGAATCCCGGGGCCAGGACTGGCCGAACCTGGCCCAGTTCCGGGCCGCGAATGATTCCCTGCCGCCCCCGGCTGAAGGCGAAAACCGGGTCGTATTCATGGGGAATTCCATCACGATCGGCTGGCTTGACAAGGTGCCCGAGTTCTTTCGCGGAAAACCGTATATCAACAGGGGGATCAGCGGGCAGACCACGCCCCAGATGCTGCTGCGCTTCCGCCAGGACGTGATTGCCCTAAGGCCCAAAGTGGTGGTCATTCTTGCCGGCACCAACGATATTGCCGGGAATACGGGCCCCATGACCCTGGAGCAGATTCTTGACAACCTGAAATCGATGGCCGAACTGGCCCGTGCCAACGGCATCGAACCGGTGCTCAGCTCGGTCCTTCCCGCCTTTGATTATCCCTGGAGGCCGGGACTGGAGCCCAATGTAAAGATCCCCAGGCTGAATGCCATGATAAAGGCCTATGCCGAAGCCAACGACCTGGTTTACCTGGACTATTTCTCGGCCATGGCCGATGCGCGCAACGGGCTCGACAAGACCCTGGCCACCGACGAGGTGCACCCCACGGAGAAGGGCTACCAAATGATGGCGCCCCTGGCCGAAGCGGCCATTGCGAAGGCTCTGGAAAAATCGCGGGGACGATAGCCCCGCCTGCAGGCTGGCCCGGAGGTGCGCCGGCCGTTGCGGGCCATCAGATGAAAGTAAATGCAAGCCCCTGTGAAAGAACCGCTGATCAGCATTTTGATGCCGTTCCGGAATACAGAATCGTTCCTGGGGGAATGCCTCCGCTCGGTATGCGAACAAACCGAGCCGGGCTGGGAGCTCCTCGCGGTAGACGACCGTTCTGAAGACCGCAGCCGCGAACTCGTGCACGAGGCATCGCGACGCGACCCGCGCATCAAGCTCCTCGACAACAGGGGTGCCGGCATCATCCCGGCCCTGCGAACGGCCTACGCCTCAAGCCGGGGCCGCTTCATTACCCGGATGGACTCCGACGATGTGATGGCTCCCCGGAGATTGGCCGTGATGGCGGGGCAATTGGAGGCCCATGGTGCCGGCCACCTGGCCCTGGGGCAGGTACGTTATTTTTCGGACCATGGCATTTCGGAGGGCTATGCCCGGTACGAAGCCTGGCTGAACGGGCTGACGGCCACCGGCTCCAATTTCAGTGAGATCTACAAGGAATGTGTCGTGCCCTCCCCCTGCTGGATGGCGTTCCGCAGCGACCTGCAGGCTTGCGGGGCCTTTGATCCGGATCGCTACCCGGAAGACTACGACCTTTGTTTCCGCTTTTACGAGGGCGGCCTTAAGTGCCTTCCTTCTGACCAGCTGTTACACCACTGGCGCGACTATCAGGCCCGTACCTCCCGGAATTCGGAACACTACGCCCAGAATTATTTTTTGGAAATCAAAACGCACTATTTCCTGAAGCTCGACAGGCAGCCCCACCGACCGCTGGTGATCTGGGGAGCCGGCTTCAAAGGCAAGAAGGTGGCCCGCATGCTGGTACAACATGGGCTTGATTTTCAATGGGTCTGTGACAATCCGAACAAGATCGGGAAGAAAATTTACGGAAAGCCCCTGCAGCATTACAGCGCGGTTGCGACCCTGGAAAGCCCCCAGAGCCTCATAACGGTGGCCAACCCGGAGGCGCAGGCCCAAATCCGCAACTTTCTGCACCGACAGGAATGGCAGCCCGGGTCCGATTATTACTTTTTCTGCTGACCCTTGAAACAGGGATAGGCCTGGTTCATAGGGCAACAATACCTTCTCCCAGTTTAAGAGGCAGCGCTGCGAATTAGCTATATTTGCCCTAACAAACCCCGCTATGCTGCTCAAGAACCCCCAAATGCTCT